>NZ_CP109137.1:5804321-6112486 GCF_035918095.1 Streptomyces sp. NBC_01750
ATGAACTCCGCGAGACCGTACGCGCTCTGCTCGTCCTCCGGCTCGGCCAGCGCCCGGTCGCCTTCCCCCTCCGCACCGGTCACCCGCAGCGCGCCGCCCGCCACATAGGCGACATGGCGGCCGTCGGGAGACGGCCGGGGGTCGATCACCGGCCCAGGCACCCGCAGTTCGCGCGTGGTCCCGGCCCGCAGTTCGGCCGTGTACAGCCGCCCCGACAGCGCGAACGCCGCCAACTCGGCCGCCTGGTCCACCGCGTAGCCGACGATGCCGGCCGACCCCTCCCGGCTGCGCTCGCGCCGGGCCCGCTCGTTCGCCGACAGCTTCTCCGCGGCACCGCCGAGCAGCGCGTCCGGATCGGCGGCCAGGCGTTCCTGGGCCTGGCGTCCGCGCGCGTCGAATTCCAGCACCCAGAGCCGGCCCGTCCGGTCGGTCCCGGAGGCCGAACGGAGGAACACCACCCGGGAGCCGTCCGGGGACACGGTGAAGGCGCGCGGTGCGCCCAGCGTGAAGCGCTGGGTCCTGGCGTACTGACGCGGGAAGGAGAGCTGCTGCCTCGAGGTCATGCGACCGAACCTAGCGTTCGTGCGCCCCCATGTGCTGCCGTGCACCGATCGATGCGTTGGTACGGATAGTTATGATCCGTAGCGCAAGGTGGGTATGAACCCCCCCGGCACATGCAACCTGCCCGTCCCTACCGAATATCTGTGGAGGTGAACCGCCGTGGCACTCTCGATTTCGGCGGTGGTGCTGCTGGCGATCGTCGTCTTCCTGCTGGTCCGGAAGTCCGGGCTGAAGGGTGGGCATGCGGCGGTCTGCGTGTTGCTCGGGTTCTATCTCGCAAGCTCGTCCATTGCTCCCACCATCAACGAACTCACGACAAACGTGGCCGGAATGATCGGCGGCATCAAGTTCTAGCGAAGGTCAGGCCTCGTAGGCTGTCCGGTATGAAGGATCTTCCCGCCCGTCGTCTGCTCCTGGTGCACGCGCATCCGGACGACGAGTCGATCAACAACGGCGCGACGATGGCTCTGTACGCGGCCGCCGGCGCCCAGGTCACCCTGGTGACCTGCACACTCGGTGAGGAGGGCGAGGTCATCCCGCCCGACCTCGCCCATCTCGCGCCCGACCGGGAGGACCGGCTGGGCGTTCATCGCGTCGGCGAACTCGCCGCCGCGATGAAGGAGCTGGGCGTCACCGACCACCGCTTCCTCGCGGGTCCCGGCCGGTTCCGGGACTCCGGGATGATGGGCGTGGAGCAGAACCACCGCGAGGGCGCGTTCTGGAACACCGATGTGGACGAGGCGGCCCCGTATCTCGTCGAGGTGATTCGTTCCGCGCGTCCGCAGGTGCTCGTGACGTACGACCCGCACGGCGGCTACGGGCATCCCGACCACATCCAGGCGCACCGGGTCGCGATGCGCTCCGCCGAGCTGGCCGCCGATCCCGCCTTCCGGCGCGACCTCGGCGAGGCGCACACCATCGCCAAGATCTACTGGAACCGGGTGCCGCGCTCGGTGGCGGAGGAGGGCTTCGCCCGCCTCCGCGCCGCCGGTGCGGACTTCCCGGGCATCGCGGCCCTCGACGACATTCCGGGTGTTGTGGACGACTCCGAGATCACCACCGAAATCGACGCCACGGCGTACGCGGAACAGAAGGCGGCGGCGATGCGCGCCCATGCCACCCAAATCGCCGTGGACGGCCCCTTCTTCGCACTCTCCAACGACCTGGGGCAGCCGATCTTCGCGACCGAGTACTACCAGTTGGTGCGGGGCGAGTCCGGCGCACCGGCCGGAGCGCGCGAACACGATCTCTTCGCGGGGGTGCCGGCATGAGCGGATCCACGGGCGGACAGCACGTACCGGGGGCCTGGCTCTCCCGGTCGCCGAAGCCGGGCCGGATCGCCGCCTACTTCGGACTCGCCGTTCTCGGTGCGCTCATCGGCGTCGCCGGTTCACTTGTCCAAGGGGCCTGGTTCCCCGGCGGGTTGGTGCTCGCCCTGCTTGCCACGGCAGGTCTGTTCTACGGTTCGCTGCGGGCCACCGGGACGCAGCTCGGCGTGCTGGCGCCGGCCGTGGGCTGGCTGCTCGCGATCGTGCTGCTCAGCATCGGACGCCCGGAGGGCGACGGGCTGTTCTCCGCGGGGATCGGACCGCTCGTCTTCATGCTGGGCGGAATGGCGTTGGCTGTGATGTGCGCCACGATGTCGCGGCCCCCGCACCCGGGTGGCGGGCCCGGCCGACTCGGCAAGTAGGGCCCGGGCGGAGCAACTCTTCCCGGGTTGTGTGGCTTTCCGGGGTGTGCGAGGTCAAGGTGCCGGAGACCGCGCTCACCTCGGGCGGGACCCCCGCCATGCAGTCCTGGCGGCAGGCCCCTATGGTGGGTCGCCCCAAGGGGTGGGAAGCCACTGAACTGACCATGCCCGTACGGTCGGCGGAAATGTCGCTTTCCACAGTCCCGGGGTGTCTGTCGGCAGCGGCCAGTATGGTGGTGCGCGCCGCCGAGCCGCCCGCAGCAGTAGCTATCCAGTAAGAAACGGGCGGCGGAGCCAACCGGGAGAACCTGCTTTGAGTCGTGAAACTGACAGTTCGTCCTCCGGCCCCCAGGGGCGCGGTGGAGCCGCGTACCCCTCGGGGACACCGCCGTACGGATCCCGCCAGTATCCGTCGCTGCATCCTCCGCAGGGCGCTCCGGACGAGGCCGCCGACGTGGCTCCCGAGCCGCAGCCTGACGAGCCCAGGACCGAGACCACGCTGACGACGCGTATCCGGATCAACATCCCGGGTTCGCGGCCGATCCCGCCGGTCGTGATGCGTACGCCGATGAGCGACGTGGACGCCGCCTCGGCCAGACAGGACAGCGAGCGCACGGGCAGCACACGGCGGCCCGACGCGCCGGAGCAGCCTGCCGCGCCTGCGGCGGAGCCGGCGGCCGAGGAGAAGGCGCCGACCAGCGACTGGTTCGCACCGCGCAAGTCGAGTCCGGCTTCGGGTACGAGTCCGGCTTCGGGTACGAATCCGGCTTCGGGCACGAATGGGGCGGGTCTGGCGGCCTCGGCCGGACAGCAGTCCGCTCCTGCCGCGCCCACGGGGCCGGGCGCCGGCGCGAACGGCGGCGGTCCCGGTGCCGGTCTCCCGTACTTCTCGGACGGCCGGCAGGACGGTCCCGGTCAGAGCCGTCCCGGTGTGAACATTCCCGGCCAGGGCGGACCGGCGAACAGCGGTCCCGGCAACGGCGGGCCCGGAGCGCCGCGCGGTGGCGGCTCGCTCAGCGACCTCGCCGCGAACGCGGACGGCCCTGCCTCCGGCGCGAACGGCTTCGCTCCCGGGGGCAGCATGCCTCCGCTGGGTGTACGTCCGCCCGGCGCGTCCCTCGGCCCCACCGGGCCGACGACGGGACCGGTCACCGGCAGCATGCCGCTCGGCCGGCCCCCCGGCGGTCCGGGAGCCGGCGTTCCCGGCGCGGGCGTTGCCGGTGCGGGCGGCCAGCGTGGTCCGGGAGCCGGCGTTCCCGGCGTACCGGGTCCTGGCGGTCCCCCCGGTCCAGCTTTCGGCGGTCCCGGTCCCGGTGGCGCGCCCCGGATGTCCGACGACACCGCGGTGCTCACCCCTCAGCAGCCCGCCCCCGAGCCCGGTGGCAGCCATGTCTCCGGTGACACGCTGACCAGTGGCATCCCCGTGGTCCCACCGGAGCACCGCTCGCCCTTCCCGCCTCTCGGCGGCCCGCTCTCCGGCCCCGGCACCGGTCCGAACCCGCTGGCGCCCCACAGCTCCGGCCAGCAGGGCTTCGACGAGGGGGACTTCTCCGCACCGGAGTTCCCCGGTGGTCCCGGTGGTGGACCCGGCGGCCCCGCCGGTCCCGTGGTGCCCGCGCCCGCCGCCGCCAGGCCCGCTCCCAGCCCCAGGTCCGCGCCCGCCAAGAAGGGCCGCTCCAAGCTGGTGCTCGCCGGAGCCGGTGTGGTCGGCCTGCTCGCCGTCGCCTACGGCGCCGGCCTGCTGATCAATCACTCCGACGTACCCAAGAGCACCACGGTGCTCGGCGTCGACATCGGCGGCGGCACCAAGGAGCAGGCGGTCAGCAAGCTCGACGCCGCCCTCGGCAAGCGCGCTGCCGGGCCGCTCCAGCTCACGGTGGGCGGCAAGAAGGAGCAGCTCGCCCCGGACAAGGCCGGACTCTCCCTGGACAGCCAGGCCACCGTTCGCGCCGCCGCGGGCAGCGACTACAACCCGGTCTCGGTGATCGGTTCCCTCCTCGGCGCCGAGCGTGCCGCCGAACCGGTGATCCTGGTCGACGAGGAAAAGCTGGGCGTCGCGCTCACCGACCTGGCGGGCGTCTCCGGCTCGGCTTCCGAGGGCACGATCAAATTCGAGCCCGGCAAGGCCGTCGCCATACCCGGCAAGGCGGGTCAGACGCTGGACGTGGGCCGCTCGATGATCTCGGTCAAGGACGCCTACCGCGCCCAGGTCGAGACCGGCAGGCCGAACGTCGTCCAGCTGCCCGTCGCCACCCGCGAGCCGACCATCAAGAAGGCCGAGCTCGACCGGGCGATGAAGGACTTCGCAGAGCCCGCGATGTCCGGCCTGATCACCATCAAGGCGGGTGGCAAGCAGATCCAGTTCGGACCGGCGAAGTCGCTGCCCAAGATCCTTTCCATGAAGGCGATCGACGGCAAGCTCGTCGAGGTCTACGACAAGAAGGCGATCGACGACCTCCTCGACGGTGTCTTCGACGGCGTCATGATCACCAAGGGTGACGGCAAGAAGCACCAGCTCTCCGCGGACGACGTCGCCCAGGCCATGGGAACGGCGCTGCGCGGCAAGTCGCCGACCGAGCGCGTCAGCGAGATAGCGCTCGACCCGAGCTAGTTCTGTCACCGATCGCCGGACGGCTCACTCCGAGCCCGTCCGGCGGTCGATGACGAACAGACCGGGCGAACAGACCGGGTGAACCGGCGACCGGGCGAACAGACCGGGCGAACCGGCGACCGGGCGGCCACGGCGAACCAACGCGGTCTCCGCACCCGCGCTCAACCCCTGTTGTCACGGCCGCGTGCATGACATCTGTCATCCCCGAGTCACGACCGCCGACACTGACGGCCGGGCCGGCCTGGTCGTACGCGTAGCTCCATGTGAGGCCCTGGGGGTTGGTGACGCGCGACACGCGCAGCTCGGTGTCGTGGGCGAACTTGTGGCGCGCGCCGTCCGGTGTGGTGCGGGCGGAGACCAGATCGAAGTGGGTGTGCTCGAAGCGGGTTTCGCCACCCATCGCGTCCGTGTGGACAAGGCAGTTGCCCTCGCCGTCGTACGTCCAGGACTGCTGCGAGCCGTCCGGATCGGTGCGGCGGGCGAGCTTGCCCTCGACGGTCCACTCCAACTCGGTGACGCGGCCGCGCGGATCGGTGATCCGGACCGCGCGGCCGAACGCGTCGCGCGCGTAGCGGGTAACCGTGCCGAGCGGGCCGCGGATCGCCAGCGGGAGGCCGGCCGCGTCGCAACGCAGCCGGTCCAGGGCACCCAGGGAGTCGTCGACACCCGTGAGATGGCCGCGTGCGTCATGGGTAAGCCGGGTCGTCGTCCCGTTGGGGCGGGTGAAGAGGACCGGGTTGCCGCGCTCGTCGTACTCCTGACGCGACACGGCGCCGTCCGGTGACGGCGGTGAGCTGGTTCAGCTCGTTGTACTCGACCGTGGCCGAGGTGCCGTCCGGGTGCGCGACGTCGGTGAGATTGCCTCGTTCGTCGTAGGTGTACGCGGTGGTCCGGCCGAGCTGGTCGGTGCGGGACAGGAGGTGGTCGTACCGGTCCCAGGTCTGACGGGCCGTGTTGCCCAGCGGATCCGTCTCCGCCACGACCTGGAGGTGGTCATTGAGGTGGTAAACCTTCGTCGCGCCCGTCGAGTCCGTGTAGCGGGTGATCCGGTCGCCCGTCTCCTCGTGGACGTCGTACGCGAAGGTCGACGACAGGTAGCCGTCCGGGCCGATCGTGCGGATGACTCGCCCGACGGAGTCGTATACGTACTGGAAGGTCGAGTCATTGCGGTCGGTCCAGGACGTGATGCGGCTGTCGGGGTCGTACGTGAAGCGTAGGGGCAGGTCCGAGGAGTTGATGACCTCGGTGAGGTTGCCCAGGTCGTCGTAGCCGTACTGCATGACGGTGAGCGGGCCGTCGGGAGTGCGCAGGGCGAGTTCGCGTATTCGGGCGTCCCCGGAAGTCAGCGTGACCATGTAGCCGCCGGAGTGGGAGACGACGGTCGGGGTGCCGTCGCCCTGGCGGGCGAAAGTGATGCGGTTGAGGTTGCGGTCCTCGACTTCCGTGAGCCAGTACGCGGCGGACCCGTTGTACGGGCTGCCGGTGAAAGAGCGCGTCAGGCCGGTGTGAGCGTCGGTGACGCGGTATGTCGTCTCCGCGTTGTCCTGTTCGCCGTACGAGAGCGGAAGGCGAGGGCCCTCCAGGGGCATGACCGGCTCGGAGTCGTCGGGGTGCGGCAGACGCGGATAGATCAGGAGTGAGCCGTCCTCGCGCGCCCAGACCGCGCCTCCGCCGACCGGATCGAGTTCGATGCGCTCGTCGAGGGTCGAGGCCCAGCTGCGGCCGAACCACTGGCCGTAGCGGTACTCGGACAGATGTGTGCGGCGCAGGACGAGGGGGAGGACGCCCGGCAGTGACAAGTCCGTCTGCGGGAGCGTCATCTCGCCCGTCGCGACGTCGATCGGGTCGTTCTCGCACTTCTTCTTCTCGAGGGAGATGCCCTTGCGGCGGGGCTCGTCCTTGGCCTTGCGCAGGGAGTCCGGCTTCTTGCGCGACGAGGGGCCGTCACTCCTGCCGTTCTTACCGCCGTCCTTTCCGTCGCCCTTGCGCTGCTTGGCGAAGCGGGCGCCGATGTCGTCGTCGTTGTTCTTGTGGTCCTTGGAGATCTGCTTGACGGCCTTGGGCAGCGTCTTGCCGACATGGTTCCCCATGGTCTTGACGGCCTTCTCCAGGGCGTCCATGGCCTTGTCCGCGACCGGGTCGATGGCCTCGGCGATGCTGTCGCGGCCGCGCGTGCGGCCGTGATGGGACTTGGCCTTGGTGAGCTTGCCGGCGGTCTTGCCGTGGATGTTGACGCTGACGCCGTTGAGCTGGGTGGAGGCGTGGTCGTGCTCGCCGTGTTCGATATGGACGCCCTTGCCCTTGCCGCCTCCGCCGCCCGAGCCCCCGGCGGAGGCCAGGTGCATCGCCTCCTTGGAGCCCTGCACGCCTTCGTTGAAGCCGTCCTTGCCCGCCTGCTTGGCCTGGTCGAGGTCGACGCCTTCCTGCAACCCCAGTGCAGTGGCGCCGAGTTGGACGACGAGGTCGGCGGCGAGGCCTTCGAGGGCTGCGACGGCCGGTTCGGTCATCGCCTCGATGACATAGCCGACCGCCTCCTCCACGCACTCCTTGATCAGGCGCCTGACGACCTCCTGGGTCGCACGCATCGCCCCGGCGCCGATCAGCGCGGACAGACCGCCCGTGACCGGGATCAGGGAGATGGCGATCCCGGCCTCGCTCGCCAGGTAGCCGAGCTGGACCAGCGCGGCGCCTTTCATGACTTCGATCGCCCCGGCGGCGGTGTCCAGCGCGCCCGCGATCGTGCGCGCCGCCGAGGCGACGTCCTTGAGGTGCTTGTCCTTGACCTTTCCCCAGTGCTCGTTGAGGGCGTCCAAGGCCTCGACGGACCCGGAACACATAGGGGTCAGCCCGGCGCCCACGGGACCACCACGAACCCAGCCCATCTCGACAGTCCAGCAGCCCACTCCGGGCCGAGCTGGAACCGCCTACTCACGAATTAGGAGCCTCTGTACGTGGTTGTTGGCGAGCTGCCCGTCGTCCTCCAGGTCCTCGGCGAACTCCCGCAAGGAGTCCGCCATATCGCGGTACGCGTCCTCATCGACGTTCGGCCACGAGACGCCGATCAGATCCAGCAGAGTGTCGGCCCAGTCCGGCACGGTCACAGCCACGGCTTGAAGTCCCCCCGTTTGAGACGCCGTTCGCAGAATGCATGTGCGAATACGGTCTCATGCGGCCGCGTAAATGATCAATGCGGATTCACGTCACAACAGACTGAGCGTCAGAGTTGCAACGGCCGGCGCCAGGGACGGGGTAGTGCAGCCCGAACGTGTAGTCCCGCACCCGCAAATGAGTCACGACCGCGCAGACGGAGATGAGCACGAGGCCGACTGCCGCCGCCGTGTCGAGTGACGGGAGCCAGAAGCCGATGAGTAGGCCGAGTGCGGCCGCGGCCTTTGGGACGCCGAGCGCGGGCGTCCACGAACGGGGGCGCCCGGCATCCTGAGAGTCGCGACGGCGCGCGAGTGTGACACCGGGACGCTCAGGCCGCCCGGGACACGCGGGACGCCCGGGACAGACGGGACGCGCGGGATATACCGAACGATCAGGGTGTCCGGGACTCAGTTCAGCATCGCCCGCGCTGCCCGCGCCTTCCCCTTGATCGTGTCCGCCGCGGTCTGGTCCACCGCCGCCACCACATCCGCGTACGCATCCAGCTCCGCCGCCCCCGTCAGGAACTCCCCGCGCTGTACGAGCAGTTGAGCCCGCTCGTAGCGCAGTCGCGCCGGATGCGAGGGCAGCAGGAGGGACAGCTCGACCGCCCACAGTGCGACGTCCGAGCGTTCCGGGCGGGTCGCGGCCCAGGCACGGATGTTGTTCAGGATGCGCACGACCACGTCGACCGGGTCCGCCGGCAACAGCATCGAAGGGTCCATGGGTGCTCCCGTAGCGCCCGCCACCAGCAGTTCCGCGTCCGGGCCCGTCAGCACACGGCCGCCCGCGAAGGGGTCCGCGAGCACCTGCTTTTCCGGGTCGCCGAAGCCCACGACGAAGTGGCCCGGCAGGGCCACCCCGTACACCGGCGCGCCCGCCCGGCGGGCGACCTCGATCCAGACCACCGAGAGGAGGATCGGCAGGCCCCTGCGGCGGCGCAGTACCTCGTGCAGCAGTGAGGACTCCAGGCGCTGGTAGTCGGCGGGCGAGCCGCCGAAATCACAGCGCCCGCCCAGGAGCTCGGCCAGCGCCGTGGCCCACGCGTGCGGATCGGTCAGGCCGAAGGGGAGCAGTCCGGCGAGCCGGTCCAGTTCGATCTGGGCCGCGTCCAGAACGGCCTCGTCCACGGAGGGGTCGGCCTCCGCGCCGACCAGCAGGCACATCAACGCGAGGTCCGCGCGCTCCGCGCGGGCCTCCTCGGCGAACTGCTGACGCCAGTCGGGCCGGCCGGCGGGCCTGCCGGCGGATTCGTCGTGCATACGCGACTCGTACCCGTCTACGCAGATCGGAAGTGGTGGTAGCGGTGGTGGGTCGCGAACCCCATCGCCTCGTACAGCGCGCGCGCCCCGTCATTCTCAGTTTCCACCTGCAGCCACGCCGCGGACGCGCCCTCCTCCAGCGCGCGCCGCGCCAGCGCGGTCATCACCGTGGTCGCCAGGCCCTGGCGCCGGTACGCCGGGTCCACCTCCACCGCCATGAAGCCCGCCCAGCGGCCGTCGATCACACACCTGCCGATCGCCGCCGGCACCGCCCCTTCACCGGCCACCGAGGCGAACCACACCGACGGGCCGCTGCCCAGCACCTTCAGTACATGCGGTCCTGGTACGCCGAACCGGTGATAGCGCTGCAGCCACGCCTCGTCGAAGGAGCGCGCCAGCCGGACCCGCGCCACATCCGCGTCCAGGTCGCCGATCGGGGCGAGGGCCCCGATCCGTACCTCCGCCGAGACCTCGGGATGCCAGCCGCGCGCCTCCAGCTCCGCGCAGAGCTCCTCCTGAGTGCCCGCCGCCCCGGTCGCGGTCTGTACATACGCCGGCAGATCCCGCTCCTCGTACCACGCACGCACACGCGCCAGCGCCTCGTCGAGAGGAAGCCCGGGGTCACCGAGCGGGAGCACGGAGTTCGCGCGCCGGGTGAATCCGGCGGACGCCCGCAGTTCCCATCCGCCGAGCCGCTCGCTCTCCACCGGCTGCCAGGCGCGCGCGACGACCCCGGCGAGCTCCTCGAAATCCGCCGCGGGACCGCGTCGGCGGGCCGGCGCGGCGGGCACGACCTTGCCCGCGACCAGGGACGATTCCGGGATACGGACAGTCTCTCCGGTTCGGCGTGTGATCAGCAGCACACCCTTGTTCCATGATGTGAGAACGCCGACCGTGTCGGTGAACCTCCCGGCCCCGGAGCCGGAGTCGATCAAGCACCTCACAGACACTCGTTTACCCACGTCAATGGGTGTAATACGGACCTTGAACCGTCCGCCGCCAGTGAATTCCACAGCTCTGCGAGCCCCTCCTGTTCGGATCGTGCCCAGGAACGGAGATACTAGGGGCGGGCATCGACGACGCCGCGCTCCCGCGCAATGCCAGCCCTACCGAGGAGGAACGACAGCGTGACCTACGTCATCGCGCAGCCTTGTGTCGACGTCAAGGACAAGGCGTGCATCGAGGAGTGCCCCGTCGACTGCATCTACGAGGGCGCCAGGTCCTTGTACATCCACCCGGACGAATGCGTCGACTGTGGGGCCTGTGAGCCGGTCTGCCCGGTCGAGGCGATCTTCTACGAGGACGACACTCCGGAGGAGTGGAAGGACTACTACAAGGCGAACGTCGAGTTCTTCGACGAGCTCGGTTCGCCCGGCGGTGCTTCCAAGCTCGGCCTGATCGAGCGCGACCACCCCTTTATTGCCGCACTGCCGCCGCAGAACCAGTAGTACGCGGCCCGCTAGTGCGTCGCCCCCGGTCCCGTACGGTTCGTCGTCCGTACGGGACCGAGGCATTTGACGCCCTGTGCACGAGGTACGCACGAGTACGAGAAAGAGAAGCCCTGTGTCCGCAGTCTCTTCGCGAGTCTCTTCGCGCCTTCCCGTCTTTCCGTGGGACAAGCTCGAGCCGTACAAGGCTACGGCCGCGGCCCATCCCGACGGCATCGTGGACCTCTCCGTGGGCACGCCCGTCGACCCCGTCCCCGAGCTGATCCAGAAGGCGCTCGTCGAGGCCGCCGACTCGCCCGGCTATCCGACGGTGTGGGGAACGGCCGGGCTGCGTGACGCGCTCACCGGATGGGTCGAGCGGCGGCTGGGCGCCGTCGATGTCGCGCATACGAACGTTCTGCCCGTCGTCGGTTCCAAGGAGCTGGTGGCCTGGCTGCCGACCCAGCTCGGTCTCGGCCCCGGCGACAAGGTCGCCTACCCGCGGCTCGCCTACCCGACGTACGAGGTCGGCGCGCGGCTGGCCCGTGCGGAGGCCGTGGTCTACGACGACCCGACCCGGCTCGACCCCACCGGCCTGAAGCTGCTCTGGCTCAACTCGCCCTCCAACCCGACCGGCCGGGTGCTGGCCAAGGACGAGCTGATCCGTATCGTCGCGTGGGCGCGCGAGCACGGCGTGCTGGTCTTCAGCGACGAGTGCTACCTGGAGCTGGGCTGGGAGGCGGAGCCGGTCTCGGTCCTGCACCCGGACGTCTGCGGCGGTACGTACGAGGGCGTCGTCGCCGTCCACTCGCTCTCCAAGCGCTCCAACCTGGCCGGGTACCGAGCCGCCTTCATCGCGGGCGACGAGAGCGTGCTCGGTGAGCTGCTCCAGATCCGCAAGCACGGCGGGATGATGACCCCGGCGCCGGTGCAGGCCGCCACCGTCGCGGCACTCGGCGACGACACACATGTCTCGGAGCAGCGGGCGCGGTACGCGGCCCGGCGCGCGGCGCTGCGTACGGCCCTGGAGGCGCACGGCTTCCGGATCGAGCACAGCGAGGCCAGCCTCTATCTGTGGGCAACGCGTGACCAGCCGTGCTGGGACACGGTGGCGCACCTGGCGGAGCTGGGCATCCTGGTCGCGCCCGGCGACTTCTACGGAACGGCGGGCGAGCGCTTCGTACGTGTGGCGTTCACCGCGACGGACGAGCGGGTCGAGGCCGCGGTGAAGCGTCTCGGCCCGACACCTCGCGACTGAACACTTCGCGACTGAACACTTCGCGGCTGGGCGAGTCTCGGCGGAACACGCCTCGGCCGAACATGCGCAAGGGTCCCGGGAGTTCGTACTCCCGGGACCCTTCGCGTGCGGATCGTCAGCCGAGCGGCAGGGGCGTCACCGGCAGCTGCTCGGTGGGCAGGCTGTCGCCACCGAGCGAGTCGGCCTGCAGGCCGCTGCCACCGAGCCGCTCGGTCGTGGTGCCGGCGGTCGCGCCCACGACGTCACCCGCGCCGCCCGCGGTGTCACCGGCGGCCTTCTGGGCGACGGGGGCCGCCGTCCCGCCCGCCTTGCCGACGGTCTTGCCGGCGGCCGGGACGGCCTGCTCGACCGCGTCGCCACCGGTCTTGCCCGCCAGGTCGGAGGTCTTCTGCGTGGCACCGTCGACAGTGCCGCCGGCGCCGTCCGCGTCGAGCGCGGTCAGGCCGCCGATGGGGGCCTGAGGAAGGTCCGCGGCGCTTGCGGAGCCGACCGCACCGACCACGGGGGCTGCACCCGCCGCGATGAGCAGCGCGGCACGGGCGATCCGACGGGTCAGGGGGAGGGACATGATGCTCCTTGAGGCGAGAAGAACGTGCGGAATGGTGTCTGTCCGGTGCCGGACCGGCGCCGCCGGACCGGCAGTGCCGCAGGTCCGGCGTTCGGACGCAATGACAACCGCTCGGGGGGCGGGAGAAGTTGCGGTGAGCGAAGGTAAAGAGTTGGCAATGCGTCGCATTATCATCTTCGGATAAAGACGGGCAAACATTCCATTGTGCAATGGTGTGCCGAATCGTCACTCCTCTTTGCCCGCAAGGAGTTTGAGGGACTGATCGCTACCGGCGCGAACGGCAGGCCGACACTTTGTCCGGAGGCGACCGGAGCACCTCGTTCGAGGTGTGACGCGGACTACCGTGCGAGGTGAATTCGGACTTCGCCGGTAGGGGAATCCGCGCCGGAAGCCTTGTGGGAGTCCGTGCCGGAGTTTCCCCCGGAGCCCCGCGCGCCCGTCTCCGCCGACGTGGCGCCCGCCGCCCGCCAGCCCTTCCCGGACTCCTTCGCGCTCCACACCCGGCCCGCGTACGAGACCTCGTCTATGCGCAGCCCGTCCGCCCGCGCCACCGCCCAGTGCGCCAGCTCCCAGCCCCGCTGTGCCGCCCCGCCGCCGTCCGTCCCGATCGTCGTCCGCACCGGTACGGACACCTCGCGCGGCGCCGGGGCGCCCGTCCGGCCCGGGGCGCCGGCCTTCGGCAGCACCTCGGACCCGAACGCGCGCACCAGCTCGGCCCGTACCTTCGACGCGTCGCCCGCTTTGTCGCCCCTGCCCGGATCGCAGGTCAGGGCCCGGGTCGCGCGGCCGGTCAGCGCAGCCGCAAGCAGTGTGGCGTCCGGCTCGTGCTTCGCGTACGCCTGCGGGAAGCCGCTGCGCTGCACACGCTGTGCCGCGACAGTCAGCGGCAGCCGCGAGTAGCCGGGGACCTCGGCGAGGTGCTCGTAGAACTTCCCGGAGGCGTAGACGGGGTCGAGGATCTGCCCTGCCGTGCCCCACCCCTTCGACGGACGCTGCTGGAAGAGCCCGAGCGAGTCCCGGTCGCCATGTTTGATGTTGCGCAGTCCCGACTCCTGGAGTGCGGTCGCGAGCGCGATGGTGACCGCGCGCTCCGGCATGCCGCGCGTGGTGCCGACCGCGGAGATCGTCGCGGCGTTCGCGGCCTGTTCGGCGCTGAGCTCGTACGTGGAGCCCGCACCTGCGGCCGTACGCACCGTGCAGCGCGGAGCGCCGCCGCCGGTGACGTACTGCACGACGACATAGCCGATGAGTGCCAGCAGCACTGAGAGCGCGGCTGCGATGCGCAGGAGGCGGCCGCGCCGGAGGGGAGAGGCGGTCTCAGGCACGCCGCCCACCGTACTGGAGCCCGCGTTAAGGTCGGAGCCATGCCCGAAACCGTGCTTGACCTCACCCTTGATGCTCCGGCGCTCACCGCCCGCCTGGTCGACTTCCGTTCGGTCAGCGGTGAGGAGAAGCCGCTCGCCGACGCGATCGAGCAGGCGCTGCGTGGCCTGCCGCACCTCACCGTCGACCGCTACGGCAACAACGTCGTGGCCCGGACGGACCTCGGCCGCGCCGAGCGGGTCGTGCTGGCCGGGCACATCGACACGGTTCCGATCGCCGACAACGTGCCGTCCCGGCTCGACGAGAACGGCGTGCTGTGGGGCTGTGGCACGAGCGACATGAAGTCGGGCGTGGCTGTACAGCTGCGGATCGCCGCGACCGTCCCCGAGCCGAACCGCGACCTCACCTTCGTCTTCTACGACAACGAAGAGGTCGCCGCACACCTCAACGGTCTGGGTCATGTGGCAGATGCCCATGCCGACTGGCTGGAGGGTGACTTCGCCGTACTGCTCGAGCCGTCCGACGCCCAGGTCGAGGGCGGCTGCCAGGGCACGCTGCGGGTCTTGCTCCGCACTACGGGGGAGCGGGCCCACTCCGCGCGCAGCTGGATGGGGTCCAACGCCGTTCATGCGGCCGCGCCGATCCTGGCGAAGCTCGCCGCGTACGAGCCGCGCCGGCCCGTGATCGACGGTCTTGAGTACCGGGAGGGGCTCAACGCGGTACGGATCGAGGCGGGCGTCGCCAACAACGTCATCCCCGACGAGTGCACCGTGGTGGTCAACTACCGCTACGCGCCCGACCGGAGCATGGCGGAGGCCGAGGCCCATGTGCACGAGGTCTTCGCGGACTGCGGGGTCACGGAGTTCATCGTGGACGACCACACGGGCGGCGCGCTGCCCGGCCTCTCGCACCCGGCAGCCGCCGCCTTCATGGAAGCCGTCGGCGGGACGGCTCAGCCCAAGTTCGGCTGGACGGACGTCTCACGCTTCAGCGCCCTCGGCGTGCCCGCGGTCAACTACGGACCCGGCGACGCGCTCTTCGCCCACAAGCGGGACGAGCATGTCGCGGTGGAGAAGATCACCCACTGCGAGGACCGGCTCAGGGACTGGCTCACTTCCTGACCGCCCCGATTTCACCTTTCGTAACGTTCTCCGACCTACCCTGACTCAAAGCAACGATGTGCGGCGGAGGGAGCAGGCCATGGGCGACCCCGAGGGAACCGAGGGATTGCGGGCGCTGGGGGAGCAGCGGCTGGGACCGGTGGTGCGCCGTAGGGAACAGGTGCAGCCCGGCACCACGGATCAGCGGCTGCTGGACACGGAGGGCGACTCCGAGTGGGTGCACACCGATCCCTGGCGGGTCATGCGCATCCAGTCGGAGTTCGTGGAAGGCTTCGGCGCGCTCGCCGAACTGCCCAGCGCCATCAGCGTGTTTGGCTCGGCCCGTACGGGACCGGGCACCCCTGAGTACGACGCGGGGGTCCGGCTCGGCAGGGCGCTGGTCGAGGCAGGCTTCGCGGTGATCACGGGCGGCGGCCCGGGCGCGATGGAGGCGGCGAACAAGGGCGCTCGGGAGGCCCACGGCATCTCGGTGGGCCTCGGCATCGAGCTCCCCTTCGAGCAGGGGCTCAACCCACACGTCGACATCGGCGTGAACTTCCGCTACTTCTTCGTCCGCAAGACGATGTTCGTGAAGTACGCGCAGGGCTTCGTGGTCCTGCCGGGCGGACTGGGCACGCTGGACGAGCTGTTCGAGGCGCTGACCCTCGTCCAGACCCGCAAGGTCACACGCTTCCCGATCGTGCTGTTCGGCACGGAGTACTGGAGCGGGCTGCTGGACTGGCTGCGGAACACGGTGGTGGCGCAGGGCAAGGCGTCCGAGAGGGACCTGCTCCTGTTCCACGTGACGGACGACGTGGAGGAGGCGGTGGCGCTGGTCACGAAGGAGACCGGCCACTGAGGTGGCCGGAGGGGCTTGTTTTCAAGCCCTTCCGGCGATGGGGGAGCGGGTCCGGGGCGGAGCCCCGGTGACGGGAGGGGCGGGAGCAGCCCGCTGCGGGCGCCCCCGTCCCGCGCCCCTACGCCAGCCCCCGCCTCGCCACCGCCGGTGCCCGGTGGCCCGCGATCGCCGACACCATGTCCAGGACCTGCTTCGTTTCCGCCACCTCGTGGACGCGGTAGACCTGCGCGCCCAGCCACGCCGACACCGCCGTCGTCGCCAGCGTGCCGATCACGCGCTCCTTCACCGGCCTGTCGAGCGTCTCGCCGACGAAGTCCTTGTTCGACAGGGAGACCAGCACCGGCCAGCCCGTCTCCGTCAGCTCCCCGAGCCTGCGCGTCGCTTCCAGGCTGTGCCTGGTGTTCTTCCCGAAGTCATGGCCCGGGTCGATCATGATCGCGTCCCTGCGGACGCCGAGCTCGACCGCCCGCTCCGCCAGGGAGACCGTCACCCGCAGAATGTCGGCCACCACGTCGTCGTACGCGATCCGGTGCGGCCGTGTCCGCGGCTCCGCGCCACCCGCGTGCGTGCACACCAGACCCGCTCCGTACCGCGCGGCGACCTCCGCCAGCTTCGGGTCCACCCCGCCCCACGCGTCGTTCAGCACATCCGCGCCCGCTTCACAGACCGCCTCGCCCACGTCGTGCCGCCAGGTGTCGACGCTGATGACGACATCCGGATGCCGTCTGCGCACCTCGGCCACGAATCCGACCGTGCGCCGCGCCTCCTCCTCGGCCGTCACCTCCTCGCCGGGACCGGCCTTCACCCCACCGATGTCGATGATGGCAGCACCCTCTGACACCGCCTGCTCGACGCGGGCGAGCGCGGGCTCGTCGCGGAACGTAGCGCCCTGGTCGTAGAACGAGTCCGGCGTCCGGTTCACGATCGCCATGATCACCGGCTCGTGCGCGTCGAATTCGCGCCGTCCCAGCCGCAGCATCAGCGGTTTTCCTCCTCAGGTCGGTCGCCTGCGACCCTAACTCCCAGACTGTCGTGGCACGATCAGCACCGGACAGTTTCCGCTTGGGGAGAGGCTCGCTCGTGTTCTTGTTCTTGCTGATCGCGATGGTCGTGGTCGTCGCCGCGGTCACCCTCGCCGTGGTCGGCGGCGGCGACAGCGCGGCCCTGCCGGAGGCGGCCCCGGAGCAGCTGGTGGACCCGCTGCCGGCCGGCCGGCCGGTCGGCCGTGCGGACGTCGAGGCGGTCCGGCTCCCGGTATCGCCCCGCGGCTACCGGATGTCGGACGTGGACGATGTGCTGAGCCGCCTCGGTGCGGAGCTCGCCGAGCGGGACGCCCGTATCGCCGAGCTGGAGTCGGCGCTGGCCGGCGCGCAGGCCCGGGCGGTGGGCGGCCCCGACCTGTTCACCAAGCCGGGCGAGGAGCGCGACCGGTGACCGGCGACGCCGTTCCCGGGCCCGACGGGAAGCTGCGCTGCCCGTGGGGCCTGTCCACGGAGGACTACGTCACCTACCACGACGAGGAGTGGGGACGTCCGGTCCACGGCGACGACGCCCTGTTCGAGCGCCTCTGCCTCGAGGCCTTCCAGTCCGGCCTGTCCTGGATCACTATTCTGCGCCGCCGCGAGGGTTTCCGTACCGCCTTCGACGACTTCAAGATCGCATCCGTGGCGGCGTACACCGACGCCGACAAGGAACGCCTCCTCGCCGACGCCGGGATCATCCGCAACAGGGCCAAGATCGAGGCGACGCTCGCCAACGCGCGCGTGCTCGCCGACTGGCCTGCCGGTGAACTGGACACAGTGATCTGGTCGTACGCCCCGGATCCGGCGAAGCGGCCTGCCCCGCGCACGACCGCCGACGTCCCCGCGGTCACCGATCAGTCCACGGCGCTGGCGAAGGCCCTCAAGAAGCGCGGTCTGCGCTTCATCGGACCCACGACGGCGTACGCGCTGATGCAGGCCTGCGGTCTCGTCGACGACCACCTGAGCGACTGTGTCGTGCGCGGAGCCGGCTCCCGTTCCTAGCGGCCGAGATACTTCGGCTTCTCCTTGGCGATGAAAGCCTGGACAGCGATCGTGTGGTCCTCCGACGCGCCCGCCCTCGTCTGGAGCTCGTCCTCCTTGGCCAGCGCCTCGCCGAGCGTGTGACCTGCGCCGTAAGCCAGGGACTCCTTGAGGGCCGCGTACGCCACGGTCGGGCCCTCGGCCAGCGCACGGGCCACCGCGGTGGCCTCGGCGGCCAGGTCGGCCGCGGGGATCAGCTTGTTCGCGATACCCAGCTCGTATGCCTCCTGCGCGGAGAACGAGCGCGGGAAGAGCAGCAGGTCGGCGGCGCGGCTCTGGCCGATCAGTCGGGGCAGCGTCCAGGACACCCCGGAGTCGGCGGTCAGCGCGACGCCCGCGAAGGACGTCGTGAACTTGGCGTTGTCGGCGACGACCCGGTAGTCCGCGGCGAGGGCGAAGCCCAGGCCCGCGCCCGCGGCCACGCCGTTGACCCCGGCCACGACCGGCTTCGGCATCTCGGTGAGAGCCCGCACGATGGGGTTGTAGTGGTCCCGCACCGTGTTCATGGTGCGGTCGGTGCCGTGCTCCCGGTCCTCGGCGAGGAGCGAGATGTGCTCCTTGAGGTCCTGACCCACGCAGAAGGCGCGCCCGGACGCGGTGAGCAGTACCGCCCGTACGGCGGGATCGGCGGCGGCTGCCCGGGCCGAGTCCCGGAGAGCGACCTTGGCCTCGGTGTTCATCGCGTTCATGGCCTCGGGCCGGTTGATCGTGATCGTCGCGAGTCCGTCGCTCACCTCGTACAGCACGGAGTCGGCCATGGCAGGTCCCCTTTACGGCTCAAAGAGTGGTGTTCAGGCCCAGCATGGCGGAGTTCGTCGGGGGCGAACATGTGACCTGCGTCAAACAATCTTCGGCTCCGGGCCCGTGGGCGGTGGCGAAGTATCGCAGGCGGATCGCCGCTTTGCGTGGTTTTGAGAGAGCGCGTTGCGCAAGCGATGCCGACCGATGTTGGTCATCGGGTCCCGCCATGCGGGATAATGACCTGGAAGCAATGTGTTCGATGCCGGTGACACCTGGGTTGTCGGCTGCGATGAGCTGGTTTCAGGAAGGGGAACGAGCATGGCGGCCATGAAGCCGCGGACGGGCGACGGCCCGCTCGAGGTGACCAAGGAGGGGCGGGGCATCGTCATGCGCGTTCCGCTCGAAGGCGGCGGTCGGCTTGTTGTCGAGCTGACTCCGGACGAAGCCGATGCCCTCGGCGACGCCCTGAAGAAGGTCGTCGGCTGACGCGGGAAGCGCGCACACTTTTTCACTGCCCCGGCACTCATGGTGCCGGGGCAGTGCTGTGTCCGTGCCGGTCAGCCGCGGCGGACCGCGCAGAGCAGGCCGTCGCCCACCGGCAGCAGCGACGGCAGCAGCTCCTGGCTCTCCCGTACCGCGCGCAGCAGCTCGCGAATGCGTACGACTTCCGCCGGCTGTGCCGCCGAGTCCACCGTGCGACCGTCCGCGAAGACGCCCTCGAAGCAGACAAGACCGCCTGGTCGCAGCAGGCGCAACGATTCAGCGAGATAGTCCAGCGACTCCATCCGGTCGCCGTCGCAGAAGACGAGGTCGTAGCCGCCGTCCGCGAGCCGCGGGAGTACCTCGAGGGCGCGGCCGGGGATGAAACGTGCCCGGTTCCCGGCAAAGCCGGCCGCGCGGAAGGCCTGCTTGGCGAACTGCTGCCGGTCCGGCTCCGGATCCACGGTCGTCAGTACGCCGTCGGGCCGCATGCCCTGCAGCAGATAGATCCCGGAGACACCGGTCCCCGTACCGATCTCGGCCACCGCTTTTGCGTCAGCCGTGGCAGCAAGCATTCGCAGCGCTGCGCCGGTGCCTGGTGACACCGAGGGGAGCCCTGACTCCCTGGCCCGGTCGCGGGCCCAGCGGAGCGTCTCGTCCTCGGCGACAAAGGCGTCGGCGAACGCCCAGCTCGTCTGCCGGTTGGCGGTAATGACCCTCTCCTGTCCCCGAAGTTGGCGCGACGCTGACTGTATCCGCTGCATCGGGAACCCGCAGATGGGACCGGTCGTTATGGGAGACAGGGGGAAGCGCATGGATCAGGGCCGTAAGCAGGACCCAAATTCGCGTAAAGATTCTTATCCGGAGCTAACGGGCGAGGTGGCTATGGTAGGGGCTCCGCTGGACACCACCAGAGCCGACAGGGGAGGTGCGGCTGCACCTGCGGATCGGAGGGGAGTGCTCAGGCGCTTCCTCAGGTCACCGGGTGAGCCGAGATCCGTGACCTACATTGCTGACCGTTCCCGCTCCACCGACTCCGCAGCTACCGCGACCTTCGCATCGGATGCGGAATCGCAGGCGTGGACGCCTCCCAGCTGGGAGGAGATCGTCAGCACGCACAGCGGCCGGGTCTACCGCCTCGCCTACCGGCTGACGGGCAACCAGCACGACGCCGAGGACCTCACGCAAGAAGTCTTCGTCCGCGTCTTCCGCTCGCTGTCGACGTACACGCCCGGCACCTTCGAGGGCTGGCTGCACCGCATCACCACAAACCTCTTCCTGGACATGGTCCGCCGCAAGCAGCGCATCCGTTTCGACGCGCTCGGCGACGACGCGGCAGAGCGGCTGCCCAGTCGCGAGCCGTCTCCGCAGCAGGTCTTCAACGACACCCACTTCGACGCGGATGTGCAGCAGGCGCTGGACACCCTCGCGCCGGAGTTCCGCGCCGCCGTGGTGCTCTGCGACATCGAGGGACTCTCGTACGAGGAGATCGCAGCGACGCTGGGCGTCAAGCTCGGCACGGTCCGCAGCCGCATCCACCGCGGCCGGTCCCACCTGCGCAAGGCCCTGCAGCACCGCTCCCCGGAGGCTCGTGCCGAGCAGCGCACGCTGGCGGGTGCGGTCAGCCTCTCAGGAGAGGGCGGACCGGCGTGACTGGCTCAAGTCCCACCCCCGCGGAGCAGCACCTGGGGGATCGGCTGGCCGCACTGGTCGACGGCGAGCTGAAACACGATGTCCGCGACCGGGTACTGGCCCATTTGGCGACCTGTCCCAAGTGCAAGGCCGAGGCCGACGCCCAGCGCCGCTTGAAGAACGTCTTCGCGCAGAGCGCTCCGCCGCCCCCCTCCGAAGGGCTGCTCGCGCGGCTCCAAGGGCTGCCCGCAGGACCCGGAGGTGACGACGACCGCCCGGGGGGGCCTTTCGACGGGGGGCGACTCGCCAACGGCGTCTTCGCCGCACTGAACCCCTCCGCGAGACACGGACGCGACTCCCGGACGGAGACCTTCGGCTACGTACCCGCGGGCGCGCACGCGACCGTGCTTCCCGGCTCCGGCGGCGGCTTCCGGATCCATGAGGTGGGTCGTAGCGACGCGGAACGTTCACCCTGGCTTGGCCGGAGGTTCGTCTTCGCGGCGGCCAGCGCGGTGTCCTTCGCCGCGATCGCTCTCGGCGGGGCGATTCCGCTGGATGGCTCGGTGCAGGCAGGTCCCAGGGGCGAGGGAGCGGGGAACAGCGTCACACCGCTGCGCGCCGCGGCCCCGACCCCGGGCAACGGCGGATCGAACGGCGGTACGGGCACAGGGGCCACACCCAGGGGCACGGAGGCCGAGCGCCGCCGCGGTGGT
Source organism: Streptomyces sp. NBC_01750 (assembly GCF_035918095.1). NCBI lineage: Bacteria > Bacillati > Actinomycetota > Actinomycetes > Kitasatosporales > Streptomycetaceae > Streptomyces > Streptomyces sp. NBC_01750. The sequence continues at coordinate 5,825,757 of NZ_CP109137.1, forward strand.
GGCAATGGCCCGGCCAGGTCGGACAACCGGCCGGTCATCGCCGGTGCACCGAGCCTGCTGGCCCCGGCAGCGCCGCTGAACCACCCGTTCTCCGCCTCGATACTGACCGATACCTCGTCCTCCCTGTCTCCGCTGATACGTCCCACGGGCTCGGCGTTCCAGCTCGCCACCGCTCCCGGACTCCTTCCGTCCGCCACACCCGCTCCCACCCATCTCGCCGCACCGACCCAGCCTTCCCGGCCCCTCTTGTCCGAGCGCTGACCAGGCCCTGCCCGGCGATTCGCAAACCTGGTTGAATCTTCTGAGGGGTGCCCCACGGGGGTGCCGCACGGTCGGCAGTTTGCGGGGAGAGCATGGACGACGGGAAGCCCACCGGGCCGAAGGCGAAGTGGTGGAGCCGGCCCAGTGCGGGACGCACGGCTCACTCCGAGCCGGAGGCTCAGACGCCGGCCGCGGCGCCGGTGCCCGGGGAGACCGAGGTGACGGCGGAACTGCCTCCGGTGCAATCCCCCGTACCCCTGCCGCGGGATGCCGAGACGGCCGCCGACCCGGTGCTGCCCGCGGCACAGCCCGCACCGGAACAGGGCCGGCCGCAGCCGTTGCACGAGCCCGATCCGTACAGCACTCCGCCCTACGGCGGGCCCGGTCCATGGGCACCGGCTCCTCCCGTACAGCGGCCGATGCCGACTCCGGCGCAGGGCACGCCCGTACCGTCGCCGTATCCCGCGCCGAACGGAACACCGGCGGGCGGGGGCACCGGCGGTGGATACGCGCCGCCGCCGGCCCCGTCCCTCCCGCAGTCGCACGACCAGCCGCAATCGCCCCTCCAGCCGCAGCAGCAGCCCCAGGAGCGTCCGCAGCCACTGTCCTCGCTGTGGCTGCAGTACGACCCGTGGAGCGCACCCGGGCAGCCGCTCACCCACTCCGGTGAGCCCGTCAGGAGGAAGGGCCGACGCGGATCGCTGCTGGTCGGGGCGGTCCTGCTCGCGCTCGTCGCCGGCGCTATCGGCGGCGGCACAGGCGCGTACATCGAGCGCAACGGCGGCATCACCAGCGTCGAACTCCCGCAGTCCGTCAAGGACGACGGCAAGCGCGCGCCCGACAGCGTCGCGGGTATCGCCGCCAGCGCCCTGCCGAGCGTCGTCACCCTCCATGTCAGCGGCGGGGGCGAACAGGGCACCGGCACCGGATTCGTACTCGACCAGCAGGGCCACATACTCACCAACAACCATGTCGTCGACCCGGCAGGCTCCTCCGGCGAGATCTCGGTCACCTTCAGCGGCGGCGAGAGCGCCAAGGCCACTCTCGTCGGCAAGGACAGCGGTTACGACCTCGCCGTCGTCAAGGTCTCCGGTGTCACCGGCCTCAAGCCGCTGCCCCTCGGCAACTCCGAAAACGTCCAGGTGGGTGATCCGGTCGTTGCCATCGGCGCGCCGTTCGACCTCCAGAACACCGTGACCTCCGGCATCATCAGCGCCAAGGAGCGCCCCATCACCGCGGGGGGCGAGAAGGGCGACGGCAGCGATGTCAGCTACGTCGACGCGCTGCAGACCGACGCCCCGATAAACCCCGGCAACTCCGGCGGCCCGCTGGTGGACACCAAGGCCCGCGTCATCGGCATCAACAGCGCGATCCGGGCCGCGGACAGCGGCACGGGCACCGAAGGAGGCCAGGCCGGCTCCATCGGACTCGGCTTCGCGATCCCCATCAACCAGGGCAAGCGCGTCGCCGAAGAGCTGATCAACACCGGTAAGGCCACCCACCCGGTGATCGGCGTCAGCCTCGACATGAAGTACACCGGCGACGGCGCACGCGTCGGCGACAAGGGCAAGGACGGCTCCCCGTCGGTCACCAGGAGCGGTCCTGGCGCCAAGGCGGGCATCAAGGCGGGCGACGTCATCACCAAGATCGACGGCCAGCGAGTGCACAGCGGCGAGGAGCTGATCGTCAAGATCCGTGCCCATCGCCCCGGCGACCGGCTGGAACTGACGGTGGTTCGCGCCGGCCGTGAACGGAGGATGACGCTGACGCTCGGCTCCGCGTCCGGCACATGACGACCATCCGAACGGCCGCCGGACGGGTGGGCGCATCGGCCATCGGAAGGTACCGCGCAGACAGTTTCGACGGGTACCGTGGATCGGGCCCGGACCCCATCCGACCTGCGGGCCGCAGAGAACACGAGGAGCAGCAGGGTGTTCAATGACATAGGCGCACTGGAGCTGGTGGCGCTCGTGGTGCTCGCCGTGCTCATCTTCGGCCCCGACAAGCTGCCGAAGGTCATCCAGGACGCCACGCGGTTCATCCGGAAGATCCGCGAGTTCTCCGAAAGCGCAAAGCAGGACATTCGTAGCGAACTGGGGCCGGAGTTCAAGGACTTCGAGTTCGAGGACCTCAACCCCAAGACGTTCATCCGCAAGCAGCTGGACGAGAACGAGGACCTGAAGGACCTCAAGGACCTGCGCAGCAGCTTCGACCTCAAGAAGGAGATCAACGAGGTCGCGGACGCGGTGAACGGCAACGAATCCGCGGTCTCGGTCCCGGCCGCCGTCAACGGCTCGCCCGGCACCCCCGACCTGCTCAAGAAGCGCGAAAACGTCGATAGGGGCGAGCGGCCCCCGTTCGACGCCGACGCCACCTGAGTGCCGTCAATCCCTGCGAGTCGGGACAGGGTGGCTATTCTCCATCTGTCCGGTAGTGAGGACGCCCGAGGGGGGCGGGTCCGCTCCGGGCCTCGGAGACAGAGGAGGCGGCCGGGTAGATGGAGACGACAAGTCGGCTAGCGGCGCAAGGCACGGTCAGTGATTCTCCTGCGCCCGGCGGGGACAACCCGCTCTCGGCGCAGCGGGTGACAGCGGCGCAGCGTGTGGTCGACGGATTCCTGCGTGCGACTTTCCCCTGGTACGGACTGGACGAGGCCTTCACCGGCCCGCGCTGGCTGATGCATGTGGGTACCGCGGCGGACGGCACGGTCCAGCACGGCTCCATGGGTCACGGCGACGAGCCGTCGATACGGTCGGACGCGGGCGGCCCGGACAAGGAGCGTTTCGCGGCCGTCGTCACCGTGGCTGCGAGCCCGGTACGGCGCAGCGGCGACGGCACCGGCGTACTGGACGCCACCACGGTCTCCTCCGCGGCCTGGCTCGCCGGCTCGGGCCTGCTGGCCCACACCTGGCCCGGCCAGCTCGACCACTCGCTGCGCGACGACTGGCTGGACCAGCAGACCGAGACCGCCTTCGAGCTCGCCGACGATCTGGCGGGACCGGCCTGGTTGATGCTCTCGCTGCCCGTCGACGGTGTGCCGACGCCCTTCCACTACCGCGAGTCGGAGTTCGGCTGGGTGCTCGCCGGCTCCACCGGGGGCGGGGTGCATGTCGGCGCGTACGGGCGCGGAATGAGCGCGTACGGGCTGGGTTTCTCGGCGGTCCCGAACCTGGGCGCGTACGTCTAGAGCGACGGCGTACGACGAAGGGGCGCCGCTCATGAGCGGCGCCCCTTCACGCTGCGCGTACCGTTCGGGCCGGTGGCCGGGTTGTGCGCACCCGATCCGCTCGGCGGAACGAAGCCACGGCCTCGTCAGAACTTATTGCGCGGGGTGATCCCCAGTGACATGCCCGACAGCCCGCGGGCGCGCCCGCCGAGCTTCCCCGCGATCGCGCGCAGCGCGGCGCCCGCAGGGGAATCCGGGTCGGTGAGCACGACGGGCTTGCCCTCGTCGCCGCCCTCCCGCAGGCGGACGTCGATCGGGATGGAGCCCAGCACCGGCACATTGGCGCCGGTCGTCTTCGTCAGGCCCTCGGCGACCCGCTGGCCGCCGCCGCTGCCGAAGACGTCGACCATCTCGTCGCAGTGCGGGCACGGCAGACCCGACATGTTCTCGACGACGCCGACGATCTTCTGGTGGGTCTGTACGGCGATCGAGCCGGCCCGCTCGGCGACCTCGGCCGCGGCCTGCTGCGGGGTGGTCACCACCAGGATCTCGGCGTTCGGTACCAGCTGCGCCACCGAGATGGCGATGTCGCCGGTCCCCGGCGGCAGGTCGAGCAGCAGCACGTCCAGGTCGCCCCAGTACACATCCGCGAGGAACTGCTGCAGCGCGCGGTGCAGCATCGGTCCGCGCCACACCACCGGCGCGTTGCCCGGGGTGAACATCCCGATCGAGATGACCTTCACGCCGTGGGCCGACGGCGGCATGATCATGTTCTCGACCTGGGTCGGACGGCCGTCCGCACCCAGCATCCGCGGCACGCTGTGTCCGTAGATGTCGGCGTCGACGACACCGACCTTCAGCCCGTCGGCCGCCATCGCCGCCGCCAGGTTCACGGTGACGGAGGACTTGCCGACTCCGCCCTTGCCCGAGGCCACCGCGTACACCCTGGTCAATGAGCCGGGCTTGGCGAAGGGCACCTCGCGCTCCGCGGTCCCGCCGCGCAGCGAGCTCGCGAGCTCCTTCCGCTGCTCGTCGCTCATCACGTCCAGCGTGACGTCGACGCGCGTGACGCCCTCGACGCGCGTGACCGCATCGGTCACATTCTTGGTGATCGTCTCGCGCATAGGACAGCCGGAGACGGTGAGGTACACCGTGACGGCGACCGCTCCGTCCGCCCCGATCTCGACTGATTTGACCATGCCGAGTTCGGTGATCGGTCGGTTGATCTCGGGGTCGTTCACCGTCGCCAGTGCTTCAAGCACCGCGTCTTCCGTAGCCATACGGACGATGGTACGGCGCTGACTCCCACTCCCGGATAGGGCGGTCAGCGGTCGCCTTCGTCACTCTCGTCCGGACGCTCGTGCGGGAATAGGCGACGCCCGTCCAGATCCTTGATCAGATCCTGGAATTCGGAGCGGATCCAGTCGCGGGTCGCGACCTCGCCGAGCCCCATCCGCAGCGACGCGATCTCCCGTGTCAGGTATTCGGTGTCCGCGATCGACCGCTCGTTCTGCTTTCGTTCCTGCTCATGTGTGACCCGGTCACGGTCGTCCTGCCGGTTCTGCGCCAGCAGGATCAGCGGGGCCGCGTACGAGGCCTGGAGCGACAGCATCAGCGTCAGAAAGATGAACGGGTACGGGTCGAAACGCAGATCCCCGGGCGCGGAGATGTTCCAGACGACCCACATGATGATGATCAGCGTCATCCAGACCAGGAACCGGCCGGTCCCCAGGAAACGCGCGATCCGCTCCGAGAACCGGCCGAAGGCCTCGGGGTCGTACTCCGGCAGCAGACTGCGCCGTGGCGTGCGGGGCTGGTCGAGCCGGGCGCGGGGGCGCGGTGCCGCGCTCGCCCCGGCGGGCAGGCGCTCCTTCTGCTCGCTGCGATCGGTCAGCCCGTCCTGGCTGCCGCTACCCATGGGCGGGCTCTCCGCTGGGGGACTTGTCGTCGGAGGACTCTTCGTGGGCGAACTCCTCGAACTCCGTCTCCCGCCAGTCGTCCGGCAGCAGATGGTCGAGTACGTCGTCGACGGTCACCGCTCCCAGCAGCGAACCGCTCTCGTCGACGACCGGCGCCGCCACCATGTTGTACGCGGCGAGATAGCTGGTGACCGCGGGCAGCGAGGTGTCCGGCGCCAGCGGCGGCAGATCGCTCTCCACGATCGAGCTGACCAGGGTGAACGGCGGGTCCCGCAGCAGCCGCTGGAAGTGCACCGTGCCCAGGTACTTGCCGGTCGGCGTCTCGTCCGGCGGCCGGCAGACGTACACCTGCGCGGCGAGAGCCGGGGAGAGGTCCTGCTGTCGCACCCGCGCCAAGGCGTCGGCGACCGTCGCGTCCGGCCGCAGCACGATCGGCTCGGTGGTCATCAGACCGCCCGCCGTCCGCTCCTCGTACGCGAGCAGCCGCCGCACGTCCGCTGCGTCGTCGGGCCGCATCAGCGCCAGCAGCCGTTCCTTGTCCTCCTCCGGCAGCTCGGACAGCAGGTCGGCCGCGTCGTCCGGGTCCATGGCCTCCAGGACGTCCGCCGCGCGCTCCTCCTTGAGCTTGCCGAGGATCTCCACCTGGTCGTCGTCCGGCAGCTCCTCAAGGACGTCCGCCAGCCGGTCGTCGTCGAGCGCCGCCGCCACTTCGGCGCGCCGCTTCGGCGAGAGGTGGTGCAGCACATTGGCGAGGTCGGCGGGGCGCAGCTGTTCGAAGGTCGCGAGCAGGCTCTCGGCGCCCTGGCCGTGCTCCTCCAGCGAGAAGCCGGTGACCGCCGACCACTCGACGGTCAGCGTCTCGCCCTTGCGGCGCAGCGCCCCGGGCTTGCCCTTCCGCACGAAGACCTTGTCGATCTCCCACTCACGACGGGCCGGCAGCTGCTGGATCGAGACATCGAGGACCGTGGCCTCCTCGCCGGTCTCGACCAGTCGCACGCGCCGGTCCAGCAGCTCGCCGAGTACCAGGCGCTCGGTCGGACGCTGCTCGAAGCGCCGCACGTTGAGTACGCCCGTGGTGATGACCTGGCCCGACTCGACGCCGGTCACCCGGGTCATCGGGAGGAAGATCCGGCGGCGGCTGAGCACCTCGACCACCATGCCGAGCAATCGCGGCGGACGGCGGCCGACGCGCAGCATCGCCACCAGGTCGCGGACGCGCCCCACCTGGTCGCCCTGGGGGTCGAAGACCGGCACGCCGGCGAGGTGCGAGACAAAGATCCGGGGGGCGGCTGGTGCCATTCTGCGCGCCTCCTCTTTGCCCTCGAATGCCGCTGTTTGACGGCTTCAGGCTAGCCCGTGCCGTTCCGTGGCGCCCCGGCTGGCGTCCGTACGGCTCCCTGAGGATCGATGTGCCCAGCACGGGTACGCTGCCGTCTGCCACCCATGACTCACGACTCGCAGATGAGAGGCAGTGCGCTTGTGACTCCCCTCCCCCTGGCTGCCCGAGCCCGCCGGGCCGCGCTCTCGGTAGTGCTCTGCGCCGGGCTGGCCGCGGCGCTCACGGCATGCGGCGGCGAGGATCCGGACGCGGGGACCAACGGCGTCGGAAAGCTGTCCGCCACCGACATCGAGACGAAGGCGCGCGACGCCGCGCACGCGGCGACGTCGGTACGGCTCTCCGGCACGCTGGTCAGCAAGGGCGGTACGTACAAGCTGAACATGCGGCTCAAACACGACGGCGGCACCGGCTCCGTCACCTCGAAGGACAACACCTTCGCACTGCTGCGGGTCGGCGACGAGCTCTATCTGAAGGCCGACGCGGGCTTCTGGAGCCATGCGGATGCCAAGGACAAGGAGAACCCGAGCAAGTCCGACACGGACGCGGCGGGCAAGCTCGAGGACATGTATGTGAAGGTGCCGGAGGGCGATCCGGCGTACAAGCAGTTCCGCGGCTTCACGGACATGGATGTGCTGCTCGAGGGCCTGCTCGGGATGCAGGGCAAGCTCAGTACGGGCGACCGCACCGAGGTGGGCGGTGTGCGCGCCATCAAGGTCATCGGCGGCCAGGGCGAGGGCGGCACGCTGGATGTCTCGCTGGAGGGCAAACCGTATCCGCTGCAGTTCGCACGGGCGGGCGGCGCGGGCGTGCTGACGCTGGCGGACTGGGACAGGGACTTCACGCTCGTGGCGCCGGAGAAGGACGAGACGGTCGACTACGGCCGCCAGCTGCCGAAGACCAGCGACTAGACCCGCAACCCGCAACCAGAGACCAGCGACCGGAGATCAGCGACCGGAGGCCGGCTGTCTCCCTGAGCTCCGCACCGGACCCCGGCCCTCAGTCACCGGACGGATCGGCCGTGGGCCGGCCGCGCCTCTTCTTGCGCCTCAGGAGCAACGGCAAAGCCGCCGGCGCGGGCTGCCGCGTCGTCGCCGGCGTAGGCAGCGGTACGGCCGCCCCCGAAGTGTCCGGCAGGTCCGTGGTCACGTCCCGCGGCTCGAGGCGCAGCACCCGGCACTCGCGTGCCCAGCGCTCCGTCATCTGCTCCGCGTCCGGCGCGTTCAGGCGCTTGCCCTTGAGTTCGGCGACGGCCGACTCCCACTCCTCGGAGTGCGGGACGAGTTCGCCCACCGACGCCGTCCAGACGACCAGCCGGCCGCCCTTGTCCTTGCTGCGGACCGTGACCTCGGCCGTTCCGCCGGCTGTCAGCTGCGGCAGTGGCTGCTCGCCGGGGCCGTCGCCGACGATATGCGCGGCGCCGTCGTGCCACACGTGCCAGAGCGCCTGTCGGGGACCGTCGCCGCGGACCCAGATGAGGCCGGACTTCTTCGTGGCCTCCTCGACGAGCGCCTGACCGGGCCGTGGGATCTCCCCAGCGAGGCGAGGGGAATGGTCTGTCATGCCCGCAGCCTATCTACAGCCAGCCGTTGCGCTTCAGGGTGCGGTGGATCGCGAGACAGACGCCGATGATGCCGGTGAGCACCATGGGATACCCGTACTTCCAGTGCAGCTCGGGCATGTGGTCGAAATTCATGCCGTACACACCGCACACCGCCGTCGGCACGGCGATGATCGCCGCCCAGGAGGTGATCTTGCGCATGTCCTCGTTCTGCGCGACCGTCGCCTGCGCCAGATTTGCCTGCAGGATGGAGTTCAGCAGCTCGTCGAAGCCGATGACCTCCTCCTGCACCCGGGCGAGGTGGTCGGCGACATCGCGGAAGTACTTCTGGATGTCCGGGTCGACCAGCCGCATCGGACGCTCGCTGAGCAGCTGCATCGGCCGCAGCAGTGGGGACACGGCCCGCTTGAACTCCAGCACCTCGCGCTTGAGCTGGTAGATCCGGCCGGCGTCGCTGCCGCGCGGGCTGCCTTTCGCGGGCGCGGAGAAGACATCGATCTCGACCTCGTCGATATCGTCCTGCACGGCCGCGGCCACCGCGATGTACCCGTCGACCACATGGTCGGCGATGGAGTGCAGCACCGCGGACGGCCCTTTGGCGAGCAGCTCGTTGTCCTCCTCGAGCCGGTGCCGGAGTGCCCGCAGCGAGCCCTTGCCGCCGTGCCGCACCGTGATGACGAAGTCCCGGCCGGTGAAGCACATCACCTCGCCGGTCTCGACGACCTCGCTGGTCGCCGTGAGCTCCGCGTGCTCGACGTAGTGGATCGTCTTGAAGACGGTGAACAGTGTGTCGTCGTACCGCTCCAGCTTGGGCCGCTGGTGGGCGTGGACGGCGTCCTCGACGGCCAGCGGGTGCAACCCGAACTCCGCTGCGATACCGGCGAATTCGGCCTCTGTCGGCTCATGCAGCCCGATCCACGCGAAGCCGCCGCCGTCGCGTACCCGCAGCATCGCCTCGCGCGGGGTCTGGCAGGCCTCGCTCTCCATCCGCTTTCCGTCGCGGTAGACCGCGCAGTCGACGACGGCGCTGGAGGCGGAAGGATCGCGAGTGGTGTCGTACGTGCTGTACGGGGTGTTGCTCTTGCGCAGGGACGGACGGACCGCTGCACGCAGGTCACGGATCATCGACATGGCTGGCTCCTTCACGGAGAGGCCGTCGGCGAGTGGCGTGGCGCAGCCCGGAATGAGGACGTGATGCGTACGTCCGCAAAGCGGGCGGCACCGCGGGATCGCGGTGACGGCGTTCGCTACAGACAGGCAAAAACGAAGTGCTCTTCCGTCGTGCGAAATGCCGTGGGCCCCGTGCGGGAAGGCCTCAGATCACTGCGGAATGTTTCCGTGCGGAAGAGCGGTTGGTACTGACCGGTCGACTTCGATCCACCGCAGCCCCACCTCCTCCGGCCGGTCCCCCGTAGGGGATGACGTGTCGTCGGGACTCGAGAGCAACGCTTCTGCGTGCCATCCCGACCAGCGGCCAAGACTATCAGCCGACTGGGGGCCAATCCCTTCGTTTGCCCGTTCCTTACGCGCTTTATGCTCGCGGCATGGAAGAAGTTCTTGTTCTGGTCGAGGCCAGGCTGCGTACGGCACTTGGCGAACCGGACGCGCGCGCCGCGGTGACATTCCTCGGTACGGACCGCATCGAGGTGCTCCGCTTCCTGGACCGGGACGGTGACGGCGTCGTGCGCTACGCCACCCTCGGCATGTCCGCGCATCCGATGACAGACCCCACCGCGGCCCTCGCCGACCCGGTGAAGGGCCCGCGCGCGGAGCTGGTCCTCTCGGTGAGGGCCGGGGTCGCCGACACCGACAAGGTGCTCCGCACGCTCGCCGTACTGGCCGCCTCACCGCAGGTCGAGGGCGTGGTCGTGGCACCGGGCGCCTCGCTGGACGTCGGCGATCCGCTCTGGCCCTCCGCACCGTTCAGCTCGGTGCTCGTCGCGGAGCCGGGCGGCCTGGTGGAGGACCTGGAGCTGGACGAGCCGATGGATCCGGTGCACTTCCTGCCGCTGCTCCCGATGACACCGAACGAGGCCGCGTGGAAGCGGGTGCACGGCGCGCAGGAGCTCCAGGAGCGGTGGCTGACGCACGGTACGGACCTGCGCGATCCGCTGCGCAGGTCCGTAACTCTCGACTGAGGTCCTCTAGTTGGCGAAGACCGTCGCACCGTCCTGGGTGGCGTGGACGGGCTGGAGCCGCTCCGCCTCGCGGCTCAGCGAGGTGCGCCGTACCCGGACGATGCCGGCGCCGGTCACGGCCGCGACCGCCGCGACCACGAAGGGGATGTGGATGTTGCTCCACTCCTCGATCTTCGGCGCGAAGCAGGGCGCTGCGGCCGCGGCGAACCAGCGGACGAAGTTGTAGCCCGCGCTGGCCACCGGCCGCGGCGCGTCCGAGACGCCCAGCGCCAGCTCTGTGTACACGGTGTTGTTCAGGCCGATGAAGGCGCCGGACACGATCGTCCCGACGACGGCAACCGTGTGGTTCCCGTATCCGATGACCAGCAGGTCGACGGCGAGCAGCAGCAGCGAGCAGCCCAGCACCTTGAGTGACCCCAGGCGCGCCTGCAGCCGCGGTGCCACCAGTACGGAGAAGACCGCGAGCAGCACGCCCCAGGCGAAGAACACCGCGCCCGACGTGTACGGCGTCATGTTCAGCACGAACGGTGTGAAGGCCAGCACGGTGAAGAACGCGTAGTTGTAGAAGAAGGCCGAGGCGGCCGCGGAGGCCAGGCCGCCGTGTCCGAGCGCCTTCACGGGGTCGAGCAGCGAAGTCTTGCGTGCGGGCTTCGGCTGCTCCTTGAGGAAGGCCGCGATGCACAGGAGGCCGATCGCCATCAGGGCCGCGGTTCCGAAGAAGGGGTAGCGCCAGCTGGCGTCGCCGAGCAGCGCGCCGAGCAGTGGTCCGCAGGCCATGCCGAGGCCGAGCGCCGACTCGTAGAGCAGGATCGCCGCGGCGCTTCCGCCGGCCGCCGCGCCGACGATGACGGCGAGTGAGGTCGAGACGAAGAGTGCGTTGCCAAGGCCCCAGCCTGCCCGGAGGCCGACGAGTTCGCCGACGGAGCCGGAGGTGCCGGAGAGCGCGGCGAAGACGATGACGAGCGCGAGCCCGGCGAGCAGGGTTTTCTTGCCGCCGATGCGGCTGGAGACGAAGCCGGTGACGAGCATCGCGACCGCGGTGATCAGGAAGTACGAGGTGAACAGCAGCGAGACCTGACTGGGCGTCGCGGCCAGGCCCCTGGCGATGGACGGCAGGATCGGGTCCACCAGGCCGATCCCCATGAAGGCGACGACGGATGCCCCGGCCGTGGCCCAGACGGCCTTCGGCTGACGCAGGATGCTGGTGGCTCCCTCGTCGTACGGATCCTTTCCGTGCATGGACGGCTCCTCTGTTTCTCTGCTTCTCCACTGGATCGTTGCGATGTACAAACAATAATTTAGACAACCTAATGAATTCAAGTTACAACTACTTTTGGCCGGAGCGGGCACACTCCGGACGGGTGATCGTCCTTGACGCGGCGACGGCCGGAGAGGACCGTTGAGCGCTATGAGGGGCGAACCCAGTTGCCCGAAGTGCGGTAGCCGGGTGAGGGCGCCCGGTCTCTTTGCCGACTCGTGGCAGTGCGATGTGCACGGAGCGGTGCACCCGCTGCAGCCGGTGATCCCGCCCAGCGTCGAGGCCCTCGGTGTGGTCGTGCACCGCGCGAGAGTCCCCGTGTGGATGCCGTGGCCGCTGCCCGTGGGGTGGCTCTTCACCGGTGTCGCGTATGCGGGGGACGACCGAAGCGGAGGCCGCGCCACCGCCGTGGCCTGCTCGGGGCCCGGCCCGCTCGGTGGGATGGGTGAGCTGCTCCTGGTCGCCGAGGAACTGGGTGTGGGCCTCGGTGCGCGCTACGCCGGTATCGACGGACCCGACCCGGGCCCGCACATCTGCGTCGACAAACCGCCGCAGGCCAAGCTGCTCGCCGCCGGCCGCCCCACCCCGCTGTGGCATGTGGCCGACGCTCCCGAGGACCGCGCGGTATTCGCCGGCGAGGCACGCGGGCTGTGGCTGTGGGCGATCGTCTGGCCCGAGCAGTCCGGGCTGCTGATGTACGACGAGCTGGTGCTGACCGACCTGCGGGACTTGGGTGCCGAGATGGAGCTGCTGCCCTGCGGGGCGCTGTCGCCGCGGCTTCTCTCGTAGTCCGGTCCCGTGGTCCGCGGGCGGCTTCTGCGGTGAACCAGCGCTGTTCGAATCCCCGATACACTTGACCGTCCCCCTGTCCGCCTGCCGTCCCTGGAGTCACGCGTCGTGCGCATCGATCTGCACACCCACTCCACGGCATCGGACGGTACGGACACCCCCGCCGAGCTGGTGCGCAACGCCTCCGCGGCCGGTCTGGACGTCGTCGCACTCACCGACCACGACACCACCCGCGGCCACGCCGAGGCGATCGCCGCCCTCCCGGAGAACGTGACTCTGGTCACCGGAGCCGAACTCTCCTGCCGCATCGACGGCGTGAGCCTGCATCTGCTCGCGTACCTCTTCGACGCCGACGAGCCCGAGCTGCTGCGCGAGCGCGAGCTCGTACGGGACGACCGGGTGCCGCGCGCCCGGGCCATGGTGGCCAAGCTCCAGGAGCTGGGCGTTCCCGTGGAGTGGTCCCAGGTGGCCCGTATCGCCGGGGACGGCTCGGTCGGACGCCCGCACATCGCCTCCGCGCTCGTCGAACTCGGCGTCGTACCCACCGTCTCCGACGCCTTCACGCCGGAGTGGATCGCCGACGGCGGCCGTGCGCACATCACCAAGCACGAACTCGACCCCTTCACGGCGGTCCGGCTGGTCAAGGCCGCCGGTGGCGTCACCGTCTTCGCGCACCCGCTCGCCGTCCAGCGCGGTCGTACGGTGCCCGAGTCCGCGATAGCCGATCTCGCCGCGTGCGGCCTGGACGGCATCGAGGTCGACCATATGGACCATGACGCGCCGACGCGTGCCCGGCTGCGCGGCCTCGCCGCCGACCTCGGGCTGCTGGCCACCGGGTCCAGCGACTATCACGGCAGCCGCAAGACCTGTGTGCTCGGCGAGTACACCACCGACCCGGAGATCTACGGCGAGATCACGCGTCGCGCGACCGGCGCGTTCCCGGTGCCGGGCGCCGGCGGAGGCCGCTCGTAACTCTCCGGCCGCTCTCTTCCGTCTGTACGACCCCTCTTCGCGCTAGGCCCTCACTGTGTTCGACGCTGCCATTTTCGGTTCTCTCTTCCTCACCCTTTTTGTGATCATGGATCCCCCCGGGATCACCCCGATCTTCCTCGCGCTCACCTCGGGCCGCCCCGCCAAGGTGCAGCGCCGCATGGCCTGGCAGGCGGTGGCCGTCGCCTTCGGCGTGATCACCGTCTTCGGTATTCTCGGTCAGCAGATCCTGGACTATCTGCATGTCTCGGTGCCCGCGCTGATGATCGCGGGCGGTCTGCTCCTGCTGCTCATCGCACTCGACCTGCTGACCGGCAAGACCGACGAGCCCAAGCAGACCAAGGACGTCAATGTCGCGCTGGTACCGCTGGGCATGCCGCTGCTGGCCGGTCCCGGTGCGATCGTCTCGGTGATCCTGGCTGTGCAGCACGCGGACGGCGTCACACAGCAGGTGTCGGTATGGGCGGCGATCATCGCGATGCATGTGGTGCTCTGGCTGACGATGCGCTACTCGCTGCTGATCATCCGCCTGATCAAGGACGGCGGCGTGGTGCTGGTGACCCGGCTCGCGGGCATGATGCTCTCCGCGATCGCCGTGCAGCAGATCATCAACGGCATCACCCAGGTCATCCAGGGAGCCTGAGCGCCCGGTGCCGAACGCACTGCGCCCCCGTACGGAACTCCGTACGGGGGCGCGGCGCGTCACATCACAACGTCGTCGAGCGTTACGAGGCCGTGGAATCGGCCGGTCGGATATAGATGCGCTGGCCGATCGAAGCGGCCTGCTGCACGATCCGGTTGACGGAGGCGGCGTCTACGACGGTGGTGTCCACGGCGGTGCCGTCGACGTCGTCCAGTCGCATGATCTCGAAGCGCAAGGCTTCTCCCTTCGTCTGATCCTCCTGCTGGAGAACTGGTGGCGACGGTTGTCCGTCTGTGTTCTATAGGTGTTCAACGGTATGCACCCTGCAAACATTCCCTACGCTAAGGAAATTTTTCGGATGCCTAACTACTGGCGGGTAGTGGCTTGGCCACGGAGAATGAGCACCGTATGAATGAGCACCGTATGGATGACGCAGAGACCACGGAGATCAGGGCCCACCTGGAGCGCACCAATGAGCTCCTGCAGCGGATGCTCGCCGAGGTCGCCAAGACCCCTTCTACCCATGCCATCTTCGTGGATGCAGGTTACGTCTATGCTGCGGCCGGGTTGCTTGTCGCGGGCACCGAGGACCGGCGCTCCTTCGACCTGGACGCGGAGGGGCTGATCGAGGCGTTCATCGACAAGGCCCGCACGATCTTCGCCGACAGCAGACTGCTGCGGGTCTACTGGTACGACGGGGCCCGGCGCCGTATCCACACCTCCGAGCAGCAGTCCATAGCGGAGCTGCCGGACGTCAAGGTGCGCCTCGGCAACCTCAACGCGAACAACCAGCAGAAGGGCGTCGACTCACTCATTCGTACCGATCTGGAGTCGCTCGCCCGGCATCGCGCGATCAGCGACGCGGCGCTCGTCGGCGGCGACGAGGACCTGGTGTCGGCGGTCGAGGCGGCGCAGGGGTACGGGGCGCGGGTCCATCTGTGGGGCATCGAGGCCGCGGAGGGGCGCAATCAGGCGGAGCCGCTGCTGTGGGAGGTGGACAGCCAGCGGACGTTCGACCTGGACTTCTGCCGCCCGTACATCACGCGCCGCCCGGTCACGACGTACGAGAACGAGGGCGCGCCGCCGCCGTCACGGGACGAGGTGCGCTTCGTGGGCGCGCAGATCGCCGCGACCTGGCTGGCGGAACGCGGCCGGGAGGCGATGGCGGAGCTGCTGCCGGGCCATCCCTATCTGCCCGGCCCGGTGGACCAGGACCTGCTGATCGAGGCGGAGAGGGTGCTGCAGCGGTCGCTGCGGGGGCACGCGGTGCTGCGGCGAGCGCTGCGGGACGGTTTCTGGCAGCACCTGCAGGCTCAGTTCTGATCCCAGAAGGCGGCGACGGCCGCGGCGGTCTCGAGGGGGCGGTCGGTGTTCGGTGAGTGCTCGGCGCCCGTGATGACCGTCCGGTGGGCGCTGAGGCGCCGCGCCATCTCGTCGAGAAGGGGCAACGGCCAGGTGTCGTCCCGTTCGCCGGACAGCACATGCTTGGGCAGCGGCTGTACGGCGGCGAGTTCGTCGACCCTGTCCGGTTCGACGGTCAGCAGGCGGCCGGTGGCGATCAGCTGGGCCGGGTTGTGGCGCAGCCAGCGGCGGCGCAGTTCCTCGCCGTCGGTCTCCGCGTCCTCCGGCGGATCGAGCGCTTTCATCGCCTCCCAGACCTGATCCATCCCCATCACCGCGAGGGCGTCGCTCAGCAGCTTGACCTTCTGCTGCTGAGCCGGGGTGATCTGTGCGGGCCCCGAGGACATGAGGGTGAGCGTGGTGAACGCGGTGGCATCGAGGAGCACGGCGGCGCGGGCGATCTGACCGCCGAGGGAGTGCCCGAGGAGATGCACGGGCCCGCCGACAGCTTCGGCCTGGGCGAGTACGTCCTGGGCCAACTCGCCTTGGGCGTAAGCCTCTTGGTCGTCCGACCCGTCGGTCTCGTACTGTCCGCGCCCATCGACGGCGACACTGCGGTAGCCGGCATCGGCGAGTGGCTCCAGCAGCGCGATGAAGTCTTCCTTGCTCCCGGTGAAGCCGGGCAGGAGCAACGCGGTGCCCTTGACGTCACCGACGGGCTGCGCATCGAGCACGGCGAAGGTGCCGCGTGCGGTGGGGAGCGTGCGGGGACGGGTGCAGGGGGGCGGGGTGAAGGTGGGCGGCCGACTCATGCGACGAGGCTAGCGGGGGCGCGTCGGCTGCGGTGCTCCGGGCGCGGGTTGCGGGGCTGTTCCCCGTTCCCCGTCCGCCCGCTGTTCCCCCATCCGCCGCTTCCCGGGCCGGGACCTCGCCCCGGACCCCGCACATCCGGATGGCTCAACCGGTTCTGGCGCGAAACGCCGATGGCCCGGCCCCCGTGGCGGGGACCGGGCCATCTGGGCTCCGGGTGCGTCAGCTTTCGGGCTGTGCAACCTTCGTCGTGCGGGTGCGGGTGCGGCGGCGCGGCTTGGGCTCCGCCTCGACCTCCGTGGCCACTGCCTCGACCGTGTCGGCGGTCTTCGCCACGCGGGTGCGGCGGCGGGGCTTGGTCTCCGGCTCGGCCTCGCTCGCCACTGCCTCGACGGCCTCGACGGCCTCGACCGTGTCGACTGCCTTCGCGGCACGGGTGCGGCGGCGGGGCTTCGTCTCGGTCTCGGTCGCGACTTCAACGGCCTCGACCGTGTCGACTGCCTTCGCGGCACGGGTGCGGCGGCGGGGCTTCGTCTCGGTCTCGGTCGCGACTTCAACGGCCTCGACCGTGTCGACTGCCTTCGCGGCACGCGCCCGGCGACGAGGCTTCGTCTCCTCCGCGACCTCCACGTCCGCGAGCTCGACGGTCTCCACGACCGCCGTCGCCTCGGCCCCGGCCTGCGCTCCCACTCGGGTGCGGCGACGGCGGCGCGGGGTGCGCGGCTCCGTCGAATCCTCCGTGGACTCCGGCGCGGCCGTGTCCGTCACCGTTGTCGTCGGCTCGACGCCGTCCGGCGTCGACCCGCCGCGCGTGCGGCGGCGCTGGCGGGGCGTGCGGGTACGGGCAGGGCGCTCCTCGCGAGCCGGGGCCGACGCCGCCGCCGACTTGCGGCCGCGGCCGCCCGTCTCGCCCAGGTCCTCGACCTCCTCGGCGCGCAGACCCGCACGGGTCCGCTCGGCACGGGGCAGTACGCCCTTCGTGCCGGCCGGGATGTTCAGCTGCTCGTACAGGTGCGGAGACGTGGAGTACGTCTCGACCGGCTCGGGGAACTTGAGATCCAGCGCCTTGTTGATCAGCTGCCAGCGCGGGATGTCGTCCCAGTCCACCAGCGTGATCGCGATGCCCTTGGCGCCCGCGCGGCCGGTGCGGCCGACGCGGTGGAGGAATGTCTTCTCGTCCTCCGGCGACTGGTAATTGATGACATGTGTGACGCCTTCGACGTCGATGCCACGCGCCGCGACGTCCGTGCAGACGAGGACGTCGACCTTGCCGTTGCGGAAGGCCCGCAGCGCCTGCTCACGCGCGCCCTGGCCCAGGTCGCCGTGGACCGCGCCGGAGGCGAAGCCGCGACGCTGGAGCTGCTCGGCGATGTCCGCCGCAGTCCGCTTCGTACGGCAGAAGATCATCGCGAGCCCGCGGCCTTCGGCCTGCAGTATGCGCGAGACCAGCTCCGGCTTGTCCATGGAGTGGGCACGGAAGACGTGCTGCGTGGTGTTGGCCACGGTCGCGCCCTCGTCGTCCGGCGAGGTGGCGCGGATGTGCGTCGGCTGCGACATGTAGCGGCGGGCGAGGCCGATGACCGCACCCGGCATGGTCGCCGAGAACAGCATGGTCTGGCGCTTGGCCGGCAGCATGTTGATGATCTTCTCGACGTCGGGCAGGAAGCCCAGGTCGAGCATCTCGTCGGCCTCGTCGAGGACGAGCGCGCGCACATGCGAGAGGTCGAGCTTGCGCTGGCCGGCCAGGTCGAGCAGGCGGCCGGGGGTGCCGACGATCACATCGACGCCCTTGCGGAGCGCTTCGACCTGGGGCTCGTAGGCACGGCCGCCGTAAATCGCGAGAACGCGGACGTTACGGACCTTGCCGGCGGTCAGCAGGTCATTGGTGACCTGCTGGCACAGCTCGCGGGTGGGGACGACCACCAGCGCCTGCGGCGCGTCGGTCAGCTGCTCGGGCTGCGCCCGGCCGGCCTCGACGTCCGCGGGGACAGTGACCCGCTCCAGCAGCGGCAGACCGAAACCGAGCGTCTTGCCAGTGCCGGTTTTGGCCTGGCCGATGACGTCGGCGCCGGCGAGCGCGACGGGGAGGGTCATCTCCTGGATGGGGAACGGGTTGAGGATGCCGACGGCCTCGAGGGCCTCGGCGGTCTCGGGAAGGATCCCAAGATCCCGAAAAGTCTTAGATTGCGTAGTCAGGGTGTTGCCTCTTCTGTGAGACGCGGCATGAGGCGAACGATGGGGGTCGTACCGCACCTGGGTACTGGGCCGGCCGTGGATTGGCCGGATGGCGCGGGACCACTGCTGTCGCTCGAGCGCTCGTGCCGCTGAGGGGCCCCTCATCTGCGGTCGTGCACATGTGTGCGCACGGTCCGCGCGGAGGGCGGTCGGGGCGGAGCCGATCGGGCCACCGACCGGGCATCCTCAAGGGGACTCTGGGGGAGCAAATCCCCCAGTCATACACTGAGATCGCCCGCCGAGTAACCAAAACGCTCGACAGGCGCATTACCACTGTACCCCGGATTCGCGCATGTGTGTTGGGTGAATTGGTAGGAACCGCGGTACGGACGTGGCTGACCAGGCCCTTCCGCCTCACGATGAGCGGGCTATTGTGCGCTTCATGGAGACGCCTGACAACGCCACTGAACCCACCGGAATCGCCGCCCAGGACTGGGCCACGGCATCCGCCGACCCCCAGTACCGCGCCGCCGTCGTGGATCTGCTGGGCGCACTCGCGTACGGCGAGCTGGCAGCCTTCGAGCGGCTCGCCGAGGACGCCAAGCTGGCGCCGACGCTGGGCGACAAGGCCGCGCTGGCGAAGATGGCCTCCGCCGAGTTCCACCACTTCGAGCAGCTGCGCGACCGCCTCACCGCCGTCGACGCCGAGCCGACTGCCGCGATGGAGCCGTTCGCGCAGGCCCTGGACGACTTCCACCGCCAGACCGCGCCGTCCGACTGGCTGGAGGGCCTGGTCAAGGCGTACGTCGGCGACTCGATCGCCAGCGACTTCTACCGTGAGGTCGCGGCCCGGCTGGACACCGACACCCGTGCCCTGGTGCTTGCGGTCCTCGACGACACGGGGCACGGCAACTTCGCGGTCGAGAAGGTTCGCGCCGCGATCGAGGCCGAGCCGCGGGTCGGCGGACGGCTCGCGCTGTGGGCGCGCCGTCTGATGGGCGAGGCGCTCTCGCAGGCGCAGCGGGTGGTGGCGGACCGCGACGCGCTCTCCACGATGCTCGTGGGCGGTGTGGCGGGCGGCTTCGACCTCGCGGAGGTGGGCCGGATGTTCTCCCGGATCACCGAGGCGCACACCAAGCGGATGGCGGCGCTGGGCCTCGCGGCCTAGCCTCCGCCCGACGGTTTCTTCGGTGGCGTGGGCGGCCGGTCGCGCGGACTCAGAAAGGGAATGCGCGACGCAGCCGCCGCGTCGAGGGCCGGATCAGCAGCGAGAGCAGTACGGCTCCGATCGTCACCGCGCCCACCAGCGTCGCCAGTGTGTGGCCTGGACCGAGCGCGGCATGCGTCACATAGGCGCCGAAGAGGGCGCCGAGCGTGCCTGTGGTGAAGACCACACGACGGGACGGGAGACGTTCGGACAGGTGACGGGCCGCGGACCAGGCGAGGGCGAGTCCGAGCAGGACTGAACCGAGCGTTTCCAAGAGCACTACTGATCACCTCACGGACGCCGGTGCGGGCAAAACGGTCCTAGCCGGTACTACCCGGCGCCTGTGGAATGCAACCCTCCCCACAGCAGCGGAAGAGGGCCCGGCGGGGGGATTCCCGCCGGGCCCTCTTCTGTCACGCTCCAGTCGCTTGCGGCGCCCTACAGCGCGCCGAAGCCCACGCGCCGCGTCGCCGGCTCGCCGATCTCGACGTACGCGATCCGGTCGGCCGGTACGAGGACCTTGCGGCCCTTGTCGTCCGAGAGACTGAGCAGCTGCGCCTTGCCGGCCAGCGCGTCGCCGACCGCGCGCTCGACCTCCTCGGCGGACTGCCCGCTCTCCAGAACGATCTCCCGGGGCGCGTGCTGCACGCCGATCTTGACCTCCACGGCTATGTCCCTCCGAACGGTCAGTGTGTTGCGCGGTCAGCCGCGCTGTACGCAGCACACATTAGCCCGGCGAGGGGATGCGGCAGGCGTCCCCGGGAAACGCCAGGAGCGAACAGCCGCGGGTCACCCCTCAGTGCTGATCGGTGCCGTGCAGCGGGAACCCCGCGATACCACGCCATGCCAGCGACGTCAGCAGCTGCACCGCCGTGTCGCGGGGGATGCCGGAGCTGCTGGAGAGCCAGTAGCGGGCGACCACCTGGGAGACGCCGCCGAGGCCGACGGCCAGCAGCATGGACTCTTCCTTGGACAGGCCCGTGTCCTCGGCGATGACGTCGGAGATCGCCTCCGCGCACTGCAGCGAGACCCGGTCCACGCGCTCGCGCACCGCGGGCTCGTTCGTCAGGTCCGACTCGAAGACCAGCCGGAAGGCCCCGCCCTCGTCCTCGACGTACGCGAAATAGGCGTCCATCGTCGCGGCGACGCGCAGCTTGTTGTCGGTCGTCGACGCCAGCGCCGTACGGACCGAGAGCAGCAGCGACTCGCAGTGCTGGTCGAGCAGCGCCAGATAGAGCTCGAGCTTGCCCGGGAAGTGCTGGTAGAGCACGGGTTTGCTGACGCCGGCCCGCTCGGCGATGTCGTCCATGGCGGCCGCGTGATAGCCCTGAGCCACGAAGACTTCCTGGGCGGCGCCCAGAAGCTGGTTCCTGCGGGCTCGGCGTGGCAGGCGTGTGCCCCGCGGGCGCGTCGCCTCTGTCTGCTCGATGGCTGTCACGCCGCCTCCCAAAAAATTGTTTCTTGCGCGCTGTGCGCCGCGCCGCCATCGTACTTTTGGGTAACCCGGCTGTGCGTGGTGCGGACGCAGAATTTCACGGACCGGACAGTCGCGGTAGCTCCCGATTCAGGGACAAAGAGGGGCAGGTCATCGGTAGTCGTCCTCGTCGAGGGCGACGACACGGGCCTGTTCCGCGGCATCGGCCTCATTTGCGGCGTCCAGGTCGGCGCCGTTCACATGGTCGTCGTCCTCGGGCAGCACATCCGCGTGCTGCTCGGCGGCGTCGGCTTCGGGAACCTCTTCGTCGAGCGAGGCGTCCTGATCGTTTACATCGAAGGTATCCGGGTCTGTGGGGTCGACAGACATGCGGCACCGCTTTCCATGGATAGTGCCCTTCCTACGAGCGTAGGAGGTACTCATTCATGACGCTACGCGGTGTGTGACGCCGAACACACGATCCAGCGTGTGATCGTCTCGTAACATTGCCCGCATGTCTTCGACCGAGCTGCCGGGAGTACGCGCCGCCAACGCCGCCGTGGCGCCCAAGGTCGCGACCGTGCGGGTCGCTAAGGGGGAGGAGCTGCGCTCCTCCCGACTGCCCGGCCTGACGCTCACCGTCAGATCCAGGCCGCCGGCGCGATCCGGCCTCGCGCCGGCGCTGTATGTGCACGGGCTCGGCGGCTCCTCGCAGAACTGGTCGGCGCTGATGCTGCTGCTCGAAGACATCCTGGACGGTGAGGCGGTCGACCTGCCCGGTTTCGGGGACTCCCCGCCGCCGGACGACGGGGACTACTCCCTCACCGGCCACGCCAGAGCGTTGATCCGCTACCTGGACGCCGCGGGCCGCGGCCCCGTCCACCTCCTCGGAAACTCCCTGGGCGGAGCGGTCTCCACCCGTGTCGCGGCCGTCCGGCCCGACCTGGTGCGCACGCTCACGCTCATCTCGCCCGCGTTGCCGGAGCTCCGCGTGCAGCGCTCCGCCGTGCCCACCGCACTGATGGCACTGCCCGGGGTCGCCCCGCTGTTCAGCAGACTGACCAAGGACTGGACGGCCGAGCAGCGCACCAAAGGCGTGATGGCGCTCTGCTACGGAGACCCCTCGCGGGTCGACGACGAAGCGCTGCACCATGCTGTGGAGGAGATGGAGCGGCGCATTCGCCTCCCGTACTTCTGGGACGCGATGACTCGTTCCGCGCGCGGCATCGTCGACGCGTACACCTTGGGGGGCCAGCACGGGCTGTGGCGGCAGGCGGAGCGGGTGCTCGCGCCGACGCTGCTTGTTTACGGAGGGCGGGACCAGCTCGTCTCGTACCGTATGGCGCGCAAGGCAGCGGCGGCCTTCCGTGATTCCCGGCTGTTGACGCTCCCGGACGCCGGACATGTTGCCATGATGGAGTACCCGGAAACGGTCGCCGAGGCCTTCCGGGAACTGCTGAACGACTACGACAGGAGCTGATCCGGGGGTGGGACGACACAGCCGCAAAGGCCCCGCGCCCAAGGGCTCCGACTCCGAAGGCGGCGCGGGTCCAGCCGGCGCCGGTGTATCCGGCACCGGCGAGTGGGAAGTCGTGGGCTCGAGCCCCGGCAGTGGACGGCGCAGACGCAGCACCGCGCCCGGTCCCGAGCAGCATGGCTCCTCCGGCTACGGCGTGCCCCAGACCCGCGGCGGACACCCGGAACAGCATGAAGCGGGCGGTGGCTGGGGCGTACACCAGCAGCAGCGGTACGGGGACAGGCAGGCCGACGGCCGACAGCGTGTGCAGACGCCGCCGCCGCGGATGCCCGGAGCGGCCCGGATACCGGGCCCGCGACGGGAGTTCGTCGAGGCCTTCGACCGGCCCCGGCCGGAAGCGGCCCCGGAGCCCGACCTGTACGACTCCGTCACCGAACGGGGCGACGAGCCGGATCAGGCCGCCGGAGCCGCGGCCGAATCGCCCGAGGACAAGCCCGCCAAAGGCGGCAAGGGGCGCGCCTTCACCGGGATCGCGGCCGCCGCGGTGACCACGGTGCTCGCGGTCGTCGTGGCCGGCCACTTCGCCGCGGACGGTCCTCAGAAGTCGAGCGCACAGTCCGCGGGCAAGGACCGGGCGGGCGCGGAGAGCCCCGCATCCCGCTCGGACGAACGGCAGGCGCCGCCCGATGGTGCGGGGAAGCCCGGGGTTCCGGCCACGTACGCGCAGCTGATGGCCACCCGGTTCCCGATCAATCCCAAACTGACGGCGTCGGGTGACTTCGAGGCGGTGCCCGGCTTCGACAAGGCGCCGGGCAGGGGCCGCAAGATCCGCTACCGGGTGGATGTCGAGAAGGGCCTCGGTCTGGACGGCGCGTTGTTCGCCGATGCGGTCCAGAAGACACTGAACGACGACCGGAGCTGGGCGCACGGCGGGGCGATGACCTTCGAGCGGATCTCGTCGGGGGAGCCTGAATTCGTGATCACGCTCGCCAGTCCCGGGACCACGGCGACCTGGTGCGCCAAATCCGGTCTGGACACGACCGACGACAACGTCAGTTGTGATTCGGCGTCGACGGACCGCGTGATGATCAATGCGTACCGCTGGGCGCAGGGCTCGGTGACCTACGGCGAGAGGGCGATGCTCACCTACCGGCAGATGCTCATCAATCACGAGGTCGGGCACCGGCTCGGGCACGGTCATGTGAACTGCAGCACTCCGGGCGCGCTCGCGCCAGTCATGCAGCAGCAGACCAAGTCCCTCGACATCGACGGGGTCAAGTGCCGGCCCAACCCGTGGGTGCATCCCGGCAGTTGAGCTGAGCGACGGGTGGCGGTGGCGGGTCGGGACCGCGTCGCGCCGGTCTTCATCGCGAACGATCTCGCCGTCGTGCGGCCGGTCGGCTCTGCTCGAGGCCACCGGGCCGGCGCTCGCTCCGCTGTTCGCCGCGGCCCGCCGAACCGCTCGCAAAGAGTTGGCCGCAGCTTGACAATCCGTAGTCGGATTGCTCCGTAGCGCGACAGAACGCTACCGGGGCGGGAAAGTTACGTGCATTCACCCCTTCTGGTGGCGCGATGGACAACCGTCCGTCGTGCCACCGACGTATCCGCTTAACGTCGTCCCGCTGTGAGTCGCCGGACCAACGGCGGCCGCCCACAAGGGAGATCGGGGGTGCGCTGGTGCGGATCGGATTGCTTACGGACGGTGGTTATCCATATGCGACGGGTGAGTCCAGGCTGTGGTGTGACCGGCTTGTGCGCGGGCTCGCGCAGCACGAGTTCGATGTCTATGCGCTGAGCCGTAGCGCCCAGCAGGAGGACCACGGCTGGATCCAGCTCCCGCCGCAGGTGCAGCGGGTGCGGACGGCCCCGCTGTGGGCGCCCGAGGACGACGGGCATACGTACGGACGGCGTGAACGACGCCGCTTCGTCTGCCATTTCAAGGAGCTCGCCTCCGCGGTCTGTGCGGAGGGAGATGGCCAGGGCGAAAGCTTCGCCGACGCGCTGTACGGACTCGCCGAACTGGCCCGTGAGCGCGGTGGGCTCTACGCCGCGCTCCGTTCCGAACTCGCCGTGCGCGTCCTCGAGTCCGCCTGTCGCGCCCCCGGCGCGCGCCGCACCGTGCACGCCGCCACCGTCCCCGACTATCTCGCCTTCGCCGACGAGCTGGAGCGCGCTCTGCGCCCGCTCTCGCTCGACTGGTACGCCGATGACTGCCTGGGCGCGGTCGACCTGTGCCATGCCGCGTCCGGCGGGTCCGCCGCTCTGCCCGGCCTGTTGGCCAAACGCTTCTTCGGCGTCCCGCTGCTGGTCACCGAGTACGGCGTACAGCTGCGCGCGCACTATCTCGCGGCGAGCGACGGCGAGCTGACCGCGCCCGTGCGGGCCCTGCTCGCGGCCTTCCAGGGCCGGCTGGCCGCCGAGGTGTACCGGCAGGCTTCCGTCATCACGCCCGGCAATACTCATGCCCGCCGCTGGCAGGAGAAGTGCGGCGCCGACCGCGCCAAGCTGCGGACTGTCTACCCCGGCATGGAGGTGGAGCGTTTCGCGGCGGTCGGGGAATCGGTGGGGGCGGGCGACGGCGGCGGCGACCCGCACACCCTCGCCTGGGTCGGCAGGATCGAGCCCGCCAAGGACCTCATCGCACTGCTGCATGCCTTCGCCGAGGTGCGCAAGGAGGAGCCGCAGGCGCGGCTGCGGCTCTTCGGCGCGCCGGTGCAGGGGCCGGAGGCCGTCACGTATCTCGCCCACTGCAAGGCGCTGGCCGCCCAGGTCTTCCCCGACGAGGCGGCCGACGCGCACGCCGTCGGCGACAACCCGGTCTCCTTCGAGGAGATCGGGGGACCCGACGCTCTCGAGCTGGCCGACGCGTACGCCTCCGGCGCGGTCGTCGTCCTGTCCAGCGTCGTCGAGGGCTTCCCGATCAGCCTGGTCGAGGCGATGTTCTGCGGCCGCGCGACGGTCTCCACGGACGTCGGCGCGGTCGTCGAAGTCATCGGCGGAACGGGGCTTGTGGTGCCCCCGCGCAATCCGCGGGCGCTCGCGGGAGCCTGCCTCGCGCTGCTGCGCGACCCCCAGCGTCGTGAACGGCTCGGCGCGGCCGCCCGGGCCCGCGCGCTCGAGCTCTTCACGATCGAGCAGAACCTGACGGCATTTCGCGGCATTTACCTGGAGCTGATCTCGCACTCCCCGGTACAGCGCGAAGCGGTGAACGCGGACGGTGAGCCGCTGCCTTTCGCTCGCCCCGCCGAGGCGTACGCGCCGTGTCACTGGACGGGCGGCGGCACCGCGTCGGGCGGCCGCCTCCCGCGCTGGGCGGAGGGGCCACGGTTCGTCGGCACGCTGGCAACGGCGAAGGAGGTACGCGCATGAGAACGTCCCGCAGTACGTCCCCCATCACCGAGAGCGCGGGCGCCGACGAACGCGGATCACCCGCCGGTGCGAGTGGCTGGGACACCCGCTCGGCGGCCCACGCGGACACCCACCCGGAGGCCCTGCTCGCCGGGGTCCGGGTGGACGGGCCCGCACAGACGCGCCAGCCCGCTGCCCGCCGCGGCCCCGCCGACCCCGTCAAGGCGCTGATGCACCGCCACCGCGAGCTGTGCGAACGGGCCGTCGACCCTCTGGAGATCGCCGCCGGTCTCGAGGCACACGGCCTCACCGACCGAACCGCCGCCCGCTTCCGCCACCGGGACATCTTCTCGCTCGCCGAAGAGCTGTACGCGCGCGTGCCGCGCGGCGGGGAAACGACAGAGACCGCCGAACGTCCGGCGCGCGCCGCCGGTCCGAGTGCCGGTCCGAGCGCCGGTCGACGGCCCGGCCGCGCCGGACACGCACTCCTCGCGCTGCTGCCGGGCGCCGTCTGCGCCCTCGCCCTCGCCGTGCAATCCACGGAGCCCCTGGAGGTTGCGGAAGGCACGGTCCGGCTCGCGGCCGGGGCGGTGGGCGTGTGCGGAGTCGTCGTCGCACTCGCGCTCTGCCTGCGCCGTGGACCGCTGCGAGCCGAGGGGCGCACGGTCGCCGCCGTACGCCTGTGGACACTCTGGCTGCTGGCGTACGCGGCGTACGGCGAAGGGCTGCAGGCCCAGCTCATGGGCGGCGGTCGGGACGGTTCCTGGCCCATGACCGCGGGCCCGCTTGTCGGACTCGCACTCGGCGTCGCCCCTGCGGCCTGGTGCGCGCACCTCTTCTCCGTACGGGCCCGGCGCAGGCTCGGGGGCAGCCGCGGACTTGAGGAGTTCGCCTCCGGCGCGCGTCCGCTGCTCCTCGGCGTCGTCGCGATGTTCGTCTGTGCCCTCACCGCTCTTCTTGTGCTCGCCGGCCTCGTCTTCCCGCACAAGGCCCTCGTCCCCGCCGTCGCCCTCGGCATCCTGCTCTTCCTCGCCCGTCTGCTCATCGTCCACGGCTTTCCCGCTTCCGCCGCCGCCGGACTCGGCGCCGCCTGCGCCGTCGAAGCCGCCGCCCCCGCCCTCCTGCTGGCCGGACGCCTCCCGGGCTGCGGCTTCCTGGCGAGCCCGGTCGAGGCGGTCGTCGGAGCCTGGGGCACCGGAGCCGTACCCGCTCTCGCCTGCGGCGCCGCCGCCCTCGGCCTGCTGGCCCACGCCACCGCGGCACTGTCCCGGGCCTCGGCGCACAGCGGCTGAACCTGCCGCGTTCCCGACACCGCACGCGTTCCCGACACCGCACGCGTTCCCGACACACCGCTTCCCCGGCACCGCCGACGTCCCCACACCAGCACCAGCACCCGTACCGGCATCGACAGCGACACCCCTAAGGAGAAAGCGACATGACCCCCCTACCCCCAGCTCCGGCCCGTCGGCACCGAGGGGCGGCCGCGCGATGAGGGTGCTTCTGCTCGGTGCCAATGGATTCCTCGGCCGCTTCGTCGCCGACCGGCTGCTCGCCGACCCGGCCGTGCACCTGACCGCCCTCGGGCGCGGCGACGACGCCGACGTACGCTTCGACCTCGCCGGCGGCAGCCCGGGCGCGCTCACCCGCTTCCTCGGCGCCGTCCACCCCGGAGTCGTCATCAACTGCGCGGGCGCCACCCGCGGCGGCGCCCGCGAACTGACCCGCCACAACACCGTCGCTGTCGCCACCGTGTGCGAGGCACTGCGGCGCAGCGGCTGCGGCGCCCGGCTTGTCCAGCTCGGCTGCGCCTCCGAGTACGGGCCGTCCCAGCAGGGATCGTCGACTGCGGAGGATGCGATCCCGCGTCCCGGCGGCCCGTACGGAGTGAGCAAGCTCGCCGCCACCGAGTTGGTGCTCGGCTCGGGCCTGGACGCCGTCGTACTCCGCGTCTTCTCGCCCGTCGGCCCCGGCACTCCGGCAGGATCCCCGCTCGGCCGCCTCGCCGAGGCCATGCGCCGCGCCATGCAGTCCGGGGACGGCGAGCTGAAGCTCAGCGGCCTGGGCGTGCAGCGCGACTTCGTCGACGTACGGGACGTGGCGCGCGCCGTGCATGCCGCCTCCCTCTCCGCCGCGCAGGGCGTGGTCAACATCGGTACAGGACGTGCCGTACGGCTGAGGGACGCGGCCGCCGTCCTGGCCCGGGTCGCGGGCTACGCAGGTGGGCTGCACGAGCTGGACCTGCCGGCCGGCCGGCCCCCCATCGGCGCCCCGCGCACCGAATCCGTACTGGACCACCTGTCCGCGTCCCCGGCGCCGTACCCCGACGGCTGCGGCGGCTGGCAGCAGGCGGATGTGCGCACCGCCCGCGACCGGCTCGGCTGGCGCCCCCGTATCAACCTCGAAGAATCCCTTGCGGACATCTGGATGGAGGCGGCATGCCGCATTTGACCAGAACGGGCACCCAGCTGGCGACCGGCGCGACGGAGGTCCCCCCGGACGAAGTCTGGGGGAAGCTCGGCTTCGGCATTCCCGGCTACGCCCACCCGCTCGTCGCCCCAGTCGAATGGGCCGGACTGACCCGGCCCGGGACGCCGTTGCACTGGGTGGTCCTCAATGTCGACGACGGCCCCGGCGACCGCCCCGACCCGCACTGTCTGGAGGCCGCGGGCAAGCTGCGCAACGCCGGCGTACGCGTCCTCGGCCATCTCGACCTCGCACACGGCTCACGATCCTTCGGTGATCTCGTCTCGGACGCGCACCGCTATCTCGAGTGGTACCGGGTCGACGGCTTCCTGCTGGACCGCTGCCCGGCGGACCGTGCCGCCCTGCACGAGGTGCGGCGTACGACGGCGACGCTGGAGGCGGTCCTCGACGGCGGCCATCTGGTGCTCGGGCACGGCTCGCACCCGTATCCCGGCTACGCGGAGGCCGCCGACCAGCTGGTTACCTTCTCCGGGCCATGGACCGACTACCGCTGGTCGCAGGTGGCGGGGTGGACGGCGGACTACCCGCCGGAGCGCTTTGTGCACTTCGTCCATGGCGTGCCGCGCACGCACCTGGAGGAAGCCATGCGCATCGCCCGCTGGCAGGGCGCCGGGACGATTTTCTTCACCGATCGGACCGGGGACAGGAGCGAAAACGGGCACTATGGGGCATTCGAGGCGCTGCCCGGCTACTGGGACGAAATCGTCTCGCAGATCGGACCGGGTGTCTCGGAATGAGTGGGAGCGTGGCAGTGTTACGGGGAGAACCACCGTACTGACTTACCGACCAACGGAGTCCCCGTGTCGCTGCCACCCCTGGTCGAGCCAGCTGCTGAGCTCACCGTCGACGAGGTCCGCAGGTACTCCCGCCACCTGATCATCCCCGATGTCGGGATGGACGGGCAGAAGCGGCTGAAGAACGCCAAGGTCCTCGCCGTCGGCGCGGGCGGCCTCGGTTCGCCTGCCCTGATGTACCTGGCCGCCGCCGGCGTCGGCACGCTCGGCATCGTGGAGTTCGACGAGGTGGACGAGTCGAACCTGCAGCGCCAGATCATCCACAGCCAGGCCGACATCGGCCGCTCCAAGGCGGAGTCCGCCAAGGATTCCGTGCTCGGCATCAACCCGTACGTGAATGTGATCCTCCACGAAGAGCGGCTCGAGGCCGAGAACGTGATGGAGATCTTCAGCCAGTACGACCTGATCGTCGACGGCACCGACAACTTCGCGACCCGCTACCTGGTCAATGACGCGTGCGTGCTGCTGAACAAGCCGTACGTCTGGGGCTCGATCTACCGCTTCGACGGCCAGGCCTCCGTCTTCTGGTCCGAGCACGGGCCCTGCTACCGCTGCCTCTACCCGGAGCCCCCGCCGCCCGGCATGGTCCCGAGCTGCGCCGAGGGTGGCGTGCTCGGCGTGCTCTGCGCGTCCATCGGCTCCATCCAGGTCACCGAGGCGATCAAGGTCCTGACCGGGGTCGGCGACCCACTGGTCGGCCGGCTGATGATCTACGACGCCCTGGAGATGCAGTACCGCCAGGTCAAGGTCCGCAAGGACCCGGACTGCGCGGTCTGCGGCGAGAACCCCACCGTCACCGAGCTCATCGACTACGAGGCCTTCTGCGGCGTCGTGTCCGAGGAGGCCCAGGAGGCGGCGCTCGGTTCGACGATCACTCCCAAGCAGCTCAAGGAGTGGATCGACGACGGCGAGAACATCGACATCATCGATGTCCGCGAGACCAACGAGTACGAGATCGTCTCGATCCCCGGCGCCAGGCTGATCCCGAAGAACGAGTTCCTGATGGGCACAGCCCTCCAGGAACTTCCGCAGGACAAGCGCATCGTCCTGCACTGCAAGACGGGTGTCCGCAGTGCGGAAGTCCTCGCGGTACTCAAGTCCGCGGGCTTCGCGGACGCGGTGCACGTCGGCGGCGGCGTGATCGGCTGGGTCAACAAGATCGAGCCGGACAAGCCGATCTACTGATCAGCCCTTGGGCTGACCAGCAAGGCTGAAGAAGCCCACGGCTCTGACCAGGTCAGGTGCCGTGGGCTTCTGTCGTTGTTGGTCGGCTTCGGGCGCCCTCGCACGGCCCAGAGACGGCCCGGACTGCGGGTGGTGGCCGTCGTGCGGGAAACCGCGGTGCGGAGCAGCTCGACGCCGCTCTACGATCGCCTTGCCTGCGTCGGCTGGAAGCTGTAGACCCGCAGCACCGGCCGGTTGTGAAGTGGGCTAGCCCGTTCGAGCCGGGCCAGGTGGGCTGACACCCGCATCCGGGCCAGGTGGGCTGACACCCGCATCCGGGCCAGGTGGGCTGACACCCGCATTAGGAGTTCGGTCCGAGCGCAGTCCAGCTGCTGCTGGCGACTGATGCGATACCCGGCCCAGACGCTGGTGTACGCCCCCGTCCGGCGCCGTTGATGTCAGCAGTAGATGTCAGACACGTGGTTGCGGGGCGGGTGACAGTGCGGTGCGGGCGGCGGAGAGGACCTGCTCGGACAGCGGGGAGTCCTTGGTGGCGCGGGCCAGGAGAAGGGCGCCGAGCATGGTGCACAGCCGGGCGATGCCGTCCTCGTCGTCGGTGGCGAGCCACTGGGTGAAGTCCTGTACCCCTTCGGTGTAGGTGCGGTGCGCCCCGTGGTCGCCACTGTGTCGGGCCATGTCGGTGGCGAGCGCGGCGACGGGGCAGCCCGAGGCGGGGTTGTCCCGGTGCCGGACGGACAAGTATCCGTCGATCAGGGCCTGCTGGGCCTCGCCGCGGTGCCCCTCGTGCTCCTCGAGTGTGGTGGCGTGGTGCTCGGCCAGTTCGCCGACCGCGTGGATGACCGCCTCGTCGATCAGAGCCTCCTTGGAGGCGAACTGCTTATAGAAGCCGCCGTGCGTCAGGCCGGCCGCCTTCATCAGATCCGCGACGCTCACGCCCGTGCCCCGCTCGCGGAACAGCTGCGAGGCCCGCTCCACGACCCGCTGGCGGTTCGCCTGTGCCTGTGCATGTGAGACGCGACCCATAGGGCACCTCCTGCCTTTGGTCACCCTCGCGCTGTGGGCGGTGATCGCCGCGGTCCTGGTGAGCCTGCGCCCCCACCTGAGGCGGCGGCGCACTCGGGTGACCACCTGACCCACGGTCAGGGTGAAGGTCGTGTCACAGACGTGCCACTACGGGCCTGCAGGGTCCTTCTCGAACACCGAAGGGCCGGCCCGGGAGAAACCCCTCCTGAGCTGGCCCTCCTCGCTGTGCCCCGGCAGGATTCGAACCTGCGACACCCGCTTTAGGAGCGAGGTGGGGCGAGGTGGGCGCTGACCTGGGTAACGCTGGCTTCGGTGCCTGCGACACCTCAGGCCCGCTGGCAGCCGCAGTTCTCCGTGAGTCCCCGCTCCATCTGGCACGCCTGTGGCACGGGCTGACCCTCTCGATGCGAACTACCGGCAGGGCGGTTACTGAGGTCTCCCGACTAGATCAACCGAGCTCTGGTGCTCGCTGAGGACGTTGACGGTCGGCGAGGTTGCTGTACTTCGCTGCTGTACGCGGGCAGCTCATTGGCGTAGGCGAGTTGTGGCGGTTGCTCAGGGTGTAGCAGCTCTCCTGCTGTCCGCTCCAGTGCTCATGGCCCGACTGTGATCGGAGACTGCTCCGACGCCCGATTGTAGACCGAGCCCGCGCGACCATTGCTAGCCTGATCAGCAACGAATGTGGTCGCAGAGTAGGCCTGTTGGTACGGGGAGCCGGCGCCATGAATCTGGGAACGCAACTCGCAACTCTACTCAGCGTGGTGATAGGAGGGGCCGTCTCCTTCGTGGGAGCGACGCTCTCTGAGCGGTCTCGCTGGAAGCGTGACTTAGCCTCGATCCACCGATGTGGGCTGAGGGTGATCTTCTGGCTGAGGTCGGGGGACGGCCGTTGGATTGGGCACCTTGTAGCTGCTGGTCTGCCCAGCGTTTCCACGTGTTCGGTTCCGGTTGGGCCCTTGCGGGCGGGGTGGGCAGGGACGTTCGTGTCAGCCGGCTGGGCCGTGGACGGTGTCGAAGAGGTGTGTCCAGGCGTGCTGCCAGGGCCAGTTGTTCGGTAGGTGCAGGGTGACGCGCCGTGCGGAGCGGGCGGTCCGGGCGGGAACGTGGATCAGGTGGGCGCGGAGGGTGGCGGTGGTGGCCTTGGCGTGGAAGGCGGAGGTCAGAGCACCGGTGGCCCGCAGCAGGTTGTAGGTCATCGCCCACAGGGTCAGCCAGGCGGAGTTGGCGTGGAAGTGTCCGGACGGCAGGTGGGCCAGAGCTGCGGCTTTGCTGTCGGCGATGACCTGCTCGACGACGGCGTGGTGACGGTGTTCCCGTTCTGACTGGAGGGTCGGGGCGGGGTTGTCGGTGAAGAACGGGTGGTAGCGCCAGAGGGGGAACAGCTCGCCCTGTTCACCCACGACGGCGGGTTCGGCCAGGTCCCGGACCCGGCGCACGATCAGCCGGGCCGTGACCCGCTCGCTCTTCTTGCGGCCGGTGAAGGCGGTGTAGGCGGGTATCTCGGCGACTTCGGCGCCGGAGATGAGCTCGCCGGTGTCGGGGTCGGGCACCGCGGTGGGATAGGTGATCTGCTGCCATGCCTCGTCCGGAATGCCGAGGACGGCCCGCTTGATGGAGGGGTTCATGCCGCAGGTGATGGAGAAGCGGGCCCCGGTCCGGCGGCAGGCGGCGATTACACCGGCGTTGTAGAACTGTGAATCTGCCCGCAGGATCCGCAGGCCGGTGCAGCCGACCTCGACGGCGGTGGCCAGCGCCTCACTGACCAGTTTCGGGGCGCCGCGTGAGTCGGCTGCCTTCCCGCGGCGCATCCGCACGGTGGCGATCACCGGCCGCGAGGCGGGGGTGCAGATCGTGGCCAGCAGCGGGTGCAGGGTGCGGACGCCCTTGAACCGGCCGTACTCGGCGCCCTGCTTGGTCCGGCCGTAGACCCGTTTGTGGGTGGAGTCGACATCGATGAACGCCTTCTCGCCTGCGCCGGGCAGCAGCGGCGTGTGCGAGGCCAAAGCGGCCAGGAACCTGCGGTGCACCGCGTGGAGCTGGAGTGCGTGACCGTGGGTGAACGCGCGCAGGAAGCTGCCCAGCGTGGAGGGCGCACGGACGCCTGCGAACAACACGGGCATCGCGCCGTGGCGCAGGACGTGAAGGTCGTCGATGCTGTCCGCACCGGCGGCCATCCCGGCCACGATGCTGGTGACCTTGGCATCCGGCCCGGCACCCGCGCCGTTCTTCGCTCCGGTCAGCTTCACCTTCTCCGCCACCAGACGGGCCAGCCCGCACCGCTCGGCCAGCTGCATCACCGGGACCAGCCCGGCATGCGCGATCAGATTCGGGTCGTCGAACGCAGCGGAGACCGCCGCCGGAGTATGGGAAACTTTCATCTACGAGGTGCCTTGCTGATTGTGCGTGCTGGAAGCGTCAGAACTCCCATCATCGCAGGTCAGCAGGCACCTCTTCTTGATTCCTTATCCACAGGAGGCGGGTCACTCGGTGGATCGAGGCTTAGGCAGGCAATGGACTCAGCACCGATTCGACGCCTGCCGCGAGCTGATCCACATTGTTCACGTCCAAGTGGGGGCCGCCCGGTCGCTTGCCACGACACGGAACCTGCTCGAAGGACCGCCGCCCGTATCTGTCGAAGATGGGGTCCGGGAGATCGCTGAATCTGACCGGCAGCTCGCGCTTGCCTACGAAACAGTGCAGATGCTGTGCGATGAGCGGACGGGCGAGGCGGCTCGCGTGTGGCGCTCAACGGTATGGCAGCTGAGCGACTACGCCCGCGGTGTGATTGAAGGGGACTCGGAGCAGTGGGAGGTGGCGTACACCCACTACCGCGTGGCGCGTGAAGCGTTCCACGGGGCCATTCGGCAAGACCTCGGCATACCGGGGCGGGCTATCAGCGTCACACGTTTGGGCCGTCTTCACGCCCCCCGGGGCTGGGTCCTACCACGTGAATCATCGTGCCGTTCGCGCCATGCGGACAGCGGTTCCCGTCGAGGCTGCGGGTGCAGTATCACCGCTGCACACGCTAGGCGAGGTTTAGCACTGCCCCCCCGTGCCACGCCGGCGAGCCTTCCAACTGCGTAGCGCTTAGAAGGCGCCTGGTGTGATCGTCGGCGCATCCCTCCTGACCTGGTGCTCCACGGACGCCGAGCGCGATAGATCGGCGCCTTCGACACCTATTCGACAGAGGGGGGCGCCAACGTCCACTGGCTACGGCCGCTCCTGCCGGGTATCTGGCTGAGCATGCTTGCTCTGATCTATACCTCGCACAGCGCAGCAACCACAGTGTGGGCCTTCGTGGGAGCCATTCTCATCGTGCTGGCGGTGGGTTGGTATCCGGATGAATCTCACCTGAGGCGCGATCCAGATTTTTCGGAGTTCAGCGGTCTGCGGATGTCGAGAACGTGCCACCGGCCCCGTCCCAGGGACATCAGCGGCCACCACCGGCCGCACGAGGAAAAGGAGAAACCAGCATGGCGATTCAGCGGATGGACAACGTCGGCATCGTCGTCGAGGACATGGATGCCGCCATCGCGTTCTTCGTGGAACTCGGTATGGAGCTGGAGGGCAGGGCGGAGGTCGAGGGCCTCTTCGCCGACCAGTGCACGGGACTCGACGGCGTCCGCTGTGACATCGCGATGGTCCGGACCCCAGATGGTCACAGCTGGCTCGAGCTGGCGAAGTACCGCAGCCCCGCGGTGATCAGCGCCGGGCCGCGCAACCGGCCGCACAACATTCTGGGCACGCACCGCGTCATGTTCGCCGTCGACGACATCGAGGACACCGTAGCCCGCCTGCGCCCGCACGGCGCCGAACTCGTCGGCGAGATCGCCAGGTTCGAGGACAGCTATCTGCTCTGCTACCTCCGCGGCCCGGAGGGCATCATCGTCGGACTGGCCGAGCAACTGCGCTGAGAAGGAGGAACCGAACCATGCAGCCGAACGGAAGCCATGAGATGGACCTCGGAGTTCGATCCGGGCCTGCACCGGCTGCCACTGCTCACTGACACGACGGCCGGACAGGGACGCTGGGGTACGCCTTCGTCCGGTGCCATCGACATCCTCACAGTCAGCCGTGGATGTCAGAGACCTTCTGATCCGTAGCTGTAGCCGGATCGGTCAGTGACGGCCATTCCGGCCGCTACTGGGCCCCAGAGGGACGTTACCGG
This sequence comes from Streptomyces sp. NBC_01750, assembly GCF_035918095.1. Taxonomy (NCBI): domain Bacteria; kingdom Bacillati; phylum Actinomycetota; class Actinomycetes; order Kitasatosporales; family Streptomycetaceae; genus Streptomyces; species Streptomyces sp. NBC_01750. The sequence continues at coordinate 5,861,244 of NZ_CP109137.1, forward strand.
GCGGGGGCAGTTGCTGGGGTTGCGGTACCTGACTGCTGTACCGCAGGATCTCGACGGGGGTGACCATGGAACGGCATTTGCTGGAGAAGCTGTTGGCCGGTGAGGACGAGGCGTCCGTGGCTGCTCTGGCCGCTCTCCGCAGCGGTGCCACCTACCGCGTGTGGGATACGACGCATCCCGCAGAGCAGCATGCCGGGGTCTTTGCACGCCGACTTCGGCGCATGCGGCTGCACGGAGTCGAACCTCTTGGGCTGGAACGAATGGTGCAGCTCCTCCGCGAGCATAGCCGGCCGGTGCGAGGAGGGCTGATCGATTCTGTCGATCAGAAATGGACCTTCCTGATCTACTTCACCGAAGACGGCAGCGCACTGGTGGCCTGCGCCCGCCTGCAGCGGTGGGTCGAGCAATCACCGCTTTAGGAGCGAGGTGGGGCGAGTTGGGCGCTGACCTGGGTAACGCTGGCTTCGGTGCCTGCGACACCTCAGCCCCTCTGGCAGCCGCGGTTCCCCGTGAGTCCCCGCTCCATCTGGCACGCCTGTGGCACGGCATCCTGTCGAGCGGTCCACGGCAGCAAACCTCGTTGCAGAGGTGGTGCTGATCGGCTTCGATCACGACCATGACCGATGGTGCCGCTGTCGCCGTTGCCGACGACCAGATCCTCGCCAACCAGATCATCCGCGGCCTCAAGACGCTCCGCGAGCATCTCGGCTGCTCGCTCCATGAGGCACTGGAGGTTTTTGCTGCCCGGTACGAGGCGCTGCGGGTAGAGCGGCCGGATGACTTCGCGTGCAGTCATGGCGAGTACTGGGTTGGCTTCTACTTCTAGGGATGTGCCGGCCGCAGATGAGACTTGCAGTGACCCCCTCGATGCGAACTATCGGCAAGACGGTCACTGCGGTCCACACAGCGCGCCATTAGGCCATACAGGGCCTGCGAAGGTCAGCGGTGGTCGCAGCGGTTGCTGTACTTCGCTGCTGGACGGCGGCCCCCAGTGGGGTGAACGGCGGGCCTGCCCGCGGGACACCAACTCCGGCGTCCGCTGGCTGTGGCTCCTGCCGGCAGCCGCGTTCCCCGTGGGCCCCTGCACGCTCTGGCGCGGTTGTGGCACAGGGAACTTGTGATCCATAGATCTACCCGGATCGGTCAGCGTCGGTCATACCGGCCGCTTCACGGCAATGGAGAGACGCTAGCCAAGGTGGCGGTTTCTAAAACTGACGTTCATCGTTGACACCTGGGTCTCCGATCACTACGGAGATCCGCATGTCGAAGTCCACCCCTACCACCCCGCCGCTTGACCGTGAGGCCAAGCGGCGCCTGGCGGTCATACGTCACGTTGAAGAGGTCACCGGGAACGTCGCGATGTCCTGCCGGTACTTCGGGATCAGCCGGTAGGCGTACTACACCTGGTACCGCCGTTATCAGGCCGAGGGCGTCGAGGGGCTGCGCACCCGCTCCAAGGCACCCAAGCACAGCCCCAACGCGACACACGTCGAGGTGGTCGGGAAGATCATCTACCGGCGGCAGAACTACCACTTCGGGCCAGAGAAGATCGCGATGTACCTCAAGCGGTACCACGACGTCACCATCAGCAAGTCCGGCGTCTGGCGGATCCTCAACCGCCTGGACATGGGCCGTCTGCCTGCCTCCCAGCGGTACAAGCGCCACGACCGCCGGTGGAAGCGGTACGAGAAGCAACTTCCCGGCCACCGGGTGCAGATCGACGTGAAGTTCATCGAGCCGCTCGCCTCGATGCCGCAGGGGCGCCGCGGCGGGCGCAACAAGTACTTCCAGTTCACAGCGATCGACGACTGCACACGGCTGCGGGTGCTGCGGATCTATCCGACGTTGAACCAGGCGACCGCGATCCAGTTCCACGACTACGTCATCCAACGCCTGCCGTTCCAGGTCGAGGTCATTCAGACGGACAACGGCGCCGAGTTCCAGTCCGCCTTCCACTGGCACGTGCTCGACAAGGGCGTCGCCCACACCTACATCAAGCCGCGAACACCGCGGCTGTACGGCAAGGTCGAACGCTCCCACCGCATCGACGCCGAGGAGTTCTACCGGCTCCTCGACGGCGTCATCATCGACGACGCCGAGGTCTTCAACGACAAGCTGCGCGAATGGGAGGACTACTACAACTACCATCGCCCCCATGGCGGCCTAGGCGGCCAAATCCCCTACGAACGCCTCGAGCAGAAGACCACGACCCAGGCGTAATCGGTGATCCACAGTTGCACAGTTGCACAGTTGCACAGTTGCACAGTTGTCCGGTCTCGGTTGATGCTTGACGCAGTGGCTTCACCTGATGCTTGACCCCGCTTTCCGCGGCTTGGCTGTGCGCTGACCGCCTCAGCGGCAGAGCTCGTCGAGGTCCTCGGCGAAGGTCGGGAACTCGGCCTGGGCCTCGGTGATGATCTCTCGGGCGGGTCGGCGCGGGTGGTCGAATGCCGCTCGGCGAGCTTGGCCAGAGCTGCGTCCGGGCGCGCCTCGCGCTCCTCATACAGGGCGGCCTCCATTGGCCCGAAACCGTCGGCAAGCACCCACAGGAAACCGGACAAGTCCCCGGCCACCACGCCGCACTCGCCCTCCGAGCCCATGAACACTACTGGCTGCTCGGTGAGAGGCCGCCCTGGCCGCACGTACCAGATGGCGGCGAGACCTCCGGTGCCATCCTGACCGAAGACCCGGTAGGTGCCGCCGTCGAGCTTGTGGTTGCCGGTCCAGTGGCGTAGATCTGCGCAGGCTAACTGCCCCCACCGACACCGTCGGGTCAGCCCCCGGGACGCACGATTAGCCAAGAGAAACCGTCTAGTGCTGTGACCGCGAACGTTCACCGGGTTTGGTGAGGCGCCGGTCGTGGTCGGCGGTATCGGTTGGATTTACCTGTCCGAAACAGGCTCTCGGCAGAATCCTGCAACGTGAAGATCGAACAGGTTGCCTGGGCGGACCCGGAAGCCGCCGCGCTGCGTGCCCGGCAGCGAGCTGAAATCGCGGAGAGATACGGCACCCCGGACAGTGAGCCCGGGGTGGCGCCGTCGGCAGCGGACATCGCGGCGTTCTTCGTGGCTTACGAGGATGGCGGCACCGCCGTGGGGTGCGGAGGACTTCGCTACCTGGGTGAAGGGATTGGCGAGGTCAAGCGCATGTATGTCGCCCCGCCCTGGCGTGGCTCGGGTATGGCGCTGCAGATTCTGCGAGGGCTGGAGGACTGGGCCTTGGGACGGGGATGGACCAGTCTTCGGCTGGAGACAGGGGACGCCCAGCCCGATGCCGTCCGCTTCTACACGCGTTCCGGCTATGAGCGGATCCCGAACTTTGACGCCTATATCGGCGTGGAGAGTTCCTGGTGCTTCGAACGGCTGCTTCGGACCTGACCGGAATTTCGCCAGCCCAACCCGGTGAGCCTTTACGGTCACAGCACTAGGCAACTCAGCGGGCGCGGGTGAGGGTGTTGAGGTGGTCCAAGTACTCACGCCCTACAGTTTCGTTGGCGTAGTCGCGGTTGACGATCGAGGCCAGTTCTCGGCTGACCATGAGGAGCGAAGGCAAGGATTGCCGGTCCCCCTTGAGTGCCCACTCGCCGTAGTTCACGGCCTGATCTGGGTCGCCCTGCCGGGCTGCGACCACACCTAGAGTGATCCGGGCTTCAGCCATCCTCATAGGCGATCGCTCGGCTCCGTCGAAGTCCGTTCCGGCGCGAATCACCTCGTGCGCAAGGTTCTCCGCGAAACGGTCTTCTCCGAGTAGCCGGTAGCAATCCATCGCGTAGAAGTCGAACTTCGCTGGGTCCACCACGAAGTGGTGATCGAGGTTCTCGGGGTACGGCATTCCTTCGAGCAGCTTCCGGCCGCGATCGAGCGTCACCTCAGTCTGCCGACGGTCACCAAGTCGGGCCCATCCCTTGGCTTCCTGCGCTGCGAGCTGGACGGCTACGCCGTGGGTTGGTGCGGCGTCGGTGCCTGCCTGAGAAGCAGCAAGGATGCCGCGGTAGTCGCTGGTCGTGAGGGCGAACCACGCCCGCATCTCGTGTGCCCAACCAGTGATTTCGGAGTTGTCGCCTCATGGGCAAGGGACAGCGCAGCCCGGCGCGTGCTCTCGGCGGCGGCTCGGTCGCCCATGTCGTACTCGACGCAGCCGATCAGGGAAAGTCTGTCCGCGCACCACCAGGCGGGTGCTGTCCGGTTTCGATTGATGCTTGACACAGTGCTTTCACCTGATGCTTGAAACCACTTGCCTCGGTTTGGCTGGGCGCCTCGACCGGGGCAGGGTGAGCAGATCGATCCGCCGAACAGGCCTTGCTCGTGAGTCTGATGGGCAGCGGTGCTGCCGGGGCGACCCGTTCACCTTGCTGTGCTAGCAGCGACGCACGGAGTACCCGGCTGGCCGTCCTACGCCGTTCCGGTGGCCGTTGACTTGTTCCTTGTCCGGGCTGTCCGGTCACGCCGTGACGTCCTGTTCGCCGTGGCCGTCGCTGTGTCTGGCTGTGTACGCGACTCACGGCTCTGGTCCACTTCGTGTGGTCCGGTGACGCTCGGTCACGCCAATAGAACCCGTTTGCGTAGGAGTTCGAATCCTGCGCGGCCGAACATCTGGCGCTTGAGCATCTTGATCCTGTTGACATGGCCCTCCACGACGCCGGAGTTCCAGGAGAGGGTGAGGCCGGCGGTGACGGCGTCGAGGTCGCGCAGGAGGTGCTGAGCGAAGTGGGGGAGGCTGGGCAGTTCGGCGGTGGCGCTGGCTGCTTCGATCCATTCGGGGAGTCGGTCGCCTTGCAGGTGGGTGAGCATGTGGGCGAAGGAGCGCACGTGCTCGGCGAGTGCTGTCAGTTCGGGGCAGTTGAAAGCGGCTTTGAGGTGGAGCCGGTCGCCTTCGGGTAGAGCGTCTGGGTGAGTGAGGATCCAGCGCGTGACGGCGCGGGCCGATGGCGGCCGCGGGCCGACTGGCTGGGGCTTTCCGCGAAGAGTCCTGCTGACGTAGTCACGGACGCTGGCGTATCCGCGTGGGTGGCCCTTGATCTCCTCCCACAGTTTCCAGGCATTGGTGCAGCCTTCCTGCCAGCGCTGATCGAGGTAGGGCTTGTAGTCGTCGAGCCTGGTCGCACGGCTTTGCCACTGGCCGATGAACATCTCCTCCGGGGTGGTGGCGCGGGAAAAGCGCAGGATGGTGTTGAGGGTCATGCCGAGCTGCCGGGCGACGGATCGCTTGCTGTGCCCGGCGGCGAGTAGAGCGTGGATGGTGGCGTGCTTGGCGCGGGTGCGTTCGGCGAACCGGCGCCCTGTCGGCCAGGGCGACGACGCGGTCGGCTCCGCCTCCTCCTGCGCTTCCTCCGGCTGCGTCGGCGTGGGGCGCAAGCAGCCGCGGTGCCGGTAGACGCATTTCTCGGCGGCTTCGCCCAGGTTGTGCCAGAGAGTACTGGTGGGCCGTTGGCGAGGTGCCTGCTGAGCAGGTCCTTTTCCAACGGCCCCCAGCCCGAACGACGCATGCGACTTTCACCGCACATCGCTCTCCAGTGACTACTCCGTGAGTGCTGCGACGGGTCTCTTGCCGTGGATGTCCGCGTGACAAGTCCCGCAGACCACAAGGGTCTTGCGGTGTCGCGTGGTCATGAGATCTGCCCACGGCGGCCGATTGCCTGGTCGTCCGAGGTCCGCGAGCTTGGCGACGTGGTGGACTTCCACCTCGTCGATCCGTCCGCATGCCTCGCACCGTCCGGCGAGGAGCCGGGTGACCAACTCCTTGCGTTTGGTGTTGACCGGGGCCAGCCGACGGTCGTTGATGACCGTCTTCTTGTTCCGTCGTAGCGGGATCCCGCCGAATCGTCCGACCAGCGGTTTCCTGCCGATGCGTTCGACGCGGGCCTCGAAGCACTTGCGCTGCCCGTGCGCTGTCTCGATGGTGGCCGCGTGCTTGCGAGCCATCTTCGACACCGACGAGCGATGCTTGTTGGCGAGCGTCATCAGCATCGAGGTCTCCATGACCCATTGCAGCCGGGCGAGTCGGAAGACATCGCCGGCCAGCAGGTAGTACTGGACGATGCCGCGGTACTCGGACCCGCAGGTGCTGAGGATGACGTGGTCGTCCTGGTTCAGCAGTTCGGGCCGACGCGCGGGTTTGCCGCGCTTCATGTACTGGGCTTGCTTGGCAGATACCACCGAACGAGGGACGCGCAATCTGATGACCCCATTGACGGAGCGCCGTCCGCCAGAGATCTTGCGGTCGTTATGGTGCACGGTGATCTCGTAGCCGAGGAACCTCGCCGCCCGGGTGCGGGCGTGCGTGATGAGGGTCTTCTCCGGCGACAGTTCCAACCTGAGTTCCTCACGCAGGAATTGCGCCAGACGTCTCTTAATTTCCTCAGCTTCTACCTTTGGTCCGGCGAACCCGAGCAGGGTGTCATCGGCATAACGCACGTATCGCAGCCGCCGGTAGCCGGGATCATGAGTATCCATGCTGGGCATGCTGAGGAATTGCTTGCGCAGCTCCCGCACCTCGGCGCGGTCGCCGCGCTTGCGCGCGCGTTGCATAGCTGTCCACGCCCGGTGAAAGGCGCGGTTCCGCCTCCTGATCCCTCCCCGGGTGTATTCCGGGATTAGAACCTTTTCGACGTACTCATCCATCTTGTGCAGATAGATATTCGACAAGATCGGTGAAACAACTCCGCCTTGCGGACTCCCGCTGTGCGTGGCGTTCCAGACCCAGTCCTCCATGTATCCGGCTGTGAGCATGTTACGCATCAGCCGAAGGAACCTGTTGTCATGGATTTTCTCACCCAGAATCCGGAGAATGACCGAGTGGTCAAGCCGGTCAAAACACTGAGCGATATCTCCTTCAACAAACCAGGCTGTCCCCGTCCAGGTGTTGGCCACATCGCGCAGTGCGGTGTGGCAGCCCCGGTGGGGACGGAAACCGTGAGATGAGTTGGAGAACGTCGGTTCGTAATACGCCTCAAGCAGCAGGCGGATCACCTCGCCGACGAGCTTGTCACTCCACGGAGGCAGGCCGAGCGGCCGCAGCTTCGTGCTGCCCCGCCCCTTCGGGATGTAGACCCTTCGGGCCGGGCTCCATCGGTAGCGTTCGTGGCGCAGCGCGTCGATGACGTGCTCGATCTTGCCCAGCGACATGCCATCCACGGTCTCCCCATTGACTCCAGGTGTCATCGCTCCCTTGTTGGAGTACAGACGTCCGTAAGCCAGTAGATACAACTGCGGATTGAAGAGCTGTCGATACAGTTCATTGCACGGCAGGCCACGCCTGCCGCGTTCACGGAGGACACTCAACACCGTTTCGGCGCTCTGCATTTCGCATACCTCCCGAGTAGTGAGTGTCCGATCACCTGGCCCCCTTCGCCCGATGTGGACGGCTTTCCCGTCCTCCTTGGCCGGTCGTGACTCCGGCGACTACTACGGGGCCTCCGTCGCCATAGGAAGGTCTCCTCCCTTAGGTGATCCCATGTTCGTCCTTGTCGTACTTCATAGCGTGATGTAGGCGCCCAACTCATCCCCTTGAATGCCCTCGTTGGGCATCGCTCCGTGCTCCAGAGGTTGCGTTGGCCATGGCACAAAGCCATCGCAGGGCACGGCGCCGGTTTCAGATATCTTTCCGGCGGACTCGACCTTCAGTCTTCTGGGGATTTGGGTTCAGGCAATCCAGCTTTCGCCATGTCACGCGGGTCCCTCGATACCCCGTCTCTGATACCTGAGCCCGGTCATCGATTTCCTGGCATGCTGCGGTCCCCATCACCGTTTCCAGATTGGGTAAGCCATCGGACCCAAGAACCTCCCTCTGAGTTCATCCCGACTGAATCGGGGATACGACAAGGCGCCTCATGGCGCACTGCCAGCGGTCGGCGACCTGGAGGGCCTGCGGGGCACCGCGGGTGGCGCCTTCGGCGAAGAAGGGGGCCCGGTCACGGCAAATGATCTCGATGTCGGGCCGCTCGGCGAGCCAGGCCGCGAGGGTGTCTGCCTCCCGGTCGGGAAGGAGGTCGATCGGACGTCGTGTTTCGACGTCGACGAGCACAGTTCCGAAGATCCGGCCCTTGCGCTGGGCGTATTCGTCCACGCCGACCACGCGGAGTGCGGCAGTGGCGGGGTCCGGGAGCGAGGCGATCAGCCGTAACAGGGTGTTCCTGCTGACCGGGATCTTGAAAGCATCCGTCATGAGGGCGCCTGCCCGGCCTGCCAGCGCGAGACCGACCGACACCAGCGTCGATCGCAACCGCTCGGTCCGTCGTCCGAACCGGCGCGTGAGCCCAGGGACTTGCTCAGCGAAGGTCTTGCGCGCGCAGGAGTCCTCCGCGCAGACGAACCGCCGCACACGTAACGACACCACGACCAGCTTGCCCGCTGTCGGCAGATCACGAGGAAAACACAGGTAGGAGCCATGTATTCGCCCCGACCAGTATCCGCACTCCGGACAGGCCGCCCGTCCTGCGGTCGTACGAGCCTCGACCCGGACGACCGTGTCGGTCACCTTGACCGACTCCACCAACACGCCCTCGACCGAGGAGAACAGCAGCTCGTCCAGCTGCGGCAGCACTTCGTTCACGGCGAAGGACTGTCGACCACGCCACCGTCCAGTCGGGCGATTTTCGGGCGACCTCAACTGCCATCGCTCGAAGATCAACAGTCACCCTGCGTGCATGACCACACCAAGTGGACCAGAGCCCATTCCGTGTACAGAGCCACTGTGTCCGCCAACGTGGCCGGGGTCCTCACCTCTGGGTCGCTGGCCAGCGTCGATACGTGGGTGTTTGCAGGTCTGCACGCTGTGTTCCCGCTGACCCTGTACTGGATGCACAGGCCAGCGCACGCCCTGGTGACCGCTGAACGCCCGGCAGAGCATGAGGGGTGAGTCGTACCAGCGGCCACTCGCCCGGACGGCGGGCAGGTCAGCGGTTTGTTCCCGTTCAGTTGCAGTCCCAATAGCCCTTGTGCCAGTGGTGGTGACTGTCGTACCAGCCGCTGTGCCACGAGCAGCCCGTGGGAACCGAGACGGTCGTCGTGGCGGGGGCGGCTGCTGCGGCCGTGCCCGCCACTCCGATTGCGGTGCCGCCGGCCAGCAGGATGCCGGCAGCGACGCAGGCGAAGGCGCGCTTGGCGCGATGTGCTCGCATGGTTCTGCTCTTTCTTCCAACGTTCTCGCGCTGTCCCAGCACGAAAGGGATGGCCGCGGCCTCACGCCGAAGCGTGGGGTCCGCGATGGCTGGATGGTGCCGCTCGAAGACCGATGCGGCGCTGTCGTCGAGGTCGCCGCGTGAAAGCCAGGGACGCACGTCTCCCGGCTGCAGGCCCACCGTTGCGGGAGCGCGTCGCGGGACGTGTCCTGAATCGCGACCTCACCTCTTTCGACGTTAGCGGCCTATCCGCTGACAGTCACCTCGAGCCCACAGCGCGAGAGCCCCTCCGGCAGGTTCAGCTGCCGGAGGGGTCTCTAGGGGCCGCAGCCGCTGGATGACGCGGCACACGGTCGCCGGCGAGACCCCGAACAGCGGCGCGAGCTGCCGCATCGTGAGGTTCGTGCGGTAGTAGACAGCCACCAGCAGCACCCGGTCCGCCAGCGGCAGGCACCACGGCCGCCCGCCACCGGGACCGTTTCCGCCCCGCTCCCGCACCACCCGCACCAGCGCCACGCCGACGACCGGCGCCTACGCGCCGTCGTCGACAGTGCGAACAGCCAGATCGTCGAGGCTGCGCCGAACGCGACGGCTCCACCGGAGGAGCTGGTGACGTTGTGGTGGACGCTGGAGGCGCGCCACATGCGGGAATACCTGGCCGGTCAGTGTTCCTTCACTGAGCACCACCGACGCAGGCTCCGTTCCTTCCTGCCGATGCTGGGCGAGCCGGTTCCTGAACGTCCCGGCCTTCTGGACGCCTGGATCGCCGAGCGCTACCTCGCCGTGTTCGAGGAGTCCTGGCGGTGCTATCCCGATGTCCAGCCATGCCTGGAGACCCTGAAACGGCTTCCCCGAGGACCGCGTCTGGCTGTTCTCACCAACGGGGACCCCGAGCAGCAGCGCGCCAAGCTCGCCCGCTTCGGCCTCTTCGAATACTTCGAAGCCGTCCTGACCCCGACCGAGCTCGGTGCGGCCAAGCCCGGCGCCTACGCCACCGCCTGCCGGCGGATGCGGACGGACCCCGCGCAGGCGGTCAACGTGGGCGACATGCTGGAAAGCGATGCAAACGCAGCCGCCCTCGCCGGGCTCACCGGCATCTGGCTGGACCGCGGCATCGACTTCGTCACCGGTGGACCATCGCCGACGGCAGACGAGACGGTGCTCCGCATCGAACGGCTCACCGACCTCCCCGACCACCTATCACACACGAACGCCTGACCGGCTCTCATGGCCGTCGTAAGTGAGCGACCCGGGTCAACGCTTTCCCCGGGGGGCACGTATCAGCTGGTTCCAAGAATCACGGCCAGGTTCCAACTACCGCGGCTCGGCTCGGCGAACCACTCGACCCGTTGGCCCGGGGCGGTCTACGGGGGTGCTCAGCGTGGCCAACCGAAGGCCTCGGTCACAGTGACGCGGGTCGTCAACAGGGCGAACGTTGCCTGATACGGCACTAGGGTCTGTTGCGAAAGTGGATCTTGATCGGTGATGATCATGCGTTGTGGCGCGTGGAGATCTGACAGATGCACAGTGGTCGCGGCTGGAGCCGCTGCTGCCGATGGGCAAGAAGGCCGGGAGGCCGCCGGTTTGGACCAGGCGGCAGCTTATAGACGGCATACGGTGGCGGACGCGGGCGGGAACGCCGTGGCGGGATGTGCCCGAGCGGTACGGGCCGTGGGACCGGGTCTACGACCTGTTCCGCCGGTGGCAGCGTAACGGCACCTGGCACCGGATTCTGGAGCAACTGCAGGCCGATGCCGATGCGAAGGGCCTGATCACGTGGGACGTCAGCGTGGACTCCACGGTCTGCCGTGCTCATCAGCACGCCGCCGGGGCACGTAAAAGGGGACCTTCAAAAGGAACCGCCCGGCGGCTTCGTCACCGAGCCCGACGACCACGCCCTCGGACGTTCCCGCGGCGGTCTGACTACGAAAATCCACCTCGCCACCGAGCAGGGACAGAAACCACTGTCACTGCTCATCACCGCCGGCCACCGGCACGACAGTCCCTACTTCCGCCCGGTCCTGGAGAAGATCCGAGTACGCCGTCCAGGCCCCGGACGGCCGCGAACCAGACCTGACAAGGTCCGGGGCGACAAGGCCTACGGATCCCGCGCCAACCGCGCCTACCTGCACGGACGCCGGATCGCCTGCACCATCCCGGAGAAGGCGGACCAGATCCGCAACCGCAAGAACCTCGGCTCCCGCGGAGGCAGACCACCGAAGTTCGACAGGGAAGACTACAAACAACGCCACGCGGTCGAGTGCGGCATCAACCGCCTCAAGAGACATCGCGCAGTGGCAACGAGGTACGACAAACTCGCCGTCCGCTACGAAGCCACCGTGCTGGTCGCAGCCATCAACGAATGGCTTTGACCAGCACTTTCGCAACAGGCCCTAGTTAGCGCCACCTTCGAAATCAAGGTTGATCGGCTGTAGTGGCATCCGTTCCAGGTAGTGGGTTGACGGAACGTCTTCCCCAACCACCTCGAACTCCACACCATCGATCCACACTTGCCCTGGCCCATCAAGCAGGATTCCAAAGGCGATGACGGTACTCGTTTCAGGGATGGCTAGGGCCTGTCCGGCGGATCTTGCCGGGCGGCCCACCGGCGCTGACTGGCTGTGGCGACCCACCGGACAAGGAGCTGGTGGGGCAGGTTAGGCCCGCCGTTAAATGCCTCGACATCGGGCGCGGTGATCGGGGACGCTTCGCGCGATGACAAGAATCGACGACACGCCGCCCGCGTGGGACGAGCGCACCCAGCTCACCACGTTTCTCGACTACGCACGTGACACCGCCCGCGCCAAGTGCGATGGCGTCTCTGCGGAGAACGCCCACAAGGCGCTCCTGCCGGGCTCACCGCTGATGACCATGAGCGGAGTGATCAACCACCTCCGCTGGGTCGAGTACTACTGGTTCCAGGTGGTCTTCCTCGGCGAGGAAGACCAGGGCCCCTGGACCGAGGAGGACCCCGACCGCGAGATGCGTATCGCCGTCGACTTCCCGCTCACGCAGTTGCTCGACGAATACGCCGAACAGAGCGCCCACTACCGCGAACTGGTCGCCGGGAACGGCCTGGACAAGCAGGCCCAGCGAGCCATCCGCGACGGCCTCCATGTCGACCTGCGCTGGATCCTCCTCCACCTCACCGAGGAGACAGCCCGCCACAACGGCCACCTGGACATCCTGCGCGAGATGCTCGACGGCACGACCGGCGACTAGATCCGGCAGAGATCACGGGCGAAGCCAGAGTCGGATCGAGGCGACGGTGACGGTGCCGTGGAAGACGTAGCCGCGCTTGTCGAACCTCGTCGCCACGGCCCGGAAGTTCTTCAACGCGTTGATCGTCCGCTCGACTTCGTTCCTGCGCTTGTAGATCGCCTTGTCGAAGCCTGCGGGCCGGCCGCCCTTGCTGCCCCTTCGTTGGCGGTTGGCCCGCTGGTTCTTCGGTTCGGGAATGGTGTGCTTGATCTGGCGTCGTCGCAGGTAGCGGCGGTTGCGACGGGAGGAGTACGCCTTGTCGCCGCCGAGATGGTCGGGCCGCGTGCGCGGGTGCCCGCCGCCGAGGCGTGCGACACGGATGCGTTCCATGACCGGGATGAGCTGCGGAGCGTCGCCCCACTGGCCCGGAGTGATCAGCAGGGCCAGGGGGCGGCGTCCACCCTCACCGGCGAGGTGGATCTTGCAGGTCAGACCGCCCCGGGAGCGTCCGAGTCCCTCGTCGGGGCGGTGCTGCCGGGGCGTGCGTCTTTTCCCGGCACTCGTGGCGGTTTCCTACGAGCCCCGGCGGCGTGCTGATGGGCCCGGCAGGAGGTCGAATCGACGCTCACCATCGACCAGTCGATCCGGCCTTCCGCGTCGGCGTCGGCCCGGACGGCCGCGAAGATCCTGTCCCAGGTGCCGTCCGCCGACCAGTGTCTGTGCCGTTCGTACACCGTCTTCCAAGGACCGAAACGCGCAGCTAGATCCCGCCACGGCACCCCCGTGCGCAGTCGGTACAGGATCCCGTTGATGACCCTGCGGTGGCCGGCCCAGCGGCCGCCGCGCTGCCCGGACTTCGGCAGATGCGGCTTCAGCCGGGCCCACTCCGCATGCGTTAAATCTCCCCGCCCCATGCTCATGCCAACGACCCCAAGCCACGACGGTCACAAGATCCGCCGGACAAGCCCTAGGACCACGGCGTGTCTCTGCCAGCCGCAGCTTCCGGATATCCTCCGGTCCGGCTCCTGCATGTTGTCGAACGCAAGCATTTTGCCGTCCCCGTCGTCAATCCTCATCCACAGGCCGGCCCAACCAAGCACCTCGTTCGCTCTGATCAGGGCTGAGACTCGCAAACGCGTCCCGCGGTAAGAGTCGGCCTTGAACTGTTGCATCAGCGTGGCGAAACCAACGGGGTCTGGGCGCGAGCGGATGAAGCCACTGGCCCGACCAGCGTGGAAGACTTCGTGGTCGATTCCCATCTCATAGTTCGTTGGGTTGTCGCCGCTAACGATCCACCCCCTTGGCAGCGCGTCACGAAGACGAGGTTTCGCCCTGCGCAGGTCAAGGTCCGCCAAGATGATCGATGTCTCTGCCCGAGTCTTCTCAGCTTCGGCCTCGAGCTTCGTTACCTCAGCCCTCGCCCGTTGTTTCGTCGTCCAGTAGGTGGTCAGAGCGACCACGACCCCGCCAAAGACGGGTCCGAGCAGCCCAGCGAGCGAAAGCTCCATCGGATGTCCCCTCCCGGTTGCTTCCCCTCCCTACCCAGTAGGGAGGGGCTCCCCACAGGCGGGCTGACCCGCCCGCCGCTGTGACGCTGCCGTGGCGGGCGGTCGACGGCTCGCCAGTCACGGCATCCCTGCTCTTCCATAGGGATCAGGGCCGCCCGGTCAACCGCAACGACTTCAACCGCTGGGCCTGGCGCCCGGCCCTGAATGCGTCGGGCATCTCTCCCGGCGCGCGCTGCTACGACAGGCCCTTCCGTCAGGTCCTGCCGTCCTACGAGCAGGTCTTGCCGTTCGCCGGGATCCTGCCGTCCAGGAGATACGCGTCCACCGTGCCGGTCGCGCAGGCGCCGTTGCCGTACGCGCCGTGCCCCTCGCCCTTGTTGGTGAGAAGCACCCCGACGCCCGCGCCCAGCTCGTCCGCCATCCGCTTCGCGCCCTCGTACGGGGTCGCGGGGTCGCCCGTGGTGCCGACGACCAGGATCGGAGCCGCGCCCGCGGCGGCCACCTCGGGTGTGTCCGACTCGCCCGGCACCGGCCAGTCCGCGCACCAGCCCGCCAGGTCCCAGGCCAGATACGGGCCGAAGACCGGCGACACCTTGGTGAACTCGGCCAGATGACGCGACCTGACCTCGGCGGCGGTCACCCGGCCCTTGGTGTCCGCGCAGGATATGGCGCGCTGCGAGTGGTCCTGGGTGCTGTAGTGGCCTGATTCGTCGCGGCTGTTGTACGCCTCTGCCATCAGCAGAAGGCGGGTCCCGTCACCGTTCTCCGCCTCGTTCAGCCCCTTGGTGAGGTACTCCCAGCGGTCCTCGGAGTACAGCGGGAAGACGATCCCGGTGAGCGCCAGGCTCTCGGTGAGCGTGCGCCCCTCCGTGGTGGGCAGCGGTTTGCGGTCCAGCCGGCCGAGCAGCCCGACCACCCGCGCGGTGCCGTCCTTCGCGCTGATGCCCCGGCTCTTGAAGTAGTTCTCCAGGGCGCGCTGGAAGCCCAGCGCCTGGCCCCGCGAATGGGCGGCGTAGTCGGCGGCGGGATCGACCACCGCGTCCAGGACGAGGCGTCCGACGTTCTTCGGGAACAAGTGGGCGTAGGTGCCGCCCAGTTCGGTGCCGTAGGAGAAGCCGAGGTAGTTGAGCTTCTTGTCGCCGAGGACCTGGCGCATCAGGTCCATGTCGCGGGCGGCGTTGGCCGTGCCGACATGCGGCAGCACCCGCCCGGACTTCTTGGCGCAGCCGGCGCCGAAGGCCTTGGAGTCGTCGAGGTAGGCCTGCTCTTCCGCGGGTGTGTCGGGGGTGAAGTCCAGCCTGTGCCCGGCCTCTATCTCCTTGTCGCCCCGGCAGGTCACCTCGGAGCTCTCCGCCACGCCGCGCGGATCGAAGCTGACCAGGTCGTAACGGCTGTGCAGCGTCTTGAACTCGTCGGCCGAGCCCGGCAGTCCGGCGACACCCGAGCCGCCGGGGCCGCCGAAGTTGAACAGGAGTGAACCGATCCGCCTGGACCGGTCCGTGGCCTTCGAGCGGATCAGGGCGATCGCGATCGTCTCGCCCGTCGGCTTCTTGTAGTCGAGCGGCGCCTTGAGCCGGGCGCACTGCCACTGCTTGCCCGGTTTCTGCGCGGAGCTGCCCTGCGCCTTCACGGGCGCCGCGCACTGCTTCCACTCGAGCTTCTGGCCGGTGAGGGTGGCGGGCAGGACGGGCTCGCCCGGCCCACCCGGCGCGGCCCTGCCCGGGGTGGTCCGGGAGGCCGATGGCCCGGCGGCGTTCTTGCCGTCGTCCCCTGCCGTGTCCGTACTGCTGTCACAGCCGGCGATGGCGCCGGCCGCCAGCAGCGCCGCGGCGGCCAGGGCCCCCGCCCGTACCCGCGTCGTCATGGATGCCCCCGGCTTCGAAGATTTTTCGGCATCCTACGCGGACCTACTGACACACCGTTCCGGCGGCGGGAACCCTGCCGTCCAGGAGGTAGGCGTTCACGGCCTTCTGCACACACTTGCTGCCGCTGTTGTAAGCGCCGTGGCCCTCGCCCTTGTACGTGATCTCGATGCCGACGCCCTTGCCGAGCGCGTCCGCCATCGCCTTCGTACCCTCGTACGGAGTGGCCGGGTCGCCGGTGTTGCCGACGAGGAGGATGGGGGCGGAGCCCGGGGCGGAGACATTCGGCGTGCGCCAGGTGCCCGGCACCGGCCACTGGCTGCAGCCCATCAGGCCCCAGCCCATGGTATCGCCGAAGACCGGTGACACCTCGCGGAATTGAGGCAGCTTCGCCCTGGTCTGCTCCACGGTGTAGCGGTCCTTGTAGTCGACACAGTTGATGGCCGCGTTGGCCGCCTGGATATTGCTGTAGTCGCCGTTCTCACTGCGTCCGTTCAGGGCGTCGGAGAGTGCGAGCAGCAGCGCGCCGTTGCCTCCGTCGGCCTCGTCGAGACCCTGCTCCAGCAACTCCCAGTACTCCGTGGAGTAGAGAGTTTGCGCGATGCCGTTGGTGGCCTCCGTCTGGGTCAGCTTCCGGTCGCCGCTGCCGGGGATCGGATGCTGGTCGAGCCTCTTGAGGAGGGCGATGATCCAGTCCTGGATCTCCTGCGGTGTCGAGCCGGGGACGAGGCACTGATCGCCGCGGGCCACGCAGTTCTTGGCCCAGTTGGTGAGGGCCAGCTGGAAGCCCTTGGCCTGCCCCAGCGCGCTCTGCTCCGAGGTGTCGGTCGGGTCGACGACGGCGTCGAAAACGGCCCGGCCCACGTTCTTCGGATACAAGTGCGCGTAGACGCCGCCGAGTTCGGTGCCGTACGAGATCCCGAAGTAGTAGAGCTTCTTGTCGCCGAGGACCTGGTGCATCAGGTCCATGTCGCGGGCGGCGTTCGTGGTGCCCACGTACGGGAGCTCCGGGCCGGAGTTCTTCTCGCAGGCGTCCGCAAAGGACTTCAGATTTTCGACGAGGGTCTTCTCCTCGGCGGTGTCGTCGGGGGTCCAGTCCTGCGAGAAGAACGCGTCGAGCTGCCGGTCGTCCTCGCACTCCACGCCGATGCTGCGACCGACCCCGCGCGGGTCGAAGCTCACCAGGTCGTATCGGGCGCGCAGGGGCTCGAAGTCCTCGGCGACGGCCGGCAGCGTGCTGACACCGGAGCCGCCGGGGCCACCGAAGTTGAATATGAGGGAGCCGATCCGCTTGTTCTTGTCGAGCGCCTTGGCGCGGATCAGGGCAAGCTCGATGGTCTTGCCGCCCGGCTCAGCGTAGTCGAGCGGGACTTCCATGAAGGAGCACTCCCAGGTGGTGCCGCCGGGCAGCGGCGACGGCTCGGTGCCGCCGCCCTCGGCCTCGGACGGGGCCGGGCACTTCTGCCAGTCCAGCTCCTGGGAGGCGAGATCCCTCTTCCGGTCCTGATCCGTCTTCTTGCCGCTGCTGTCGGAACAGCCGGCGGCCAGCAGTACGGCGGCGGAGGCGGAGAGTGCGACAGCGCGCAGGGCGACGGAAGTGGTCGGCATGCCGCCATCGTCCGCCGCGAGAGCGCGCGCCGCGCGGGACGGCGGTCCATGCGGGTGGCTACGGAGCGTATGCGCGGCGGGGCGGCCGTGCGGGGACCGTCCGGACCCGGCTAGAGCGCGCCCTTGCGGGTGAGGTGGTTGAAGGCGAACCACCCCGGCAGCACGGGCAGCCAGAGCGTCATCATCCGGTACAGCAGGACCGCCGGCGCCGCGACCTCCTTCGGCACTCCGGCCAGGACCAGACCGAAGGTCAGCGCGCCCTCGACCGCGCCCACACCGCCCGGTGTCGGCGCCGCCGAGCCCAGCGCGTTGCCCGCCAGGAACACCACGGCGATGCTGGCGTAGCTCAGCGGCTGGTGGCCGTGGTCGAAGGCCCGGATCGACGCGTCCAGACACATCACGAACACACCGGTCAGCAGCAGCATCCCGCCGATGCCGGTGAGCAGCTTCATCGGCCGCTGCAGTACGTCGAGCATGCGCGGCACCACACCGGCGAACAGCGAGCGCAGCCGCGTGGAGACGAACTTCCTCAGGAACGGGATCGCGGTCACCACAAGCACCAGCACGGCGACCGTCAGCAGACCCGCGATCACCGTCCTCGACGGCGTGAACGACGCCGTTCGCTCCGTACCGGTCAGATAGCCGAAGGAGAGCAGCAGCAGGACGTGCGCGCCGAGCCCGAAGAGCTGGGAGGCGCCGACACTGGCCACGGCGAGACCGGGCCGTACGCCCGAGCGCTGGAGGAAGCGGGTGTTCAGCGCGACGCCGCCGACCGCAGCCGGGGCGACGATCTTGACGAAGGAACCGGCGACCTGCGCGACCACGGTCCGCAGAAAGCCGACCCGCTCCGGCACGAAGCCCAGCAGGCTCATCGCCGCGGCGAAGTAGCTGATCGCGGAGAAGGCGACGGCCACCGCCACCCAGCGCCAGTCGGCCTGCCGGAAGACCGTGCCGAAGTCGATGCCGGCGAGCTGCGAGAGCAGGAAGTAGGCGGCGACCGCACCGGCGATGAAGCTGATGAGCGTACGTGGCCTGATCCGCTCGAGACGGACCGGCTCGACCGGTGCCTGCGGTCTGATCAGCAGCACCTGGCGACGGATCTGGGAGAGCAGATCCTCCTCGCGCGCCTCGTCCATGGCCTCGTCCATGGCCTTCTTGTCGGCCTGCTTCTCCGCCCGTTCCGACTTGCGGACGGCCTTGCGGTCGTCGGCCGGCGTTTCCTCCGCCGCCTCTTCCGTACGGGCCCGCTTGGCGGCCGCGGACGCCTCGAGCACCGCCTCCCGCTCACGATGCGACCGCTCGCGGGCCAGCCTGCGCAGTGTCGCCCGGGTGGAGCGGCTCAGCGCGATCGGCTGGAGCAGCGGCAGACAGTCGGCGATCGCCTCCGGGCCGAGCACCTGGACCGCTGTGGCCACCGCGCGCGCTGCACCCACCCGCAGCCCGATCGTGGTGAGCAGCTGTGCGATGTCCATGCGCAGGACCACATCGCCCGCCGCGATCTCGCCGCCGCGCAGATCCGTCAGGATCACCTTGCCGAGGCGATCCACCAGAATCGCGTCTCCGGTCAGCCTGCGGTGCGCGATACGCCGCGACTGGAGCGCCTTCACCTGCTGCCAGGCCCCGCGCACCACGTCGTCGGTGATCTCGTCGTCCGTCAGGGAGTCCAGGGAGCGGCCGCCCAGGTGCTCGTACACCAGCATCACGGCGTCCGGACCGAGCTCCGAGGTGGCGATCAGTTTGGGGGCGTTGGCTCCGGCGGCGATCGCCGCGTACGCCAGCAGCGCCTCCTGCTCCAGTGCCTGTCGCAGCGACTGGATGGAGCGGCGGGTGGTGATGGAGCGCAGCGTCAGCCGGCGCCACACCCGGTAGAAGAAGCCCTGCGCCTGCTGCTCGCGGTCGACGACGGTGACATCGAGCGGCGCGCCCTCCTCCAGTGAGACCAGATAGCGGCGGCCGCGGTCGCCGTTGTCGGCGGAGTCGGAAACGTCCTCGGAGCGCATCGCGGTGACCGGGCGGAAACCGACATGGCGCAGACCGGCCAGCAGGGTCTGGCCGGTGGGCCGTACGTTCGGCGAGCCGACGGCGTACAGCGTGCCGTACGCGACGGTCCAGCCGAGCAGCACAGTGAGGATGATCGAGAACGGGGTGGTGTAGCCGGCGACCAGCATCGCGAAGGCGTCGAGCAGCAGCACCACCCACAGCACCACACGCCAGCGCGGCCGCCGTGCCATCCCCACGGCCGTCATATAGGCGATGACGGGCGCGAGATAGCCGTGCACCGGATCGGTCAGCCCACCGCCGGTCTGCGCCTGGGTCAGCGCGTCCTGGAGTGTGCCGGGCGCGGCCTCGGCGACCCAGAGATCGGTGGCGAGGGTGACGCCGTGCGCGAGGACGGCGGCGAGGACGCCGTCCGCGATCCGCAGGCCGTCCCGCTTGACCAGCCGCTCGATCGCGAAGGCGACCGGGACGAGCAGTACGGCGATGCTGGACGCCAGCCCGGCGATCTTGACCAGCAGGTCGGGGGCCTGTCCGGTGCCCTTGTTGATGTCCTGCTCGAGACCGGATGTGGTGCCGTGGGCGAAGGCGGCGACGGCGAGCACCACGGCGATCGCCAGGATGCCGATGAGCAGCCGCAGCAGGTCGGAGGGGCGGTGGACACGGGCGGCGAGCAGCGGCTCGTCCCCGGAAACCCGGTCGACGCCGGTCGCGTCCGCGACGTCGGACGCCCCCGTCGCGTCGCTCGCGTCGGCCTGCGGAGCGGGCGTTTTTGGGGACGTCTCGGACTCAGGGGTGCTTGCCGCCTTCGGAGGCTGCACGCCCTGCTCCTTCGCCGTCTCTGTCTCTTCTTGATCTCGTATCACCAGTCACCGCCCGCATGATGGTGGCACGACCGGACGACACAGGGGGGCATCAGGGTGCATCGCGGGGACTTCAGGCACGTGAGATACGCCCCTCTCCTTCTCCGGTCCCACACCCTCCACTGTGCCTGCTGTCGGAGGCGTTGTCGGTGGCGTGCGGCAGGATGGGCGGGATGGATGAGCTGCCGGAGTACGCGGAGCGGGTGCTCGAGGTCGCCGAGCTGATTCCGCCGGGCCGGGTGATGACGTACGGGGATGTCGCGGAGTGGCTCGGGGAGGGCGGGCCGCGCCAGGTCGGCCGCGTGATGGCGCTGTACGGCGGTGGAGTGCCCTGGTGGCGTGTGGTGCGCTCGGACGGCACGCTGCTGCCCGGGCACGAGCTGCGGGCCCTGGCGCGGTACCGCACGGAGGGCACGCCGCTGCGCGAGGCTTCGCGCAGCGCCGAAGGCCATGTGCCACGGCTCGACATGAAGCGCGCGCGATGGGAGGGCGAAGGTGGTGCGGGCGACAGCGGTCACGTATGACAGCTTCGGCCAAGAGGCGGCGCCAAGCGAGGGCCTGTACGGCGTACGAAGACCGTAGGAGGCCTTGCTGCGCGGCCGACTCGCTGCGTCCCCGCCCCGCGTCGGCGTAGCGTCTCCAGCGCGCGGCACGAACCGCTCCATCACCACCAGCACACCCACCAGGACCGGCGATCCACGTGAGCTCCTCCTCCACCACCGGGCGTACGGCGTACCGGCAACAGGTACGGCAGGGGGTCCCCCCACGCCCGCAGGGGCGCAAGGCGAGGACCCCGGGCGCGTACCGACTGGTGCGTACCCCGCCGGGCCCGGTGGATCCCCCTCTCCTGGACGCAACTCAGCGTGCGGTGGTTGACCACGGTCACGGTCCATTGCTCGTTCTGGCAGGTCCGGGCACCGGCAAGACGACGACGCTGGTGGAGGCGGTGGCCGCGCGCGTCGCGAAGGGGGTGGATCCGGAGCGGATCCTGGTCCTCACGTTCAGCCGCAAGGCGGCGGTGGAGCTGCGGGACCGGATGGCGCTGCGGCTGGGTGGTGCGCGCGGGCCGCAGGCGACGACGTTTCACTCCTTCTGTTACGCGCTGGTCCGCGCGCACCAGGACGCGGACCTGTTCTCCGAGCCGCTGCGGCTGCTGTCGGGTCCCGAGCAGGACGTCGCCGTACGCGACATGCTGGCGGGCCAGCTCGACCTGGAGGCCGAAGGGCTGGCGCGCAATCACTGGCCGGACGAGCTGCGGGCGTGCCTCACCACGCGCGGTTTCGCGGACGAGGTACGGGCGGTGCTGGCCCGGAGCCGGGAACTGGGCCTCGGCCCCGACTCGCTGGCGCGCTTCGCGGCCCGCACCGGCCGTCCCGACTGGGGGGCGGCCGCGTCCTTCCTCGCCGAGTATCTGGACGTCCTGGACATGCAGGGGGTCCTCGACTACGCGGAACTGGTGCACCGCGCGGTGCTGCTGGCCGAACGGACCGGATCGCCGTACGACGCGGCGTACCCCTTCCCGTACGACGCGGTGTTCGTGGACGAGTACCAGGACACGGACCCGGCCCAGGTACGGCTGCTCCAGGCGCTGGCCGGACATGGCCGGACACTGGTCGCCTTCGGCGACCCGGACCAGTCGATCTACGCCTTCCGCGGCGCGGACGTGAACGGCATCCTCGACTTCCCCGACGCCTTCCGGCACGCCGACGGCAGACCCTCGCAGGTGTCGGTACTCACCACGTCGCGTCGCAGCGGGGCGGACCTGCTGGCGGCGACCCGGCTGCTGACCCGCCGGATGCCGCTGCCCCGCCTCCCGTCGGAGCAGGCCCGCGCCCACCGGGAGCCGGCGCCGGTCCGCGAGGGCGGGCGGGTGGAGACGTACACCTTCCCGACGGCGTCGACGGAACTCGACAACATCGCCGACATCCTGCGCCGCGCCCACCTGGAGGAGGGCGTCCCGTGGCACGACATGGCGGTCCTGGTCCGCGCGGGCGGCCGCACCATCCCTTCGGTCCGCCGTGCGCTGACGTCGGCAGGCGTCCCGCTGGAGATCGACGGCGACGACGTTCCGCTGCGCCACGAACCGGCGGTATCGCCCCTGCTGACGGCCCTGCGGACGGCGGCAACGGCCGCACTGCGCGGTCCGGCGGAACCGGGTGAGGGGGCTGCGGAGGCATCCGGACCCGCCGGGGCACCGTCGGTGGACGCGGACGCGGACGCGGATGCGGATGCGGATGCGGATGTGGACGCGGATGGGGACGCCGCTGCGGATGCGGCCGCGGATCCGACGCCGGGTGCCGAGGCGGCCGAAACCGGCACCCCCACCTCCTGGCTCTCCACCGAGACCGCACTCACCCTGCTCACCTCCCCTCTCGGCGGGATGGACGCCGCCGATCTCCGGCGGCTCGGCCGCGCCCTCCGGGACGAGGAGCGGGCCGGTGGCAACCGCGTACCACCGCCCTCCGACCAGCTCCTCGCCCGCGCACTCGCCGAGCCCGAGCGCCTCGTCGCGCATGACCCGGCATACGCCCGCGGCGCCCAGCGCCTCGGCGCGCTGCTGCGCAAGGCGCGCGAGCTCCTCGAAGGTGGCGGCACCGCCGAAGAGGCCCTCTGGGAGCTCTGGGACGGCACTCCCTGGCCACAGCGACTCGAGCGCGCGGCTCTCCGCGGCGGCGCGGCCGGCCGCAACGCCGACCGCGACCTCGACGCCGTCTGCGCCCTCTTCGACACGGCGGCCCGCGCCGAGGAACGCACCGGCGGACGCGGGGCCCTCAACTTCCTCGAAGAGGTCGAGGCCCAGGACATCGCCGCCGACACCCTCGCCGGGAGAAGCGTCCGCCCCGACGCCGTCCGTCTGATGACCGCCCACCGTTCCAAGGGACTCGAGTGGAGCCTGGTCGTCGTCGCCGGTGTGCAGGAGGGCCTGTGGCCGGACCTCCGCCGCCGCGGCTCGCTCCTCGAGGCCGACCGCATCGGCCACGACGGCCTCGCCGAGCCGCTCACCCCCGGCGCCCTCCTCGCCGAGGAGCGGCGGCTCTTCTACGTCGCCGCCACCCGCGCCCGCGACCGCCTCGTCGTCACCGCCGTCAAGGCCCCCGCCGACGACGGCGACCAGCCCTCCCGCTTCCTCACCGAGCTCGGTGTGGAGCCCAAGGACATCACCGGCCGCCCGCGCCGCCCCCTCGCCGTCGCCGCGCTCGTCGCCGAGCTGCGCGCCACCACCGTCGACCCGCAGGCGACGGACGCGCTGCGGGACGCCGCCGCCCGCCGCCTCGCCCGCCTCGCCGCGCTCACCGACGACGAGGGCCAGCCGCTCGTACCGGCCGCGCACCCCTACCGCTGGTGGGGCCTGTACGAGCCGACGCAGAGCGAGATCCCGCTCCGGGACCGGAACCAGCCCGTCACGCTCTCCGGCAGCGCACTGGACCAGCTCGCCAACACCTGTGCGCTCCAGTGGTTCCTCGGGCGCGAGGTGAAGGCGGACGCACCCGCCACCGCCGCCCAGGGCTTCGGCAACGTCGTCCATGTGCTCGCGGACGAGGTCGCCTCCGGACAGACCCCCGCCGACCTCGCCGTTCTCATGGAGCGCCTCGACTCCGTCTGGAACGCGCTCGTCTTCGACGCGCCCTGGAAGTCGCAGCAGGAGAAGGAGCACGCGCGCGTGGCGCTCGAACGCTTCCTGCGCTGGCACGTCATGGACCGCGGCGGCCGCGGCGGCCGTGCCCCCGCCGCCACCGAGCACGACTTCGACGTGACGCTCGAGGCGGGGGAGTACGAGGTACGGATCCGGGGCTCCATGGACCGCGTCGAGCAGGACGCCGAAGGACGCGCGTACGTCGTCGACTTCAAGACCGGCAAGCAGACACCCACCAGGGACGAGGTCGCCGCCCACCCTCAACTCGCCGTCTACCAGCTCGCGGTACGCGAAGGCGCGCTCGACGAGGCCTTCGACGGCCGGCGCCCGGAACCCGGCGGCGCCGAACTCGTACAGCTGCGCCAGCCCGCAGCCAAGAAGGACGGCGGCGACGAGCTCCCCAGGATCCAGGCCCAGGAGCCCCTGAGCGGCGCCTGGGTCGGCGATCTGCTCGCCACCGCCGCCGGACGTGTACTCGACGAGCGCTTCACCCCGTCCACCGGCCAGCACTGCACCCACTGCAGCTTCCGCGCCTCGTGCAGCGCCCAGCCCGAGGGCCGCCAGATCGTCGAGTGACAGCCGCCTGCGTTCGGCGATGTGGTCCAACTCACGTTGACTCCGTGCATCCAAATGAGGTCCGCGACAGTCGCATAAAGGTGCGATAAGCAGGATCTACAGGGAGAGACACATGGCAGCCAATAGGAAGTTCCTGGTTTCGGCGACGGTCTGTGTGGCCGCGATCGCCGGACTGGCGGGCTGCTCCAAGGACGGCACCAAGGACAACGGCACTTCTGAGGGGAAGACGAAGGAGCCGGCGGCCGCTACGTCCTCGAAGGCTCCGGTGGACCCGTTCGCCGGCCTCACGGCCGACCAGATCGGCGACAAGGCCATGACGGCCACGAAGGCGGCCCAGTCCATCCGGATGGTGGGCCAGATCAAGAGCGACGGCGAGCAGCTGACCGTCGACTTCGCGGTCGACACCAAGAGCGCCTGCGCGGGCAAGATGAGCATGGAGGGCGGGAACGCCGAGCTCCTCCAGGTCAACAAGGTCATGTACATGAAGGGCGACGAGAAGTTCTGGCGCGCCTCGATGAGCGGGGACGGCGCGTCCGGCAAGGAGACCGACAGCGTCGTCGAGCTGATGAAGGGCCGCTGGATGAAGATGCCGGCGGGCAGCTCCGGCGACATGGGCGAAGTCTGCGACCTCAAGGCCATGATCGCCGACATGGACAAGAACAAGTCGGAGCGCAAGGGCATGACCAAGGGCCCAGACGCCGAGGTCGACGGCCAGGCCACAGCGACCGTGGTGAAGAAGGCGGCCAACGGCGAGACGACGACCATGTACGTGGCCAAGGAGGGGGAGCCCTACCTGCTCAAGGTCGTCAAGGTCGGCGGCGACGAGCCCGGCACGATGGTCTTCTCCGACTACAACAAGCCGGTGAAGGCCGCGGCTCCGCCGGCCGACCAGGTCGTCGACCTGGAGAAGCTGGGCGCGGGCTCCGGCGCCTGACGCGGTTGAGGCCGAGGGGGACCACCGCTGTCAGTGGTCCCCATTAGCCTCTCTGAGGTGACCGCACGCATCACCGACCCCGAGCAGCTCAAGGAGCTCCTCGGCATCCCCTTCACCCCGGAGCAGACGGCTTGCATCACCGCGCCGCCAGCCCCGCAGGTCATCGTGGCCGGAGCCGGGTCGGGGAAGACGACTGTGATGGCGGCGCGGGTGGTGTGGCTCGTCGGGACCGGCCAGGCCGCGCCCGAGCAGGTCCTCGGTCTCACCTTCACCAACAAGGCCGCGGGCGAGCTCGCCGAGCGTGTCCGCAAGGCCCTCGTACGGGCCGGGGTGACGGACCCCGACGCCATCGATCCCGACAACCCGCCGGGCGAGCCCCGCATCTCCACGTACCACGCCTTCGCCGGACAGCTCCTCACCGACCACGGACTGCGCATAGGCCTGGAGCCGACCGCACGACTGCTCGCCGACGCCACCCGCTATCAGCTCGCCGCGCGTGTGCTGCGCGAGGCGCCGGGGCCCTACCCCTCGCTGACCAAGTCCTTCCCGTCCCTGGTCAGCGACCTGCTGGCACTGGACGCGGACCTCGCGGAGCATCTGGTACGACCCGAGCAGCTCGGCGCGTACGACTCCGAGCTGCTGAGCACGCTTCAGAGCGCCCGGCTCAGCAACGCCGAGCTGCGCAAGGTCCCCGAGGCGGCCGCCGCACGCCGTGAGCTGCTCGACCTGACCGTCCGCTACCGCGAGGCCAAACGCGCCCGCGACCTCCTCGACTTCGGTGACCAGATCGCACTCTCGGCCGAACTCGCGCTCACGCGGCCGGAGGTCGGCACCATCCTGCGGGACGAATTCCGGGTCGTCCTCCTCGATGAGTACCAGGACACGTCCGTGGCCCAACGGCTGCTGCTGTCCGGCCTGTTCGGGCAGGGCACCGGCCATGCCGTGACCGCGGTCGGCGATCCCTGCCAGGCGATCTACGGCTGGCGTGGCGCCTCCGTGGCCAACCTGGACGACTTTCCTGCCCACTTCGCGTACGCCGACGGCCGCCCCGCCACCCGCTTCTCGCTCAGCGAGAACCGCCGCAGCGGCGGCCGCCTGCTCGACCTCGCCAACGGCCTCGCCGAGCCTCTGCGCGCCATGCACGAAGGCGTCGAAGCGCTGCGGCCCGCTCCCGGAGCCGAGCGTGACGGCATCGTCCGCTGCGCCCTGCTGCCCACGCACGCGGAGGAGATCGAGTGGCTCGCCGACTCGATCGCCCACCTCGTGCGTACGGGCAAGGAGCCCGGCGAGATCGCCGTCCTGTGCCGCACGGCGGGCGATTTCGCCGAGATCCAGGGCGCGCTGGTCGCCAGGGACGTCCCGGTCGAGGTCGTCGGCCTGTCCGGGCTGCTGCACCTCCCCGAGGTCGCCGACCTGGTCGCCATGTGCGAGGTCCTGCAGGATCCGGGCGCCAACGCCTCTCTCGTACGTCTGCTCACGGGACCGCGCTGGCGGATCGGCCCGCGCGACCTGGCGCTGCTGGGCCGCCGGGCCCGGCTGCTGGTCCACCGCACCTCGTCCGAGGAGAAGGAGCCGGACGAGCGACTGGCCGCCGCCGTGGAAGGCATCGACCCGGCCGAGGTCATCTCGCTCGCCGACGCGCTCGACACATTCCTGGAGTCGGCCGGCGGGGAGGACGACGGCCTGCCCTTCTCCACACAGGCACGGGTCCGCTTCGCCCGCCTCGCCGCCGAACTGCGCGATCTGCGCCGTTCGCTTGCCGACCCTTTGATGGACGTCCTGCACCGAGTGCTGGCCACCACCGGCCTCGAGGTCGAACTCTCCGCCTCACCGCACGCCCTGGCCGCCCGCCGCCGCGAGACTCTGGCCAACTTTCTGGACACGGCGGCCGGATTCGCGGCGCTGGACGGGGAGGCGACGCTGCTCGCCTTTCTCGCCTTCCTGCGTACCGCCGCGCAGTACGAGAAGGGCCTGGACAACGCTCTGCCGGGAGGCGAGAACACCGTCAAGGTCCTGACGGCGCACAAGTCGAAGGGCCTGGAGTGGGACGTCGTGGCCATCCCGGGCCTGGTGGCCAAGCACTTCCCGAACGACCAGGCGCGCGAGGCATGGACCTCCCAGTCCAAGGTCCTCCCGCATGCGCTGCGTGGGGACGCGGCGACCCTCCCGGACGTGCCCTCCTGGGACGCGAAGGGTCTCAGGGCCTTCAAGGAGTCGATGAAGGACCACCAGCACACCGAGGAACTGCGCCTCGGCTACGTCGCGTTCACCCGCCCCCGCTCACTGCTCCTCGGCTCGGCCCACTGGTGGGGCCCGACCCAGAAGCGCCGGCGCGGCCCTTCGGCGTTCCTCCAGGCGCTGTACGACCACTGCGCGGAGGACTTCGGCGAGATCGAGGTCTGGGCGGACGAGCCGGAGGAAGACGCGGAGAACCCGGCACTGCACACGACGACGGCGTCGCAGGCCTGGCCGCTCCCTCTGGACGCCGCATCCATGACCCGCCGCCGCGCCGCGGCGGACACGGTGCTCTCCTATTTGGCCAACGGGTCGACGGGGTCCCATGAGGAACCGCCTCCGCCGGATGGGCCCGTGGACGAGCGCACGGACGCCGACGCCGTGGACCTGCCGGACTGGGACGACTGGGAGCTGGAACCGGAGCCGGAGCCGTTCCGGGAGGGCGATGACGATCACGGTCATGAGCCGGACCCGTGGCACGACACGGATGTCCCGGCCCCGAGGGACCACCCGGACTTCGCCGGGACGGCCGACGAGGACCCGGCTCGCGGGACGGGCGTCGCCGGGCATCCGGTGGGTCCTGGCCTGCTGTCGTCCGGCTCCGATGGTGTCGAGCTTGCGGCGGACCGGGTTCCGCTGTCGTTCGACTCCGACGTCGCCGAGCCCCCGGCAGACGGCCCGCGCCTGCCGCCGCACCGCACCGACGCTGCCCGTCCCCCGGCGGGCGACGGGCGCAGCCCGGCAAGGCCTCCTCATCCGCGCCGCGAAGCCGGTGCCGGGGGTGTGGGGGCGTCAGCCCCCACGTCCACCACCACCCCCGGGGGACCCGGGGGCCCGCCCCCGGTTTCGGGAAGGGGCGGGGTGGGGGAAATCCCCCCGCACCCCGAAGACGCCCGCACCATCGCCTCCTGGGACCGTGACCTGGACGCCCTCGCCGGGGAACTCCGCCGCACCCGTGCCACCGTCCGCGACGTCCCCGTACCGCCGTCACTCTCCGCCTCGCAGCTGCTGCGCCTCGCCGCCGACCCCGACGGTTTCGCCCAGGAACTGGCCCGCCCCTTGCCACGCCCCCCGCAGCCCTCCGCCCGCCGTGGCACAAGGTTCCACGCCTGGGTGGAGTCGCGGTTCGAGGAGCTCCCGCTGCCCATGCTCGGCCCCGACGAGCTTCCCGGCGGCGACGCGGACGACCCCGAGATCGCGGACGAGCGCGACCTCGCCGCGCTCAAGGAGGCCTTCGAGCGCACCCCGTACGCCTACCGCACCCCGTACCGGGTCGAGGCTCCGTTCCAGCTCACCCTCGCCGGCCGCGTCATCCGGGGCCGTATCGACGCCGTCTACCGAACCGACCCTGGCGATACCGACGGCAACGGCAACGGCAACGGCAAAGGCAAAGGCAAAGGCGATCGCGATCGCGTCGACGGCGTGCCACAGACGGACGACGTGCCGCACATGTACGAAATCGTCGACTGGAAAACCAGCCGCACCCGCACCGCCGACCCTCTCCAACTCGCCGTCTACCGCCTCGCCTGGGCCGAGCAGCACGGCCTCCCCCTCGAAGCCGTCGGCGCCGCGTTCGTCTACGTACGCAGCGGAGAGATCGTCCGCCCCGACGCACTCCCCGGCCGGGCCGAGCTGGAGGGCATCCTGCTTGGCGAGACGGCCGGTGGGACAGCTGCCGGAGCCCGTTAGGCTCACATGCATGAGCGACACCCCGGACAGCGCCGTCCGTACGTACATCAATCAGCACAGCGCCGCCTTCCTCGACGACCTCGCCGACTGGCTGCGCATACCGTCCGTATCGGCCCAGCCCGACCACGACGCGGACGTACGGCGCAGCGCCGACTGGCTGGCGGCCAAACTGGGGGAGACCGGCTTCCCGGTCGTCGAGATCTGGCCCACGCCCGGCGCCCCCGCGGTCTTCGCCGAGTGGCCGTCCGGAGACCCGGACGCGCCCACTGTCCTGGTCTACGGCCACCACGACGTCCAGCCCGCAACCCGCGAGGACGGCTGGCACACCGACCCGTTCGAGCCCCAGATCATCGACGGCCGCATGTACGGCCGCGGCGCGGCGGACGACAAGGGCCAGGTCTTCTTCCACACCCTGGGCGTACGGGCCCACCTCGCCGCCACCGGGCGCACCGCCCCCGCGGTCAACCTCAAGCTGCTGATCGAGGGCGAGGAGGAGTCCGGCTCCCCGAACTTCCGCGCTCTCGTCGAGAGCGCAGCCGACCGCCTCGCCGCCGACGCCGTGATTGTGTCCGACACCGGCATGTGGTCCGAGACGACCCCCACCGTCTGCACCGGCATGCGCGGCCTGGCGGACTGCGAGATCGTGCTGTACGGCCCCGACCAGGACATCCACTCCGGTTCGTTCGGCGGCGCCGTGCCCAATCCCGCCACCGTCGCCGCCCGCCTCGTCGCCGCATTGCACGACGATGAGGAACACGTCACGATCCCCGGCTTCTACGACGGCATCGCGCCGCTCACCGATGCCGAGCGCGAGCTCTTCGCCGAGCTTCCCTTCGACGAGGCGTCGTGGCTCAAAACCGCCAGGTCGCACGGCACCCTCGGTGAGGCCGGATACTCCACCCTGGAGCGCATCTGGGCCCGTCCGACCGCCGAGCTCAATGGCATCGGCGGCGGTTACCAGGGCCCCGGCGGCAAGACGATCATTCCGTCCTCCGCACAGCTGAAGCTGACGTTCCGCCTCGTCGCGGGCCAGGACCCGGAGAAAGTGGAGCAGGCCGTGGGCGACTGGGTCGCGGCCCGCGTCCCGGCGGGCATCCGCCATGAGATCACCTTCGCGGCGTCGACCCGCCCCTGTCTGACCCCGCTGGACCACCCCGCGCTGCAGTCGGTCGTACGGGCCATGAGTCGCGCCTTCGACGGCCGGAAGATCCGCTTCACCAGGGAGGGCGGCTCGGGCCCCGCCGCCGACCTCCAGGACGTGCTGGACGCACCCGTCCTCTTTCTGGGCATCTCCGTACCGTCCGACGGCTGGCACGCGCCCAACGAAAAGGTCGAACTGGACCTGCTCCTCAAGGGCGTGGAGACGACAGCCCACCTGTGGGGCGACCTCGCCGCCGCACTCCGCTGACCTGAACCCAATCCACCCGGGGGAGTTGGAAATAACCGTGAGCACCACAAGCAACGGCACCACGCACCGCCCGATCGGTCTCACCGCGCCGAGCGGTATCGACCGCGAGGCCCACCACCGTCTCGACGAGGCCTGGCTGGCGGCGGCGTGGAGCCACCCGTCGACCCGGGTCTTCGTGGTCTCCGGCGGTCAGGCGCTGATCGACGACACCCCCGACGGCCGCACCGAACTCGTCATGACGCCCGCCTTCGAGGCCCCCGTCACCGAGACCCATCGCTACTTCCTGGGGACGGACGAGGAAGGGGCGCGCTACTTCGCGCTCCAGAAGGACGCCCTGCCCGGGCGTATCGACCAGTCGGCCCGTCCGGCCGGACTGCGCGAAGCGGGGCTGCTGCTCTCACAGCGCGACGCGGGCCTGCTGGTGCACGCGGTCGCGCTGGAGAACTGGCAGCGGCTGCACCGTTTCTGTTCACGCTGCGGTGAGCGCACGGTCATCGCTGCCGCGGGCCACATCCGGCGCTGCCAGGCCTGCGGAGCGGAGCACTACCCCCGTACCGACCCTGCTGTGATCATGCTCGTCACCGACGAGGAGGACCGCGCGCTGCTGGGCAGGCAGGTGCACTGGCCGGAGGGCCGCTTCTCGACGCTCGCCGGCTTCGTGGAGCCAGGCGAGTCGATCGAGCAGTCCGTGCGCCGCGAGGTCTGGGAGGAGGCGGGCGTCTCGGTCGGCGAGGTCGAGTACATCGCCAGCCAGCCCTGGCCCTTCCCGTCCAGCCTGATGCTGGGCTTCATGGCGCGGGCGACGTCCTCCGAGATCAATGTGGACGGTGAAGAGATCCACGAGGCGCGCTGGTTCTCCCGGGAAGACCTGCGGGCCGCATTCGAGTCCGGGGAGGTGCTGCCTCCCTACGGGGTCTCGATTGCGGCCCGTCTCATCGAGCTCTGGTACGGCAAGCCGCTGCCGAAGCCCGGAGAGGTGGCCTAGTCGGCCGACGGGCCCGCTGCCTGCCTGCTCAGACGCTGATCTTCTGCTTGACCTGGGCCAGCGAGGGGTTCGTCAGCGTCGAACCATCCGCGAAGAGCACGGTCGGAACGGTCTGGTTACCCCCGTTGGCCTTCTCGACGAAGGCCGCGGAGTGCGGGTCCTGCTCGATGTTGATCTCGGTGTACGCGATGCCCTCGCGGTCCATCTGGCTCTTCAGCCGACGGCAGTAGCCGCACCACGTCGTGCTGTACATCGTCACAGAACCCTGCATTGTCTCTGCGCTCCTCTGTTCGTCCCGCCGGATCTCGCCGGATCTTTCGCTCGATGCGTGTTCGCACCGGGTATGTGAACGTAGCTGACCTGGCCACCATTCCCGCATAAGTACGACTGCTCTTGTCCCCCTGGGGACAACGGCCGCACCCATCTCCGCCGACCTGGCAGCATGGCGGTGTGACAGCAGCAAC
The DNA here is from genome assembly GCF_035918095.1 of Streptomyces sp. NBC_01750. Classification (NCBI taxonomy): domain Bacteria; kingdom Bacillati; phylum Actinomycetota; class Actinomycetes; order Kitasatosporales; family Streptomycetaceae; genus Streptomyces; species Streptomyces sp. NBC_01750. The sequence goes on from NZ_CP109137.1 coordinate 5,893,324, forward strand.
GCACTCCTCTCTTTTCCCACAGGTCCCCGATTCGGCGGACGCGGTGCTCGACGGGCTCGACCCCGAGCAGCGCGAGGTCGCGACGGCTCTGCACGGGCCGGTGTGCGTGCTGGCAGGCGCCGGCACGGGCAAGACACGTGCGATCACCCACCGCATCGCGTACGGCGTCCGCGCGGGGATACTCCAGCCCGCCAGCGTGCTGGCCGTCACCTTCACCAACCGCGCCGCCGGCGAGATGCGTGGGCGGCTGCGGCAGCTCGGCGCGGGCGGCGTCCAGGCGCGCACGTTCCACTCCGCCGCCCTGCGCCAGCTGCAGTACTTCTGGCCGAAAGTCGTCGGCGGCGAGCTGCCCAGGCTCCTCGAGCGCAAGATCCAGCTGGTCGCCGAGGCCGCTGCCCGCTGCCGCATCCGGCTCGACCGCAATGAGCTGCGCGACGTCACGAGCGAGATCGAGTGGGCCAAGGTCACCCAGACCGTGCCGGCCGACTATCCGGCCGCGGTCGCCAAGTCGCACCGCGACGCCCCGCGCGATCCGGCCGAGATCAGCCAGGTCTACGGGATGTACGAGCAGCTCAAGCGCGACCGCTCGGTGATCGACTTCGAGGATGTGCTGCTGCTCACGGTCGGTATCCTCCAGGACCGGCACGACATCGCCGACCAGATCCGCCGGCAGTACCACCACTTCGTGGTGGACGAGTACCAGGACGTCAGCCCGCTCCAGCAGCGGCTTCTCGACCTGTGGCTCGGCGACCGCGACAGCCTCTGCGTCGTCGGCGACGCCAGCCAGACGATCTACTCGTTCACCGGCGCCACCCCCGACCACCTGCTGAACTTCCGCACCCGCCACCCCGACGCGACCATGGTCAAGCTGGTCCGCGACTACCGCTCCACGCCCCAGGTCGTCCATCTGGCCAACGGTCTGCTCAGCCAGGCCCGCGGCCGGGCTGCAGAACACCGCCTCGAACTGATCTCGCAACGCGAGGCCGGCCCCGAGCCCGCCTACACGGAGTACGCGGACGAGCCGGCCGAGGCCGAGGGCATCGCCCGCCGTATCCGCGACCTCATCGCCGCAGGCGTCCCGGCCGGCGAGATCGCCGTGCTCTACCGGATCAACGCCCAGTCGGAGGTCTACGAGCAGGCGCTGGCCGATGCCGGAGTGCCCTACCAGCTGCGCGGTGCCGAGCGCTTCTTCGACCGGCCCGAGGTACGGGAAGCGGGCGTGGCCCTGCGCGGTGCCGCCCGCGCCGGTGGCAACGACTCGCTGCTCGACGATGCCGAGGACCTGCCCGCTCAGGTCAGGGCAGTGCTCTCCACCAAGGGCTGGACCACCGAGCCACCCGCCGGATCGGGAGCGGTGCGCGACCGCTGGGAGTCCCTGGCGGCGCTGGTCCGCCTCGCCGAGGACTATGTACGGGTCAAGCCGGAGGCGACCCTCGCCGATCTGGTGGCCGAGCTGGACGAGCGCGCCGCCGCCCAGCACGCCCCCACCGTCCAGGGAGTCACTCTCGCCTCGCTCCACTCGGCGAAGGGCCTGGAGTGGGACGCCGTGTTCCTGGTCGGTCTGACCGAGGGCATGATGCCCATCACCTACGCGAAGACGGACGAGCAGGTCGAGGAGGAGCGCCGGCTGCTCTATGTCGGCGTCACCCGCGCCCGTCTCCACCTCTCCCTGTCCTGGGCGCTCTCCCGCTCGCCCGGCGGCCGCGCCTCCCGCCGCCCCACCCGGTTCCTGAACGGGATGCGTCCCGGCTCGGCAGCCCCCGGCGCCCGGGCCGCGGGCGGTGCCGGCGGCATCGACCGCGGCAGCGGCGGCAGGCGCAAGCGGCGCGGGCCCGTCCTGTGCCGCGTCTGCGGCAAGACGCTCACCGACGCGGGCGAGATGAAACTGATGCGCTGCGAGGACTGCCCCTCCGACATGGACGAGGCACTGTACGAGCGCTTGCGCGAGTGGCGCTCTGAGCAGGCGAAGGAGCTGGGCCAGCCCGCGTACTGCGTGTTCACCGACAAGACGCTGATGGCGATCGCCGAGGCCGTGCCGGGGAGTGAGGGCGAGTTGGCCGGGATCTCCGGGGTCGGCGGCCGCAAGCTCGAGCGCTTCGGAGTTGATGTGCTGACGATCTGCGCAGGTCAGGAGGTTGGGGGAGAGGACGAGGAGGACTGATACAAACTCGTCGAAAAAATAGTTTGCGCCCGCCCCAGCAATCCCCATAGGTTCTTAACCACGGGAACGGCGGCTTCTCTGAAGCCCTGTCCCCGTGCTGTACTTATCCGAATACGCGCGATCGGCCCCGGCCGGTCCTCTAGACGCCGAGAGGAGGCGATTCCAGTGATCAGCATCAAGACGAGCTTCGTCAGCACCGCCAAAATGACCGATCGCTCGGTCGTCTCCGCCTGCTCGCTCGGCTTCTCCGCGGCGTTCAACGGCACCGGTGTGTCCGGCATTTCGGCCGCACTTCCTGTGTCCCGTCTGGGCGGTCTCCCCGTCCTGGAGCGCAATGAGCGACCGACCAAGGCACTGGAAGCAGGAGTAGCAGCGGCAAAGGCTCGGGCCTATGCCTTTGCGGCAGCCAGTGCCGAAACCCAGAAGCAGACGACGCAGCACCAGACGACGCAGCACCACACGATGTGGGCCTTCCGCGGGCTCGAACCCTGGAGTGATCCAGCCTGATCCAGAATCAGGCCGGCGCCTTCAGGGCCGCGGAACCCCACCCGGGATCCGCGGCCCTTCTGTTTTCCCGAAAGCGGGACGACAGGGCGAAGGGGCCTCGGGACAAGAAGCACCCGGTACCAGCCGCCACCCGGCCAACAGGCCGGAACGACCAGACGAGGAACGACACCACCGTGCAACTCGAAGCGCACGCCCCGTCCGTACCGCCTTCCGAGACGATCCTCCCGCCCGCCCTCACTGAGGACACCACCTTGACTCCGCTCACTCCGCTCACCGCGCTCTCCGCGCTCGACGACGCCATCGAGGCCCTCGGCGCACCCGTCCCCTGCCGTTCTTACGACCCGGAGGTCTTCTTCGCCGAGTCGCCGGCCGATGTCGAGTACGCCAAGTCCCTCTGCCGTACCTGCCCGCTGATGGAGGCCTGCCTCGCGGGCGCCAAGGAGCGGCGTGAGCCGTGGGGCGTCTGGGGCGGCGAGCTCTTCGTCCAGGGCGTCGTCGTCGCCCGCAAGCGGCCGCGTGGTCGCCCGCGCAAGAACCCGGTTGCGGCATGAACGCCATCGGAACCATCGACCGTCCCGTCACGCACGATCCCCAGAAGCTGGCCCCAATGACCTCTTCCACGAGCGAGCCGTCAGGCTCCGCCACTCCAGCCGTCACCATCATCGGCGCGAACGCCTCGCGTCAGAACAGGACCCGTGAGATGCAACTCATCCCAGAAGCCATGGCGCGTGCGCATATGCACGAACGCCTGCGGGAGGCCGACGCGGAACGCCAGGCCGTTCGCCTGATCGCCGCCCGGCGGATGCAGCGCCGCGCCGAGCGTGCGTCGCTGCGCGCCCGCCGCGCACTGGCCATGGCCGTCATGCACTGACCACACAAGCGCACTGACGTCAGACACTGACCCGCGGGGGCCGGTCCGCACGGACCGGCCCCCGCGGTGCGTTGTCCCGGCGGCCGGTCCCTTGTGGGGTTATCGTCACGAGGTGGACCAGCAGCAGACTCCGCACCCGGCGCAGCCGGGTGCCGAGAGCATCGTGTGTTCCCACTGCGGCGCGATCGCCGAGGGACCACCGCCCACCTGGATCTGCTCTGTGGAGAACGGCAGCCGTCACTACTTCTGCGACGAATGCGCACGTGCCAACATCAGGGCGATCGAGGGCAGGCTCGACTCAGCCTGGTGGTGACGACCGGGCGCGGCAGCTTTGGCACGGCGGCGGTCGCTCAGGCCTGGGCGCCGACCGCCGTGCTGTCCTCCTCGTCCTCCGGCAGGAAACCGGGAAGCCACGATTCGAGTTCGTCCCGCAGCCGCACTGTCGCGTTCAGCTGGCACAGCACCCCGATCGTGCTCAGCGTCACCCGGTGTATCAGCAGATACGAGGGCGGCAGATTGAGTTGCTTGCCCAGCTGATGTGCGGGGGAGCGGATGTCGGCGATCCTCGTTGCCTGGTTGCGCATCCAGCTCCTGGTGAAGGTGAACTCCTCGGCCTCCGCCGGCTCAATGATCGGCAGCAGATACTCCAGCACCGCGTCCGGGTCGAGCTCTATGGACTCCTTGACGAAGCCTGCATCGCACAGCAGCTCGTAGACCGCCTCGGCCTCGCTCTCGAGCGTCATCCGCAGACAGTCGCCGATGGTCTGCGGCAGTCCGCCGGGCAGCCGGTCCACGGTGCCGAAGTCCAGCACGCCGAGCCGCCAGCTCTCGCCGTCCTCCTCCGGGAGCAGCCGGAAGTTCCCCGGGTGCGGATCCGCGTGCAGCAGTCCTGTACGGGCCGGGCCCGAGAAGAGGAAGCGCGCCAGCAACTGCCCCGCCCGGTCCCGCTGCTCGGTCGTGCCGTCGGCGATCACCTCGGCCAGCGGTATCCCGTCGATCCACTCGGTCACCAGCACCTGGTCGCACTGGTGCACCACATCGGGCACCAGCACATCCGGGTCGTCCGCGAACTCCGCCGCGTGCTCCCGCTGGGCCTGCGCCTCCAGCTCGTAGTCCAGCTCCTCCGACACCCGGTCGCGGAGCTCGGTGATCAGCGGCTTGATGTCCATCCCGGGAATCAGCGGCCCCAGCAGCCGGGCGAAACGGCTGAGCTGCGTCAGGTCGGACAGCAGCGCATCCCCCGCCCCCGGGTACTGCACCTTCACCGCGACCTCGCGCCCGTCGTGCCACACCGCCCGGTGCACCTGGCCGATGGACGCGGCGGCCGACGGCTTGTCCTCGAACTTCAGGAACAGCTCCCGCCACTCCTCGCCCAGCCGCTCTTCCAGCACCGAGTGGACCGTGCGCGTCGGCATCGGGGGCGCCGCCTCCTGAAGCTTGGTCAGGGCCGCGCGATAGGGGCCCGCGATCTCCTCGGGGAGAGCCGACTCGAAGACGGACATGGCCTGTCCGAACTTCATCGCACCGCCCTTGAGCTCGCCGAGCACCTTGAACAGCTGCTCCGCAGTGCGCTGTTGCAGCTCCCGGGCCACGATCTCCGCGGACTTGCCGCCGATCCGCTTGCCCAGACCCCAAGTGGCACGGCCCGCGAAGCCCAGTGGCAGCGCGGCCAACTTGGCGGTTCGGGTGACCGCTTTCCGGGGAAGATCAGACATGCGCCCCTCCAAATCCCAGACTGCCGTGCCGCGTGTGCCGTACAGCATTGCTTCGTCGACGGCGGTTACCCGGCCATTGTCTCGTGCGGCGGCGGCCCGATCCCCGAGGTGTGCTCCCTCTCACTCTTCCCTACCGCACTGCAGACACAGTCGAGGTGCGGCTTGATCGTCTCCGAGCGCCAGTCAAGCAGAGGCAGTGAAGTCTCCCATCGCGCCCCCGTACTCGCGGGCAGCTCCCCGTCGAGAAAGGACAGCGCGTGCGCCGCCGTCATCCCTGCCACGGCGGTGGCCAGAGCGACATCGCAGGCCGGCAATGCTCTCCGGCGGCCCGAGCGCCACTGTGCCAGCAGCCTGGGACGCGCCGGGTCGCGCTCCGCCCTGTCCAGCTCCAGACACCCGGCGCAGGCCGTGCCGCCGGGCAGCACCAGCGGGCCCACCACACCGGTCCCCTCGACAACTCCCGCATACAGATGGGGTGTCCCGGTGACGATCCAGTCCTCGGCGGCGGCCGGATCGGGGGCATAGGCCGCCAGGCCGTCCCGCGGCGCGACGATGACCAGGGAGAGACCGGGCTCGGCGCACTCCGTGGTCCCTGCCGACTCTCCCGCGCGTGGGGGACGGTCGGGCGCGGACCGCCGCACCAACTGCCGGGCCGCCGCGTCCCGCCGCTCACCGACCGATTCCGCCGGCAGCCCGCCGGGCGCCACGTCCCACGGCTCGGTGCATCCGCCGTCCAGCACCTCCACCGCGCCCACGCCGGCGGCCGAGAGCACTGCGGCGACCGTCGCACCGACTCGCCCCGCGCCCCGGACCTGGACACGCATGGCCCGCCGGGCCGCCAGGCGCTGTATCCCGCCGCCCGGTTCCGGATGGACCACGGAGAGCGACGCCAGGTCGGAGCGCAGCCGGTCGAGGGCCCCGGGTCGTTTCCGCAGCGCATCGGCCGCGGGGCCGCCTGCCGTCGGATCGTCGAGCAGCCCGGCCGCCGTCAACCGGTTCACGAGGGCGTCCACTTGTCCCTCGGGCAGGCCTATCGACCGCGCCTCCTGGCGCAGCCACGGCAACCCCCGCGTCCCGTCCAGCAGCTCGATCAGGGCACCTGTCGCGGTGTCCACCGGACCGACCATCACCGCGTGTGCGGGTGTGGCCCCGAATTGCACGGTCTGTCGCTCCCGCCATGCGCGCCTCAAGGCAGGCTTCACCGTCGGATGCATATCCGCTTCCCCCGTTGATCTTTCGTCCGGCCTTCTCCTGTGAACTGTTGTCAGAATGCCCGGCAGCGCCGACGGGTGTGAAAAGTTATCCACAGGTGCGGGCATTAGTCGTTCAAATGGTGCACGCCATGGAGTGGATCAAGATCGAACCGTCCCGGAGGCGGGACTTCCTCCTCTGACAGCGGGTAACGTCGGGGCGTGTCCGTCGACCCTTCCCCTCGCTTCGCTGGGGAGACCCCACAGCACAGCGCCGGAAGTCAACACCGCAGCGCGCCAAGCCACCCGCCCCGCGGATCGGGGACGAGCGCGGTCGAGGTCCGCAGGAGCGCCCGGCGCAGCAGAACGGTCTCGGCCTACCGCGAGGGTGACCGGACCATCGTTCTCATCCCCGCCAGGATGTCGGAGGCGGAGGAGCAGCGCTGGGTCGGCGTGATGCTCGACAAGCTCGCTGCCCAGGAGAGCAAGCGGATCCTGGGAGACGCCGAACTGGGCGAGCGCGCCGAGCGGCTGTCCGCCCAGTACTTCGACGGACGCGCAAGGCCGACATCCGTGCGATGGGTGACGAATCAGAACACCCGCTGGGGCTCCTGCACTCCGGCGGAGGGCAGTATCCGCCTGTCACACCGCCTGCAGGGGATGCCGGAGTACGTCGTCGACTACGTACTCGTCCATGAGCTGGCCCATCTGCTCGTGCCCGGCCACGGCCCGCGGTTCTGGCGGCTGCTGGAGGCGTACCCCCGCACCGAGCGGGCCAGGGGCTACCTCGAAGGCGTTGTCGCGGCCGACCGGCTGCCGCATCTGCCCGCCGCGCGCGGAGAGTGACCGGCGGGGAGGACCGTCGACGGTCCTGTACCGAATGTGTACCGGCTTGGCTCAATGTCGGCCTCAGCCGTTAGCCTGGCGCGACGCATTACATTTCGGGATGGGGGACGGTCGTTACGCATGGCCAGGGAATTCCAACGCGGCCACAAGGCCAAGATCAGTGATCTCACGCCGGGAACGGATCTGTACGTAGGTGTGCAGATCGCCGCTCCTGGGCTGACCTTCGACATCAGCTGCTTCGGACTCGACGCCAACGAGCAGCTCTCGGACGACCGGTACTTCATTTTCTTCAACCAGCCGAAGTCTCCCGAGGAATCCATTCAGCTGCTCGGTGCGCAATCCGGTGACACCGAGTCATTTCGCGTCACTCTGGACCGCATTCCGGCGAGCATCCACCGGCTTTCCTTCACCGCGACGATCGACGGTGCCGGACAGATGTCTCAGGTCGGCCCCGGGTACATCCGCATCGTCGCGGGTGGCGAGGAGGTCGTCCGCTACGCCTTCAACGGCTCGGAGTTCTCCACCGAGCGCGCCGTGATGCTGGGCGACTTCTACCTGAAGGACGTGTGGCGCTTCGCCGCCATAGGCCAGGGCTTCGACGGCGGTCTCGACGCGCTGCTGAAGAACTTCGGCGGCGAGGTCGCCGAGGAGTCACCGGCCGCACAGCAACCGCAGGGTGCCGCGCCCTCGTTCGCGCCGCCCGTGCAGGCCACCGCGCCCGCCCCGGCGTTCGGCGCACCGCAGGCGCCCCAGATGCCGCAGGCCCCTCAAGGACCGCAGCCCGCGCCCTCCTTCGGTGCTCCCGCGGCCCAGGCGCCCGCCCCTCAGCAGAACCCGCAGATGCATTCCGCGCCGACCATCGTGGCGCCGATGACCCCGCACGGCGGCACCGTACCGCCGCCGGCTCCCCCCTCCCCGTACGGACAACCGCCCAAGCAGCCGCAGTACGGGCAGGTCCCGGGGCAGATGCCGGGTCAGGTCCCGCAGCCGGGCGCGCCGTCGCCGTACGGACAGCAGGCCCCGCCCCCGTACGGTCAGCAGCCTCCCGGCATGCCCCCTCAGGGTGGTTTCCCGCAAGGCGTTCCCCAGGGAGCCCCGCAGGCCGGCGCCGGCCTGCAGGCCGCCCTCCAGCCTTACCGCGAGACCCCCACCGGCCAGCGCTGGACCCCGCAGAACCAGCAGCTCATGCGGGTCGATCTGACCGTGGGTGGCACGCCTGTCCTCGCCCGCCAGGGCAGCATGGTGATGTACCAGGGCAAGGTCGATTTCAGCTACAAGGGTGCCGGTTTCGCCGGACGGATCGTCGGCAATGCGACCGGCCAGGAGATGCAGCTGATGCGCTGCAGCGGCCGCGGCCAGATCTTCCTCGCGGAGGACGGCTCTCATCTGCACTCGATCGAGCTGCAGGGCGACGGCATCTGCGTCTCCGCGGAGAACGTCCTCGCCTTCGACGAGTCGCTGCAGCACGAGGTCCGCAGGATCGAGGGCCACGGCATCCCCGGCGGCGCCCTGTTCACCATGATGTTCCAGGGCACCGGCACCGTCATTGTGAAGACCCACGGCATCCCCGTGGTCCTGCCGGTCACGCCGACGACGTTCGCCGACTGCAATGCGGTCGTCGCCTGGTCGGCCGCGTCACAGGTCATCCTCTCCAGCCAGGTCCGGCTGCGCCGCAACGCGTACCCGGGGCACAGCGGAGAGACCATCAACCTCCAGTTCCGGGGCGCACCCGGCAACTTCATCGTCGTCCAGCCGTACGAGGTCTGAGGGAGCCCGAAGAATGAACCAGCAACTCGCGGGCTTCGCCCCGACCCCGATCGCGGCCCGGATGGAGAACCACGGCCGCGCCATGCTCAAGGTCGCCATGGCCACCGGCCAGGACCTGTACGCACGCACCGGCTCGATGGTCGCCTACGAAGGCTTCGTCCAGTACGAGCCGAACCCGCCCGCCGTCCGCCAGATCGCCTCCCAGTGGGTGACCGGCGAGGGCGCTCCCATCATGAAGTGCTCCGGAGACGGGCTGCTCTACCTCGCCGACTACGGCGCGGATGTCGTCGTCATCAACCTCAACAACGACTCGCTCGCGGTCAACGGCACCAATCTGCTGGCCTTCGACGCGCACCTGCAGTGGGGCGTCGAGCGGGTCAAGGGCATGGCCAAGTTCGCCGGTCAGGGCCTGTGGAACGTCGAGGTCGCGGGCACCGGCTGGGTGGCCCTCACCTCGCGCGGTACGCCGATCGTCGTCGACTGCGGCCGTGGTGAGGACGAGACGTACGTCGACCCGGACGCCCTCGTCGCGTGGTCCCCGAACCTCAAGGTGAAGGGCAAGCGCAGCTTCAAGGCCTCCTCGCTGATCGGGCGGGGCAGCGGAGAGGCCTACCAGATGGCCTTCTCGGGACAGGGCATTGTCGTCGTACAGCCGAGCGAGGACAGTACCGACCGCCTGCGGATCCGGCACTGAGGGGGAGGAGCACACATCATGCAGAGTCCGCTTTTCAGCTACACCGAACAGCAGTCCCAGGACCGGTACACCGTGCAGAACCCGCAGTTGCTGCGGGTCTCGCTCACCGGCCATGACGACGTCCTCGCCCGCAAGGGCGCCATGGTCGCGTACCAGGGGCTGATGGACTTCGACGGCGAGTACCAGTCGAACAACCAGCGGCGGGCCCGCGCCAACACCGGTGAAGGCCTGGACCTGATGCGCTGTTCCGGGCAGGGCACGGTCTACCTTGCCAATCTCGCGCAGTACATCCACGTCGTGGACGTCGAGCAGGAGGGCATGACGGTCGACAGCGCCTATGTCCTGGCGCTCGACTCCACACTGCACACCGAGGTCATCGCGGTGGACAGCCAGTACGGTATCTCCGGCTCCGGGAAGTACCAGCTCAATATCTCCGGCCGGGGCAAGGTCGCGCTGATGACCTCCGGGCAGCCACTGATGATGCAGGTCACGCCGGACAAGTACATCAACGTGGATGCCGACGCGATCGTCGCCTGGTCCTCCGCGCTGCGCGTCCAGATGCAGGCGCAGACACACTCCTCCGGCGTACGGCGTCGGCGCGGCAGCACCGGCGAGGGCTGGGAACTCAGCTTCCTCGGCCAGGGCTTCGCGCTCGTGCAGCCCAGCGAGGTCATGCCGCCGCAGAGTGCGGAGATCGGACAGGGCCTGCGCGCCCAGTACGGCGTGGGCCAGCACGGGGCTCACGCCCAGAACCAGAACAACGCCTGGAACTGACACACGCCAGGCACACAGGTCATACAGGTAAGGGGCGGCTCATACAGGTAAGGGGCGGCCTCCATAAGAGGCCGCCCCTTACTGACGCTTCTTCCTCACGCCCCGGCTCATGAGCGGCTCGCTACAGCGCCGCACGCGTACGCTCAAGCAGTCGTACGACCGACTCGTCGGCCACACCCGCCACCTCGTCGTACGCGAACCAACGCAGATCCAGCGACTCCTCGCTGATCTCCTCGACCGCCCCGGCCGGAGCCAGCGCCGCGTACTGCACATCGAGATGCCAGTGGCACGGCGCCGGAATCGCATGCCGGTCCAGCCGCACAGGACCACCGGGCAGCAGAGTCAGCCCGTGGATCCCGGACTCCTCCGTGGCCTCGCGCAGCGCGGCCAGGGCCAGCGTCGCGTCGTCAGGTTCGCAGTGGCCGCCCATCTGCAGCCACATGCCGAGCTTCTTGTGCAGTGTCAGCAACGCCCGGCCGCGCTCCGGGTCGACCACCAGCGCGCTCGCGGTGAGATGCCCGGCCCGGCAGGCCTTCCACATCCCGTCCGGGTGCGCCGCCAGGTGGTCCAGATAGACCTGCCGAAGCTCCTCCTGATCCTCGTAGCCCTTCAGTACGAGTACGGCGTCGTCGTGCAGGCTCACTGGTCCTTGTCGCCCTCGTCGTCCTTGGTGCCCTTCTGGGGGTCGTCCTTCTTGAGGTCGTCCTTGTCGAGCTTCGGTTTGCCGCTGCCGCCCGCCGCCTCACCGAGCATCTTGTCCAGCTCCGAGAAATCGAGCTGCTCACGGTGGACGAAGCCGTCCGGATCGTCCAGGTCGGTGGCCGTCGGCAGCATGTCCGGGTGCTCCCACAGTCCGTCCCGCCCGTCCACGCCCCGTGCGTCGGTGAGCGAGGCCCACAGCCGTGAGGCGTCCCGCAACCGGCGCGGACGCAGCTGAAGACCGATCAGCGTCGCGAATGTCTGCTCGGCGGGACCGCCGGAGGCCCGGCGCCTGCGCAGCGTCTCCCGCAGGGCGTCCGCCGACGTCAGACGGGTCGAGGCCGCCTCGTGCACCACCGCGTCGACCCAGCCCTCGACCAGCGCGAGCGCGGTCTCCAGGCGGGCCAGCGCCGCCTTCTGTTCCGCGGTGTCCTCCGGCTGGAACATGCCCTGCTGGAGAGCCTCCTGCAGCTGCTCGGGATGCGTCGGGTCGAACTGGCCGACCACATCCTCCAGCTTGCTCGTGTCGACCTTGATCCCGCGGGCGTACCCCTCGACCGCGCCGAACAGATGCGAGCGCAGCCACGGCACATGGGCGAAGAGCCGCTGGTGGGCGGCCTCGCGCAGGGCCAGATACAGCCGCACCTCTTCCTTCGGCACGCCGAGGTCCTTGCCGAACACCTCAATGTTCAACGGCAGCAGCGCGGCCTTGCCGGCCGGGCCGAGCGGCAGGCCGATGTCGGTCGAACCGACCACCTCGCCCGCCAGCACACCCACGGCCTGCCCGATCTGCTGGCCGAACATCGCGCCGCCCATGGAGCGCATCATCCCGATCAGCGGGCCCGCCATGGCCTGCATCTCCTCGGGCAGCACATCGCCCATGGCCAGGCCGACACGCTCGGCGACCGGGTCGACGAGCTGCTGCCACGCCGGGAGCGTCGCCTCGACCCACTCGGCACGGCTCCACGCCACGGCGGTGTTCGCGCCGGAGGGCAGCGAGGTCGCTCCGTCCAGCCACAGGTCGGCGAGCCGTACGGCCTCCTCGACCGCGGTGCGCTCGGCCGGACCCACACTCTGGTCCTTGGTGCCGTCCGGCGTGCCCTGCGAGACCGTCTGGCGCGCGATCTGCTTGGCCATGTCCCAGTTCACGGGACCGCCCTCGTAGCTCAGCATCTGGCCGAGCTGCTGGAAGGCCGCGCCCAGGTCGTTCGGATTCAGCGAACCGAACATCGCGGCGAACGGATTGTCACCGCCGCCCCCACCGAACCCGAAGGGATTCGTCGGGAACTGCCCGCCGGAGCCCTGGCCACCTCCGGCGGGATCCTTCTTCTTGCCCTCGTCGCCGTTCTCCGGCTCCTCCGGCGGAAGGCCGAATCCGAATGGGGTGTCACTCACGGGTTTCCTCGGCTCGTAGGGCCGCCGGCTTCCTGCCGACGGCGACTGCCCGACAACACCACCCAGCGTAGACATCCGGGCCGCATATGGGCTCGGTGCTCCGCCGACTCTTGGCCTGCGGCAGGATGGACGCCACCTGGTGCGGACGCGTCGTTCGCGTACGTACTGAAGACAACCGCTGGAGACGCCTGGTGAGTTCCCCAGATCCGCAGGTTCGCGCAGCGCGAAACCAATCAACCCCGGCCTCAGGCCGCGGGTCCCACGGCCGTGGTCCCGTCGTCGCGGTCACCGGCGCCGCCTCCGGCGTCGGTGACCTGCTTGTCCGGCGCCTGGCCGCTTCCGAGGAGATCAAGCAGGTCGTCGCCATCGACGAGCGCCGGGGCGAGGTCTCCGAGGCGCACTGGCACATCCTCGACGTACGTGACCCGGCCATCGCGGAGAAGCTGCGCGGTGCGGACGTGGTGGTGCACCTGGCCCTCGATCTCGACCTGGAGACCGACTCCGCCGCCCGTACGGCGTACAACGTGCGCGGTACCCAGACCGTCCTGACCGCCGCCGCGGCGGCCGGTGTCCACCGGGTCGTCCTGTGCACCTCGGCGATGGTGTACGGGGCGCTGCCCGACAACGACATCCCGCTCTCCGAGGACGCGGAGCTGCGCGCCACCGCAGAGGCCACGGGCGTCGGTGACCTGCTGGAGATCGAGCGCCTGGGCCGCCGGGCACCCCGCGCCCACCCCGGGCTCAACGTCACGGTGGTAAGACCCGCGGTCCTGGTGGGCGGCACTGACACGGCGCTCACCCGCTACTTCGAGTCGCCGCGTCTGCTCGTGGTCGCCGGATCGCGTCCCACCTGGCAGTTCTGCCATGTCGAGGACCTGGTGAGCGCGCTCGAGTACGCCGCTCTGGAGAAGGTCGACGGGGAACTCGCGGTCGGTTGCGACGGCTGGCTGGAGCAGGAGGAGGTCGAGGAGCTCAGCGGCATCCGCCGGATGGAGCTGCCCTCGGCGGTCGCCCTGGGGGCCGCGGCCAGGCTCCACCGGATCGGCCTGACCCCGTCCCCGGCCGGTGACCTGGCGTACACCATGCACCCCTGGGTGGTCAGTGTGAGCCGGCTGCATGACGCGGGCTGGCGGCCCCAGTGGACCAATGAGGAGGTCCTCGCCGCGCTGCTGGAGGAGGTGGAGGGCCGCCACACCGTCGCGGGCCGCCGCCTGGGCCGCAAGGACGCCACGGCTGCGGGTGCGGCGGGTGCGACGGTCGCGCTGCTCGGCACGGCGGCCCTGGTGCGCCGTGCCCGCAAGGCGCGGCGCCGTATCTAGCGCCCGCGGGCGCTGTGGGCGGTCTGTAGGAGGCTCCAGGACGGTGTGTCACCGACCGGTCGAAAGAGCTATTCCGAGTTGTCAGTGCGGTACGGCACGATGGAAGGCATGGCAAGCAGGTACGACCACCCCGGCGAGCAAGCGGCGGACGACCCCATCCGTCTGCTCGCGATCCGCGACACCCCGCTCTCTCTCGACGAGGTCTTCGCGGCCGTCGGCGACGACGCGGCGGGCGGCACCGCGCTGTTCGTCGGCACCGTGCGCAACCACGACGGCGGCGCCGATGTCGACACTCTCGGGTACTCGTGCCACCCCACGGCCGAGGCCGAGATGCGCCGCATCGCGGAGAAGGTCACCGTGGACTTCCCCGTTCGGGCGCTGGCCGCCGTCCACCGTGTGGGTGACTTGGAGGTCGGAGATCTGGCGGTCGTGGTCGCCGTGTCCTGCCCGCACCGTGGGGAGGCCTTCGAGGCCTGCCGGAAGCTGATCGACGACCTCAAACACGAGGTGCCGATCTGGAAGCACCAGAAGTTCTCCGACGGCACGGAGGAGTGGGTCGGAGCCTGCTGAAACCCTCACAGAGCTCAAGCACCCCGATTTGCGTAACCGCCCCCCTGCCATGAGCGTTGGACTGGCAGATGGCTAATCTGCTGATCACTCAGTTGGGTTTGCTCATGGGGTAGGGAGGTCGTGATGGCAGCGCTCGCTTGGTTGCTGATTCCGCTTTTCGCTGCCGTCGGTGCGGCGATATGGGGAAGCTGGGCTTCACGGAACCGGACGACCGGGGATGTGGCCGAGCTTGCCGGATATGCGCGGTTCCGCGACGCGATGGAGAAGACGGACTCCGGTACTGATACCGCGTAACCGGGTACGACCCGGCCGCCGACCGTACGCAGTTGCCACCCCGCCACGTACGGACCGGCCCCGAAGGTGGTCTGACAAACCCGTCCCGTACTGTCGTTCCATGCCACGCCGCACCGCGACGATGCTCGCTTCCACCCTCGTTTTCATTGCGCTGCTCTGCGCAGGGGTGTTCATCCCAGTGCCGTACTCGGAGATGTCGCCCGGGCCGACGGTGAACACCCTGGGCGCGGCCGGTGGAGAGCCGGTGCTTCAGATCTCCGGCCGCAAGACCTACCCGACGACCGGTCACCTCAACATGACCACGGTCAGGGTCACCGGTGCGGACTACAAGATGAACATCGTCGAGGCGGTCTACGGCTGGCTGGCCCATGACAACGTGGTGGTGCCGCACGACACGCTCTACCCGGACGGGAAGACGGAAGAGCAGTCCACGCAGGAGAACGCCGAGGAATTCACCCAGTCGCAGGAGAGCGCGAAGGTTGCCGCGCTGGAGCAGCTGAGGATCCCGGTGAAGTCGCGTGTCGTGGTGTCCACGGTTCTCAAGGACACGCCGTCGGAGAACCGGCTGCACGCCGGTGACGTCATCCGGGCCGTGGACGGCACACCCGTCAAGGAGCCGGCCGACGTCGCCAAGCTGGTCGTGAAGCACAAGCCCGGCCAGGACGTCGCCTTCACGATCGTGCCGGCGAAGGACGCGGCTGCGGCGGAGAAGGCCGGGAAGGAACCCCGGACCACCGAGAAGGTCACGATCACCACGGTGAAGTCGGGCAAGGGCGACCGGGCGATCGTCGGCATCCAGGCCGGGACCGACCACACGTTCCCGTTCGGTATCGACATCAACCTGGCAGATGTGGGCGGGCCGAGTGCGGGTCTGATGTTCGCCCTCGGCATCGTCGACAAGCTCACGCCGCAGGATCTGACGGGCGGGAAGTTCGTCGCGGGCACGGGGACGATCGACGACAAGGGCAAGGTCGGGCCGATCGGCGGCATCGAGATGAAACTGGTCGGCGCGCGGAACGCGGGGGCGCAGTACTTCTTGACGCCCGTGGACAACTGCGCGGCGGCCGCGTCGGACATCCCGGACGGGCTGACGCTGGTGAAGGTGAACACGATCGCCGATGCGGCGACGTCGCTGCAGAAGATCAAGTCGGGGGACACGGCGGCGCTGCCGGCCTGCGCGCCGAGCTGATGCCGGGGGCGCTGCCCCCGACCAGCCCCTTCCCGGAACCGGGGGCTCCCTGCCCCGGGAGCGCGTGGTGCCGCACCCCGGATGCCGCCCGCCCCGTTGCCCGGCCGGCCGCGGGCTCACACAGCAAACCGCCGCACCCGATCCCTCACGATCCGGTACGGCGGTGCCCTCACCCGCCGCTAGGCCTCGAACGTCGCCGCAAGCGCCTCCGCCAAGCCCGGGACCAGGTCCGAACCCGTCAGGACTTCCGTCGGAGAGTCCTTTTCGCGCAGGCGTACCGCCGATTCGCGGGCGCCGTCGCGCAGGACCGCCACGGTCATGCGGACCTCCTGGCGCTTCGGGTGGCCGGCGACCCACTTGGTGAGCGCCGCTTCGTCGAGGCCGTCCGGGACTGAGGACTCCGCGGACGGTGGGAGCATCAGGCGCTCCACTGTCAGTGCGCAGCCTGCCACCGCCTCCGGCCAGGCGATCGTGGCGAGGAACTCGTCCAGCGCCTTGCCGGCGGGGATTTCGTCCTGCTCGATCGGGGTGAGCGGCGCGGCCGCCTCGTCACTGTCGAGGCCGAGCTGGGCCGCGAGGCCCGGCTCCTGGGAGCGCAGGTGGGCGGTGTCGACGAGCGCGAAGAGCCTGGCCGGCTGGTCCCAGCCGAGCCCTGATGCGTACTCGTCGATTTCGAGCACGGCTCGGGTGAGCGGGCTCGCGGCCGTCGGGGGGCCGGAAGAGGAATCGTTGGACATGGGCAATATCCTGCCTCCTTCCGGGCCCGGGACGGGAACTAGGTAAAGCCTCAGTAAGTTGCATCAGTGGGCTCTACGATCGCGGGGCCCGATTTCCCACGACCGCGAACTTAGAGGTGCGCACGTTGGCTTTCCAGATGCCGGACCGCGGCGGAGGCCCGACCGGGCCACGGATCAGAGTGGGCCGGCCGTCCCGGCGTGTCCGCACCCTGCTCATGACACTGGGCGTGCTGGCCGTGCTGGCCATGGCTTTCGTCATGTTCGCCGGGTTCTGGACCGACTGGCTCTGGTACCGCTCGGTCAAGTACTCCTCCGTCTTCACCACCACCCTGTGGACCAAGATCGGGCTGTTCGCTGTCTTCGGGCTGCTGATGGCCACAGCCGTCGGTGTGAACATCTGGCTCGCGCACCGGCTGCGGCCACCGCTGAGCGCCATGTCGCTGGAGCAGCAGAGTCTTGACCGCTACCGGATGAGCATCGCCCCGTACAAGAAGTGGGTGCTCCTCGCGATCACCGCTCTCGTCGGGCTGATCGCCGGAGCCTCCGCCACCGGACAGTGGCGCACTTGGCTGATGTGGGTCAACGGCGTCTCCTTCGGCCAGAAGGACCCGCAGTTCCACATGGACGTGTCGTTCTACGCGTTCGATCTTCCCTGGTACCGGTTCTTGCTCGGCTTCGGCTTCGCGGCCGCCGTGCTCTCGCTGATCGCCGCCGCGCTGACCCACTATCTGTACGGCGGGCTGCGCATCACCAGCCCCGGCGCCCGGGCGACGGGCGCGGCCACCGGTCATCTCTCCGTGCTGCTCGGTGTCTTCGTCTCGCTCAAGGCCGTCGCGTACTGGCTCGACCGGTACGGCCTCGCGGTGAAGTCCAGTGACTTCAAGGCCACCGGCAACTGGACGGGTCTGCGCTTCGTCGACGCCAACGCCTACCTCCCGGCCAAGACGATCCTCTTCTGCATCGCGGTCATCTGCGCCCTGCTCTTCTTCGCGACGCTCTGGCGCCGCACTTGGCAGCTGCCGGTGATCGGCTTCGGGCTGATGGTCCTGTCGGCGATCCTCATCGGCGGCCTCTACCCGGCGATCGTGCAGAAGTTCCAGGTCCAGCCGAACGAGCAGGCCAAGGAAAGCCCCTACATCAAGAAGAACATCGAGGCCACGCGGCACGCGTACGGAATCGACAACGCCAACCCGGAGGACTACTCGGGCAAGGGCGACCCCAAGCGGAAGGCCCAGCAGCGCGCCGATGCCCCCACGGCGGCAAGCTACCGCCTGGTCGACTCGAACGTGGTCTCACCCGCTTTCCAGCAGCTCCAGCAGGAGCGTAAGTACTACCAGTTCCCCGCGACCCTCGACGTCGACCGGTACCCCGGAACCGACGGCAAGCCGCAGGACACGGTCATCGGTCTGCGCGAGCTCAACATCAAGGGCATCCAGAAGCGCAACTGGATCAACGACCACTTCACGTACACCCACGGCTACGGCGCGATCGCGGCCAAGGGCACGAACACCATCACGGACCCGGACAAGGGCACCGTCGGCTCCCCCGACTTCACCGAGTCCGGGCTGCCGACCAGCGGCCAGCTCGGCAAGTACGAGCAGCGGATCTACTACGGCGAGAAGACCGAGCAGTACTCCATCGTCGGTGGCCCGCAGAAGGAACTCGACTACGAGAAGAACGGTGAGGAGACCACCAGCTACAAGGGCAAGAGCGGGGTCAACCTCTCCAGCCCGCTGAACCGCGCAGCGTACGCCGTCGCCTTCAGCGAGCCGCAGATCCTCTATTCGGGAGCAGTCGGCGAGGGCTCGCGGATTCTCTACAACCGCACGCCCAAGGAGCGCGTCGAGGCGGTCGCCCCCTGGCTGACCATTGACGGCGACGCCTACCCGGCGGTCGTCGACGGCCGCATCCAGTGGATCGTCGACGCGTACACCACGACCAACGGCTATCCCTACGCCTCCCGTACGACGCTGGGGGACACCACTGCCGACTCGCTGACCACCAACCAGCGTGCGGTCGTCGCGCAGCAGAACCAGGTCAACTACATCCGCAACTCGGTGAAGGCCACCGTCGACGCGTACGACGGCACGGTCAACCTGTACCAGTGGGACACCAAGGACCCGGTGCTGAAGACCTGGATGAAGGCGTTCCCGGGCACGGTGAAGGCGAAGGACAAGATCTCGCCGGACCTCAAGGCCCATCTGCGGTACCCGCAGGACATGTTCAAGGTGCAGCGCGAGCTGCTCACCCGGTACCACGTCACCCAGCCCGAGCAGTTCTACAGCGGCAGTGACGCCTGGCAGGTGCCGGACGACCCGACGAACAAGGACACCAGCGCCGTTCCGCCGTACTACCTGAGCCTCAAGATGCCCGGGGACAAGGCGCAGAAGTTCTCTCTGACGACGACGTTCACGCCGGCCGGACGCCCCAACCTGGGTGCGTTCATGGCGGTCGACGCCGATGCCAACAGCGAAAAGTACGGCACGATGAGGCTGTTGAGAGTCACCGAGACGGTGCAGGGGCCACAGCAGGTGCAGAGTGAGCTCAACGGTGTGCCGGAGGTCGCGACCTTCGTCAGGGACCTCAGAGGCACCGACTCCGACATCGAGTACGGCAACCTGCTGACGGTGCCGCTGGACGGCGGGTTCCTCTACATCGAGCCGGTGTACGCGCGAGGCGGCAGTGCGAACTATCCGCTGCTGAAGAAGGTCGCCGTCGCCTACGGCGGAGGCAAACCGGTCTTCAAGGACAGTCTCACGGAGGCACTCAACGCGGTCTTCGAGGAGGGCGGCGCCGAGCCACCGACGACGACACCGCCACCGGGCGACACCACCAAGCCGCCGCCGGCGACCGGTGACGCAGCGTTGAAGGCCGCCATCGCGGACGCCCAGAAGGCGTACGACGATGCCCAGGCGGCGCTCGACAAGAAGCCGACGGACTGGGAGGCGTACGGCAAGGCGCAGGCTGCCCTGCAGGACGCGCTGGAGCGGGCGGCAGGCGCTCAGAGCAAGCCCGGTCCGACGACTACCCCCAAGGGCGGCTGAGCAGGGACCATCCCGCGTCGTGGTACGGTTGCAACACAACGACGCGGGGTGGAGCAGCTCGGTAGCTCGCTGGGCTCATAACCCAGAGGTCGCAGGTTCAAATCCTGTCCCCGCTACTGAAAAAGAACAGGGCCCGAATCCTTTGAGGATTCGGGCCCTGTTCGTGCGTATGTGCTGCGGTGAGAACTGTGTGCCGCGCGGGGCGAGTTGGGTCCGGTCGTGTTTGACTTGTCCATCTGTGGGCATGTCGACAAAACGCTGAAGTGACCTCACTGGCTGCGGTATACCAGGTGTACGCGGGTTGCGGGTGGTGCGACGATGGAATTTATGGGGGACAGGGCAACACTGTTGAAGACAGGGCGGTTTGTGCGGCGGCATGCCGGAAGCGTGGCGGACGCGAGCAGCGGGGGCGACGCTGTTGACAACGTTGACAACGCCGGCGGTGGTGAAGGCGTCGACTCGGTTTCCGTGGAGACCGCGGGGAGTGAGGCGGGTCACCGGCGTGCCGCCGACGGCGGCGACACCGCGTCCATGAGCGTGCTCGGCGCGCTGCTGCTGCGCCGCGGAGACCTCGACGGCGCCGAGCCCTACCTGCGTGGTGCGACCGCCGACGGCGACCGCGCCGCCGCCAACAATCTCGGTGTCCTCCTCCATCAGCGTGGGTACGCCGACGAGGCGGCGGGGTGGTGGCGTATCGCGGCCGTCGCCGGCTCCGCGGCGGCGGCGCACGCCCTGGGGCGTCACTTCCGTGAGCGTGGCGACGAGCCCGCCGCGGAGTACTGGCTGCGCCAGTCCGCCGAACAGGGCCACGCGCTGGGCGCGTACGCCCTCGCCGATCTTCTGGAGCACCGCAGCGACGCGGGCGCGGAGCGCTGGCTGCGCGCGGCGGCCGAGCAGGGCCACCGCGAAGCGGCGTACCGGCTGGCCCGCACGCTGGAGCGGCTGGCGGCGGAGGAGGCTCGCCCGGGCGAGGACGTGGGCCTGCGGATGGGGCGCGAGGGACGTGCGGGACGGGCCAGCGAGGTCGGCCAGGACGGCGTGAAGCCCGACGGCGTGAAGTCCGACGGCGCGGGCGCGGGTCGTGCCGGGCGTGCTGGAGGGGTCCCGGTCGGTCGGGACGACGTGAAGCCCGACGGCGCGGGAACGGGAACGGGCACAGGCGCGGGCACGGACGGTGAGCACGACGTCGAGCTGTCCGCGCTCGACGAAGCCGTGCAGTGGTACCGGCAGGCCGCGGCCCGCGGGCACCGGCGGGCCGCGCTGCACCTCGGCGCGATCCTCGAGGAGCGTGGTGAGTTCAAGGAGGCCGGTCGCTGGTACCTCACCGCAGCCAAGGACGGAGAGGCCCGCGCAGCCTGCGCGCTCGGGTTCCTGCTCCGGGACGCGGGCGACGAGGAGAGCGCCGCCGTCTGGTGGCTGCGTGCCGCGCAGGAGGGTGACGGCAACGCCGCCAACGCCCTCGGCGCGCTGCACGCCGCGCGTGGGGAGCAGCAGACCGCCGAGCGCTGGTATCGCGCCGCCATGGACGCGGGTGACATAAACGGCGCATACAACCTCGGGCTGCTCTGCGCCGCCCAGGACCGTACGCCGCAGGCCGAGCAGTGGTACCGCCGTGCCGCCTACGCCGGCCACCGCGAGGCCGCCAACGCGCTCGCCGTACTGCTTCTGCAGGCAGGCGACGCGACCGGTGCCGAGCCCTGGTTCTCCAAGGCCGCCGAGGCCGGCAGCGTCGACGCGGCGTTCAACCTGGGCATCCTCTACGTCGGCCGTGACGACGACCGTACGGCTCTGACCTGGTACGAGAGGGCAGCTGCCGCCGGTCACACCGAGGCCGCACTGCAGGTCGGCATCGCGCTGCTCAGAGACGGTCACGAGCAGGCGGCCGAGCGCCATCTGCGCTGCGCGGCGGGCGGCGGCAGCGCCGAGGCCGCCTTCCGTCTCGCCACGGTGCTCGACTCCCGCCAGTCGCTGCCCGGGCCGCCCGCCCTCGGCGAGGCGACGGCGGAGAAGAGCGAGTGCGAGGAGTGGTACGAGCGGGCCGCCGAGCAGGGGCACCGTCGTGCCCAGGTGCGGGTCGGCATGCTCGCAGCCGCCCGTGGCGACATGGTGGATGCCGCCCGCTGGTACCGCGAGGCGGCCGAGGCAGGCAGCCGTAACGGTGCCTTCAACCTCGGACTGCTCCTCGCCCGCGAGGGCAATGAGCGGGAGGCGGCCCTGTGGTGGTGCCGCGCGGCTCGTGCCGGGCACGGCAGGGCGGCACTGCGCCTGGCGCTGCTCGCCGCCCGCAGAGGGGAGCTGACCGAGGGCCAGCGGTGGTGCGCACGGGCCGTCGAGCTGGGTCCTGCCGAGGTGGCGGAGCGGGCGGCGCGGCTGCGCGAGGCGCTGCACCAGGAGCTCACGGCGTGAGCGTTGCGGGCTCACGGCGTAGCGACGAATAGGGATTTGCGCTGGTCGGCGGGGTGACGTAGTGTTGCGTTCATCGACGCGGGGTGGAGCAGCTCGGTAGCTCGCTGGGCTCATAACCCAGAGGTCGCAGGTTCAAATCCTGTCCCCGCTACTGACAGACAAAGGCCCGGATCCTGATGGATCCGGGCCTTTGTCGTACCCGCATGCCAACCGGGCGCGGTGAAAGGGCCCGGCCACGGCCTTGCGCGCGTCTGCGGAACGATTGCCCACGGACCGTGGTCGCCCGCGGCCAACGACTGCCCGCGGACCATCACGAACGGCCCGGCACCTCTCGGGTACCGGGCCGTTCGTGAAGGCGTGCGTCAGGCGGCCGCGCAGTTCGGGCACGTGCCCCGGTACGTCACCTCGACGCTCGAGATCGTGAAGCCGAAGCGCTCCGTGTCCGGGAGGTCGGCCAGCGGGCTGCCCGCCGGATGTACGTCGCGGATCGCGCCGCACTGGGCGCAGACCAGGTGCTGATGCGGCCGGTGCGCGTTCGGGTCGTACCGCTTGGCGCGGCGGTCGGTCGACACCTCGATGACTTCACCGAGGCTGACCAGCTCGCCCAGCGTGTTGTAGACGGTCGCCCGGGAGATCTCGGGCAGCTTCGTCACCGCGCGCGCGTGCACCTCGTCGGCCGTCAGGTGGACATGGTCGCCGTCGAGGACCTCAGCCACGACACGCCGCTGCGCCGTCATGCGCCAGCCGCGTCCGCGAAGTCGTTCCAACAGGTCACTCATAAGGACCAGCCTAACAGTGAAGGGAGCCAGGTCCCGAACGGGTGTGAAATTGGATGGCCACTTGACTTAGACAATGTCCATTGTAGGATCGAAACTCGGCAAACGCCAAGGACAGGACTTGCAGGGATGACGCAGCAGGAGGCGCACGTGACGCAGGGACCGCTCACCACGGAGGCCGGCGCGCCGGTAGCCGACAATCAGAACAGCGAGACCGCGGGCGTCGGCGGGCCGGTTCTGGTTCAGGACCAGGCGCTGCTCGAGAAGCTCGCGCACTTCAACCGTGAGCGCATCCCGGAGCGCATCGTGCACGCGCGCGGCGCTGGTGCGTACGGCACCTTCACGCTGACCCGAGACGTCTCGCAGTGGACGCGGGCGAAGTTCCTCTCCGAGGTCGGCAAGCAGACCGAGACGTTCCTGCGCTTCTCCACCGTCGCGGGCAACCTCGGCTCGGCGGACGCGGTGCGTGACCCCCGCGGCTTCGCCCTGAAGTTCTACACCGAAGAGGGCAACTACGACCTCGTCGGCAACAACACCCCGGTGTTCTTCATCAAGGACGCCATCAAGTTCCCGGACTTCATCCACACCCAGAAGCGCGACCCGTACACCGGCTCGCAGGAGGCGGACAACGTCTGGGACTTCTGGGGCCTCAGCCCGGAGTCGACGCACCAGGTGACCTGGCTCTTCGGTGACCGCGGCATCCCGGCCACGCTGCGCCACATGAACGGCTACGGCTCGCACACGTACCAGTGGAACAACGAGGCCGGCGAGGTCTTCTGGGTCAAATACCACTTCAAGACCGACCAGGGGATCAAGAACCTCACCACCGACGAGGCCAACCGCCTCTCCGGTGTGGACCCGGACTCCCACCAGCGCGACCTGCGTGAGTCCATCGAGCGCGGCGACTTCCCGTCCTGGACCGTGCAGGTGC
Organism: Streptomyces sp. NBC_01750; assembly: GCF_035918095.1. Lineage (NCBI taxonomy): Bacteria > Bacillati > Actinomycetota > Actinomycetes > Kitasatosporales > Streptomycetaceae > Streptomyces > Streptomyces sp. NBC_01750. Next base: position 5,917,209 of record NZ_CP109137.1, read on the forward strand.
AGATCATGCCGGCGGCCGAGGCGACGAACTACCGCTTCAACCCCTTCGACCTGACCAAGGTCTGGCCGCACGAGGACTATCCGCCGATCGAGATCGGCAAGCTGGAGCTCAACCGCAACCCGGAGAACATCTTCGCCGAGGTCGAGCAGTCGATCTTCAGCCCCGCGCACTTCGTGCCGGGCATCGGTCCGTCACCGGACAAGATGCTCCAGGGCCGTCTCTTCGCGTACGGCGACGCCCACCGCTATCGCGTCGGCATCAACGCCGACCACCTGCCGGTGAACCGCCCGCACGCCACCGAGGCGCGCACCAACTCCCGTGACGGCTACCTGTACGACGGTCGCCACAAGGGCACGAAGAACTATGAGCCGAACAGCTTCGGCGGCCCGTTCCAGACGGACAAGCCGCTGTGGCAGTCGGTCCCGGTCACCGGTGGCACCGGCAACCACGAGGCGCCCAGCCACGCCGAGGACAGCGACTTCGTGCAGGCGGGCAACCTCTACCGGCTGATGTCCGAGGACGAGAAGGGCCGTCTGATCGAGAACCTCGCCGGGTTCATCTCGAAGGTGTCGCGCGACGACATCGCCGAGCGCGCGGTCAACAACTTCCGCCAGGCGGATGGTGACTTCGGCAAGCGGCTCGAGGCCGCGGTCCAGGCCCTTCGCGCCTGACGGACGCTTGTCGCAGTACAGAGGGCCGGATTCCTGTCGGGGGGTCCGGCCCTCTCGTATGCCCTAACCCGCCAGAATCGCGGGGTGCCGCCTGACCGGGGCCCAGCAGCGAATGATGTCGCGTACGGAGACGATGCCGACGGGCCCGTCGTCGTCGAGCACGATCAGATGCCGGAAGCCACCGTGTGTCATGGCCTCGGCGGCCTCCTCCAGGGTCCAGGACGGCGCGGCGAAGACGACGTCGGTGGTGGTGTGGGTACCGGCGGTCTCACGATCGGGGTCCTGCCCCGCGCCCACCGAGTTCAGAATGTCGCGCTCGGTCAGAATGCCGAGGCCGCCGGCGTCGGTGTCGAGGACTACGGCGGCGCCGATACGGCGCGCGGCCATCAGGCAGGCCGCCTGTCGGAGTGTGTGTGCGGGTCCGATGGTGAGGACCACCGTGCTCATGGCGTCACGGACGAGCATGAATGGAGCCACCTCCTTGGTGATCGGTCGTTCGGGAACCGATTCACAAGTTCACAAGTGGGGGACTCTCAGAGTCGCAGCCCTGCGGTGCGGCAGCAAGGGGGCGCGCGTCGCCGGTTGGGAGGCGCGCGGAAGCCCGTGGGAAAACGCCGCGGAGCCGACGGGAAAGGTGTATATGCCGTCAGTACCGCTGGTTGAGGTAGCCCAGCAGTTCGTCGTGGAGCAGGCCGTTGGACGCGGCCGCGTTGCCGCTGTGCGGGCCCGGGCGTCCGTCGAGACCGGTGAACGATCCCCCCGCCTCCTGTACGACGATCGCGGTCGCCGCCATGTCCCACAGCGAGAGCTCCGGTTCGGCGCAGATGTCGACCGAACCCTCGGCGACCATCATGTACGGCCAGAAGTCGCCGTAACCGCGAGTGCGCCAGCAGGCCCGGGTCAGGTCCATGAACCCGTCGAGCCGGCCCTGCTCCTCCCAGCCGGTCATCGAGGAGAACGCGAACGAGGCGTCCGCGATCCGGCCGACCTTGGAGACCTGCAGACGGCTCGCGGAGGTCAGACTGCGCCCGGTGTAGGCGCCGCGGCCCTGCGCTGCCCACCACCGGCGGCCCAGCGCCGGGGCCGAGACCACGCCCACGACGGGCTGGTAGCCACCCTCGCCCTGCACCGTCAGCGAGATCAGCGTTGCCCAGACCGGCACACCGCGTACGTAGTTCTTGGTGCCGTCGATCGGGTCGATGACCCAGCGGCGCGGGCCCGTGCCCTCGATGCCGTACTCCTCGCCGAGGATCGCGTCGCGCGGCCGCGCCCGCTGGAGCTGTCCACGGATCAGCTCTTCCGCCGCCTTGTCGGCCTCGCTCACCGGTGTCATGTCCGGCTTGGTCTCCACCTTGAGGTCCAGAGCCTTGAACCGGTCCATGGTGGCGGCGTCGGCGGCGTCCGCCAGGACATGGGCGAGACGCAGATCATCGTGGTAATCGGGCATGGTCGTCACTCTATCGGGGCTTCCGGGGCCCCTCCCGGGTCGCTGTCCGACAGGACTATTGACAGTGAGGGTGCGCACGTCAACTCTGAGCCCAGACCCGCTTGGCCTGGGAGGCGACGATGCCTACAGCGCGAGAGTCCCTACTGAACGCCGCGCTCGCGGCGCTCGCAGACCTGCCCTGGTCGGCGGTGCGGATGGTGGACGTCGCATCCGCCGCAGGGCTCTCGCGGCAGACCCTCTACAACGAGTTCGGCAGCAAGGACGGCCTCGCCCGCGCACTGGTGCGGCGCGAGGCCGACCAGTACCTCCGTGGCGTGGAGCGGATGCTGGCCGAGTGGACCGGGGCCGCGGACCGGCTGGTGGCGGTCGCCGAGTGGACCGTCGGCGAGGCCCGCGCAAGGCCGCTGCTGCGGGCCCTGCTCACCGGCTGCTGGGGGGAACGGCTGCCGGCGCCGAGGCCCGCCCGAAGCGGCGCCGCGATGTCCGGAGTGCCGGCCCAGCGCCGTGCGGACGCGGGGCTGCCGGCCCCGGCCGAGCTGGTCGCGTCGGTACGGGACCGCTCGCTCGCCGCGCTGGGCCGGGGCCGTCAGGACAGCCGTACGAAGGAGGAGTGGGCCGATCTGGCGCACCGCTGCGAGCTGACCGTGCGGCTCGCGCTCTCGTACGTGATCGCGCCGGTCGGTGAGGGGGTCGGCCTGCTGGTGCGTACGGCCGTCGGCGGGGCCGTCAGTGGGCCGAGCCCGAGAGCTGCAGTCCGATGACGCCGGTGATCACCAGCGTGATGGAGATGATCTTGAGGGTGGAGACCACATCGCCGAGGAAGACCATTCCGTAGATCGCGGTGCCCGCCGCGCCGATGCCCGTCCACACCGCGTACGCGGGACCCACATCGAGCTTCTTCAGCGCGAGCGTCAGCAGGCCGAAGCTGCCGAGCGCGAAACTGGCGAAGGCGACCGTCGGCCAGAGCCTGGTGAAACCGTGCGAGAGCTTGAGGCAGACCGCGAAGCCTGTTTCCAGGATCCCGGCGACCACCACTAGCAGCCACGCCATGGCTGTGCCTCCCGCGTCGGTCGGTGACTGCTTCGTCGCACTTGGTGCGAGTATGCACTTACCAGCATCGGCGGGCCGCAAACGCGTGCCCGTCAGTCGCCTTCGCGTCGCTCCCGCGTGGAGAGCAGCCGCCGCAGTGAGTAGAGCCGCGCCGGGTCGGCGTGGCCCTCGGCCGCCCACTCGTCCAGCGCGCAATCCGGCTCGTCATGACTGCAGGCGCGCGGACAGCCCTCCGTACCCGGTACGAGATCCGGGAAGGCGAGGATCACCCGGGACGGATCGACGTGGTGCAGACCGAAGGAGCGCACACCCGGGGTGTCGATCACCCAGCCGCCGTCCGCGTCCGCGAGGGGGAGGGCGAGCGCAGAGGTGGTGGTGTGCCGGCCGCGTCCGGTGACCGCGTTGACAACACCGGTGCTCCGCCGCCGCTCCTTCGGGACGAGGGCGTTGACCAGGGTCGTCTTGCCGACGCCGGAGTGGCCGACGAACGCGGTGGTACGGCCCTTGAGGTGCTCATGGACCCGGTCGGCGGCGACGCCGTCCACGAACTCGTCGCGGGTGGTGACCACATGGGGGACGCCGAGCGCTCCGTACATCTCCAGCAGCTCGTCCGGCGAGGCCAGATCCGACTTGGTCAGTACGAGCAGCGGGGTCAGCCCGCCGTCGTACGCGGCGACGAGGCAGCGGTCGATCAGCCGGGGGCGCGGTTCGGGGTCGGCCAGCGCCGTCACGATCGCCAGCTGGTCGGCGTTGGCGACGACCACGCGCTCGTACGGATCGTCGTCGTCGGCCGTGCGGCGCAGCACGGACTTGCGCGGCTCGATACGCACGATGCGCGCGAGGGTGTCCTTCTCACCGGAGAGATCACCGACGATGCTGACGCGGTCACCGACCACCGCGGCCTTGCGGCCCAGTTCGCGGGCCTTCATCGCCATGACGACGCGGTCGTCGACGAGGCAGGTGAGCCGGCCCCGGTCGACGGTGAGGACCATGCCCTCGACCGCGTCCTCGTGCTTGGGGCGGATATTGGTCCGGGGGCGGTTGCCCTTGCGGTTGGGGCGGACGCGGATGTCGTCCTCGTCGGGGTTCTTGCCGTAGCGCCGCATGTCCTCAGGCCCCGAGCATTCCGGCCCACATCTGCGGGAAGTCGGGGAGCGTCTTGGCGGTTGTCGCCACGTTCTCGATCGAGACGCCGGCTACCGCCAGGCCGATGATCGCGCCGGCGGTGGCCATCCGGTGGTCCTCGTAGGTATGGAACACGCCGCCGTGCAGCGGGCGCGGGCGGATGTGGAGGCCGTCCTCGGTCTCGGTGACGTCGCCGCCGAGTTCGTTGATCTCCTTGGTGAGGGCCGCGAGGCGGTCCGTCTCATGGAGGCGCAGATGGGCGACGCCGCGCAGCGTGGAGGGCGAGTCGGCGAGCGCCGCGACCGCCGCGATGCCCGGAGTCAGCTCGCCGACCTCACCGAGGTCGACGTCAATGCCGTGGATACGGCCGCTGCCGGTGAACGTCAGACCGACGTCGGTCAGCACGCAGGAACCGCCCATCTCGGTGAAGATTTCGCGCAGCGCGTCACCGGGCTGGGTGGTCCGTTCGGGCCAGTCGGGGATGGTGACCCGGCCGCCGGTGACCAGCGCGGCCGCCAGGAACGGCTGGGCGTTGGAGAGATCGGGCTCGACGGTGAGATCACGGCCGAGCAGGGCGGAGGGGGAGACCCGCCAGACATCGGGCTCGCCGCCGGTCTCCGGCTCGTCGACCTGGGCGCCCACGGCGCGGAGCATGTCGACGGTCATCCGGATGTGCGGCATGGAGGGGAGCTTGCCTCCGATGTGCCGTACCTCCACGCCCTGGTTGAAGCGCGGGGCCGAGAGCAGCAGTGCGGAGACGAACTGGGAGGACGAGGAGGCGTCGATCTCCACCGGACCACCGTCCAGCGCCCCGCCGCCGTGCACGGTCATCGGGAGCGCGCCCCGGCCGTCGTCGTCGATACGGGCGCCGAGGACGCGCAGCGCGTCGATCACGCCGCCGAGCGGGCGCTCGTAGGAACGGGGGTCGCCGTCGAAGCGGACCGGGCCGTCGGCGAGCGCGGCGACGGGAGGCAGGAAACGCATCACCGTACCGGCGTTGCCGACGTCGACTGTGGCAGGGCCGTGCAGGCCGGACGGGATGACGCGCCAGGTCTCACCCCCGCCGTCGGGGCCCACGCCCTCCTCGATGCCGACGCCGAGAGCGCGCAGGGCCTCGGCCATCAGGAAGCTGTCTCGGGAGCGGAGAGGGCGACGCAGCCAGCCGGGTTCGGCGGCGAGCGCGGCAAGCACCATGGCCCGGTTGGTGACCGATTTCGATCCGGGCACGGTGACTGTCGCTTCGACGGCTCCGGTCGCGTAGGGGGCGGGCCAGAGGGCAGGGTGCACGGAGCTTTCGGTCATGGCCAACACTTTAGTGGCTCGACGGAGAGCCGGATCTTGATCAAATACGCCGAAATGGGGGCGTAACCAAGCGGTGGTAGAGGGCTCACCGGGGCTTTGGCGGGGTGTCAGAGGCCCAGCAGCCAGCGGCCGCCGCCGATCAGGGAACAGATCGACACCGAGTGGAAGAGAAACAGCCACATCGCGGCCGGCACATGGGTCAGCCGGGAGAGTTGGTCGGCGTCCGAATCCGGGGCCCCGCCGTGTCGGCGCTTGGACTGGAGCTCGAAGGCCGGCCGTACCCCACCGAACAGCAGGAACCAGACGGCGACGTAGGCGAAGACGGACTGTACGCCGGGTTCCGTCAGCCAGGAGATGAGCAGGAAGGCGGCACCCGTGATGATCACGGTCAGCGCGCCGTACGCATTGCGGATCATCACCAGCATCGCGATGAGCAGGGCGGTGGCCAGCCAGAGAAGCAGCGTGATGTGGTGCGCGGCGAGCAGGTAGGCGCCTCCGAGGCCGAGCAGCGGCGGTGCGGTGTAGCCGGCGGCGGCGGTCAGGATCATGCCGATTCCGGTCGGCTTGCCGGCGCTGACGGTGAGGCCGCTCGTGTCGGAGTGCAGCCGGATGCCGTCGAGGCGGCGGCCGGTGAGCAGGGCCACGAGGCCGTGGCCGCCTTCGTGGGCGATGGTGATCGCGTTGCGGGAGAGCCGCCAGAGGGGGTGGGGTACGACGGCGGCGAGCGCGACCAGGCCGGTGACGATGACGAGCCACTCGTCAGGGACGGGCTGGGTGCCGGAGATGCGGTCCCAGAGGTCGCCTATCGCGGCGCTGCTGAGGCTGGTGACGGGATCGGTGCTGGCCATTTCTCGGGCGGCTCCTCGGGCGGCGGGCGGGAGTGGCAGTCTGGCACTCATGTGCGGACGGTATGCAGCGAGTCGTAGACCCGAGGATCTCGCGGGACTCTTCGAGGTCGAGAAATGGGAGCCGGAGGAGACGCTGGCGCCCGATTGGAACGTGGCCCCCACGAAAGAGGTCTACGCGATTCTCGAACGCCCTGTTAAGGACGCTGAAGACCGTCGTCCGGTTCGCCAGCTGCGGGCGCTGAAGTGGGGCCTCGTGCCGTCATGGGCGAAGTCGCCGGAGGGCGGCGCGCGGATGATCAACGCGCGTGCGGAGACGGTGCACGAGAAGCCGTCGTTCCGCAAACCGTTTCTGTCACGGCGCTGCATCCTGCCGGCGGACGGCTATTACGAGTGGGTGACCGGGGCGGGGGAGCGGGAGCTGGAGGTGGAGGGGAAGAAGAAGCGGCCCCGGAAGCAGCCGTACTTCGTGACGCCGTCGGACGGGTCGGTGTTCGCGATGGCCGGCCTGTACGAGTTCTGGCGCGACCGCACGCTGCCGGACGACCATCCGCGGGCGTGGTGGGTGACGTGCTCGGTGATCACGACCGAGGCGGAGACGGGGCCGCTGGGGGTGGCCCCGGCGGAGGGCCCGCAGTCGCTGTCGGACATCCACCCGCGCATGCCGCTGATGCTGACGCCGGACCGGTGGGACGCGTGGCTGGACCCGTCCAGGACGGATGAGGGGGAGCTGCGGGGGCTGCTGGAGCCACCGCCGGGTGGGCTGATGAGGGCGTATCCGGTCACGACGGCGGTCAGCAATGTCCGGAACAACGGGCCGGAGCTGCTGGAGGAGCTGTCGGGGCCGGAGGTGGGCACGCTGTTCTGACCGGGGGCTTCTCCCCCGCCCCGCCCCTTCCCGAAACCGGGGCAACCCCCCGGACCCCCGAGGGGCCGTGGCGGGCCCGCGACCCGAGCAGCGGCAGCAGAGCGTCGCGAGGGCCGGCGGCGGGTGAGTGACGCGGGCGTGCCCCAGTGGCTGGTGGCTGAAAGCGTCAGCTGCGTCCCGCCGGCCAGGCGGCAGGTCATCGAGTCGGGCCCGGGCTCGCTCGTCGTAAATCCTCGCGGCAGCTCCGGCAGCTCCGGCAGCTCCGGCAGCTCCGGCAGCTCCGGCAGCTCCGGCAGCTCCGGCAGCGCGCCCGGGCTCGTCCTGGCGTGGGCGTCATCCGCCGGATCCCGCCTGCGGCGGTACGACACCCACTCCCGCTCCTCGCCGGAGCGGCGCTGCTGCCGCGCGAGGGGACGCACGCGCACCCGGACCCCCACGACGCGCCCCCCGTGCCCCGGCAGCGGCAGGATGGGGCTCGTGAGTCGGAGCGAGATTGTTGAGACAGCAGCCGGGGACGCCCGCATCACCTGGTACCCGGCCCGGCGGGCGCGGCTCGTGGTGGCGCTCAGCCATGGGGCCGGGGGTGGGATCGAGGCGCGCGATCTGCAGGCGATCGCCGGCGTCCTGCCCGGGGAGCGGGTCACCGTCGCGCTCGTCGAGCAGCCTTGGCGGGTGGCCGGGAAGAAGGTCGCGCCCGCACCCAGGACGCTCGACGTGGGGTGGCGCGGTGTCTGGCCCGTGCTGCGGAAGCCGGGGCTGCCCGTCGTCGCCGGTGGGCGCAGTGCCGGGGCGCGGGTCGCCTGCCGGACCGCGCAGGAGCTCGGCGCCGCCGGGGTGCTCGCGCTGAGTTTTCCGCTGCATCCGCCCGGCAGGCCCGAGAAGTCCCGCGCCGACGAGCTCCTCGGCACCGGGGTGCCGACCCTCGTCGTACAGGGCGGCAATGATCCCTTCGGCAAGCCCGGAGAGTTCCCCGAGGGGGCGTACGAGCTCGTGGAAGTCCCTTACGGGGATCACGGGTTCGGCGTACCCAAACGGGCGGGGACGACAGATGCCGAGGTGGTGAGCCTCATCACGGACGCGGCCGGCGGCTGGGTCCGCGGGCTCCGGGAATGCTGAGCGTACGAGCACTGTTGTGGCGGATGTCGGAGAACAGAGCATGGTGCATTGAGTAGGGAGTCCGTCGCATGGGTTCGACCATCTGCCCGAGTCGCTCGCACACCGCTGACCTGGAGTGGACGGTGCTTCCCGCGGCGAAGACCGCCTCTGTTGGGGCGGCGGGCGGAGCGGATCGTCGTCTATCCTCCGATTCGAGCGGGTCCGCATTCGGCCTCGCCACATCGTTGGAGGAGGTGGGTCCGGTCACTGGGACCGACGCAGGGACCGACGACGGCCGGGCGGAGCAGCCCGAGGAGACGACCGCCGAGCGCAATGCCCGCTTCGAGCGGGACGCCCTCGGGTACCTCGATCAGATGTACTCGGCCGCGCTGCGCATGACGCGCAATCCGGCCGATGCGGAGGACCTCGTGCAGGAGACGTATGCCAAGGCGTACGGATCCTTCCATCAGTTCCGTGAGGGCACGAACCTCAAGGCGTGGCTGTACCGGATTCTCACGAACACCTTCATCAACTCCTACCGCAAGAAGCAGCGCGAGCCCCAGCGCAGCGCCGCGGAGGAGATCGAGGACTGGCAGCTCGCGCGCGCCGAGTCGCATATGTCGACCGGGCTGCGTTCCGCCGAGTCGCAGGCCCTCGACCATCTGCCGGACTCGGACGTCAAGGCGGCTCTCCAGGCGATCCCCGAAGAGTTCCGCATGGCGGTCTATCTCGCCGATGTGGAGGGCTTTGCGTACAAGGAGATCGCGGACATCATGGGAACACCCATCGGTACGGTGATGTCCCGGCTGCACCGTGGCCGCCGTCAACTGCGCGGAATGCTGGAGGACTACGCCCGTGAGCGCGGGCTCGTCCCGGCCGGTGCAGGAGAGTCGAACGAAGCGAAAGGCTCGGGCTCATGAGCTGCGGAGAGCCGCATGAGACGGATTGCTCAGAGGTCCTGGACCATCTCTACGAGTTTCTCGACCATGAGATGCCCGACAGCGACTGCACCAAGTTCGAGGTGCACTTCGAGGAGTGCTCTCCCTGTCTGGAGAAGTACGGGCTCGAGCAGGCCGTGAAGAAGCTGGTCAAGCGTTGCTGCGGACATGACGACGTCCCCAGCGATCTGCGGGCCAAGGTGATGGGACGCATCGATCTGATCCGGTCCGGGCAGGCCGTGCCCGACCACGATGTGACGGTCTCCGGCGCCGAGCTGCCGAGCGTCGCGCAGGAGTAGGTCGCACATACGAACATATGAACGGGGTGTGTCGCGGTTGTCGCGACGCACCCTTTTCATATTCACCCGTAGGTGCGAATCACGGGCTTCCGGCCGCCGCGCACCCCTCAAATCGCTAGCCTGGCGCTCGGTTTGAGGAGGGGGCGGGGCGGTGAAGGCCATACCGACGGCGGCACGGGCGTACATTCTGTGCGCCGTGCTGGGCGCTGTGGCGTGTGTGCTGCCCGTACTGCCGCCCGTACTGCCTGTGTCGCGGCCCGGCGCCGAGGTCCCCTGGACCACCGTGCTGATGCTCGCCGGGCTGTACACCGTGTGCGAGCTGCCCGCCCGCTGCCGTTACCTGGGCGACTCCGTGCCGGTGGCTGCCGGATCGTTCTTTCCCGTGCTCCTCGCCGCCGCCTTTCTGCTGCCGCCGGCCGCGGCCGCGCTCGTCGCCGTGCCCGGCGCGCTGCTGGGGCGGGTAGACCGGCGCCCGGCCGGAGTCCGCCGGATCTGGCGCGCCGCGCAGCTCGCGCTCGCGACCTGGGGCGCGGCGCAGGCTTATCTGCTGCTGAACGGTCAGCGGGTACTGCGAGCGCCGGACTTTCCGTACGCGCTGCTGCCGGCCGCCGCCGGTGCGCTCGCCTTCTGCCTGGTGCTGACCACGCTCGACGTCGGCATCCTGGCCACCGCGGAACGGCTGCCCGTATGGACCGCCTGGCGCGGGCTGCTGCTGCGCTCGCCTGCGCCGCACTGTGCGCACGGGCTCGCCGGACTGATGATGGCGGTGCTGTGGCGGAGTCCGTACGGGCCGCTCTCCGCGCTCTTCGTCCTGCTGCCGATGTACATCTCCTGCTGGATCTTCGCGCAATACCACCGTGAGCACGCCGCCCATCAGGCAACCATCCGGGCCCTGGTGCAGGCCGTCGACATCAAGGACAAGTACACCCGCGGGCACAGCGAGCGGGTGGGGCGGGCGTCGGTGCTGATCGCGCGCGAACTGAGCATGGAGGAGGAGCGCCTCGAGGTACTCCGGTTCGCCGGGATCCTTCACGATGTCGGCAAGCTCGGCGTGCCGACGCGGGTGCTGCGCAAGGACGGTCCGCTGACGCCGGACGAGCGGCGGGTGATAGAGCTGCATCCCGAGTACGGGCACGAGATGGTGCGCGGCATTGGGTTCCTGGGGGAGGCGCGGGCGGCGATCCTGCACCATCACGAGCGGCTGGACGGGAGCGGCTACCCGTACGGGCTGGCCGGGGGGCAGATCCCGGAGTTCGCACGGGTGGTGGCGGTGGCGGACGCGTTCGACGCGATGACCTCCACCCGGTCGTACCGGCGGGCCCGGCCGGTGCCGGTGGCGCTGGAGGAACTGCGGCGGTGCGCGGGGACGCAGTTCGACCCGGAGATGGTGCGGGCACTGGCCAAGGCGCTGGAGCGGGACGGCTGGGAGACGGCGGTGACGTCGGACGAGCCGGCGGGGGTGGGGCGCGGGCCGGACGTGCGAGGAAACGTACCGCCTCAGCCGGAGCCGCCACGCGTGGCGGTGCCCGGGCGCGACGACGGCGCGGCGGATGGCCCGGGGTGAGAGCGGGCGAGGCGTGATACGGCGGCCGGGCGTCATCGTCGGCGCCATCTACACCGCCGCCGCCCTGCTCACCGGCGCAGGGCTGGCGTGGACCCTGTGGCAGGGAGTGGAGCAGCCGGGGAACGCCCTCGCCTTCGGCGCCCTCATCGTCGTCGGCGCGCTCGTCCGGTGGGGGGCTTCGCCCGGAGAACGGGAACCCGCGCCGCTCGCGGCCGCCGGGGCGCTCGCGTATGCGCTGCTCGGAGAGTGCGCCGGGGAGCCCACCACCCATGGTGTCCTCCAGGTCGTCGCCGTCGTGGTCGCGGCCGCGCTTGTCGGCTCCGTACCGCATGTGGCGCGCGGGAGCGGGCCCGTGCTCGATCAGGTGACGCGGCGGGTGCTGACCGTCGGGTTCGCGGCAGCATGCTTCCAACCGCTGTACAACTCGGGTGAATTGGGCAAAGTCGTCGGGCCCGGGGCGTACCACGCGGTCTTCCTTCTCGTCCTGCTCGTACTGACCGCCCTGTGCGACGCGGTCCTGGCCGCCGCGATGCTGCGCGCCCGCACCCTCCCCCATAGCGCCAAGCGCATGGGAGGTACCCCCATTCCGTACGGGCCGCTGCTGCGCGACGAGCTGAGGGCCCTCCTCGGAATCGGCTCCGCCGTCTGCGCCACCGGAGCCGTGATGGCCCTCGCCGTCGCCGTCGCCGGATTGTGGGCGCTCCCGGTGTTCTGCGTACCCCTGCTGCTCACCCAGCTGTCCTTCCGGCGCTACACCGCGGTGCGGACCACCAACCGGCAGACCATCGCCTCCCTCGCCAGGTCCACCGAGATCGCCGGCTACACACAGCCGGGCCACGCCCGCAGAGTCGCCGCGCTCAGTACCGCCGTCGGGCGCGAGCTGGGGCTCTCCGGGCCCGATCTGACCGTTCTGGAGTACGCGGCGCTGATGCACGACATCGGCCAGCTCTCGCTGGTGGACCCCGTTTCGGAGGGCGCCACCGCCCTGCTGCCCGCCGCCGAGCAGCGCCGCATAGCACTCCTCGGCGGAGCGGTCGTCCGGCAGACCGGCGTCCCCGTGGCCGTCGCCGTCGTAGTGGAGCGTCAGGCAGATCCGTACCGGGAGCAGCCGCTGCCCGCCAGAATCGTCCGGACCGTCAACGCATACGACGATCTCACCGGGGGAAGCGGAGGAACGGCGGGCGGCGTGCTCACGGCACTCGAACGGCTGCGTCTCGGGACCGGCCACGACTACCAGCCGGAGGTGGTGGAATCGCTTGCCAGAGTCCTCGCACGAGGCGGTCTGGCCCCGGTCCCACCTGGGTAACCCATGGGTAATGAGCGAGCCTGTGACCGGGCATGGTTGGATGCGAAGAAGAGGGTGTCCGGGGGCACTGACCCGAGCGACCGGCAGGCGGGAATCGTGAGGATCTTCGGGAAGGTACGGCATCGGCCCTCCGCTTCTTGGCGGCAGGCCACCGACCGCGCGTTCACGCTGATCGGCGACGGCCGGTACGAGGACGCCGGTGCACTGCTGACGCGGGCGGCGGATCTTGAGCCCTGGCTCTCCGAGTCCTGGTTCAATCTGGCGCTGCTGCACAAATTCCGGCACGACTGGGAGCAGGCGCGCGCCGCGGGACTGCGTGCCGTCGCACTGCTCGACAAGGAGAGCGGTGCCCCCGACTGGTGGAACGTCGGGATCGCCGCAACCGCCCTGCAGGACTGGCCACTGGCCCGTCGCGCCTGGCAGGCCTATGGACTCAAGGTGCCGGGCGCGGCCGCTGCCAACGGCGAGCCGGTCGGCATGGAGCTGGGAAGTGCTGCCGTCCGGCTCTCGCCCGAGGGCGAGGCCGAAGTGGTGTGGGGCCGCAGGCTCGACCCGGCACGGATAGAAGTGCTCTCCATCCCGCTGCCGTCCTCAGGGCGACGCTGGGGCGAGGTCGTCCTGCACGACGGAGTGCCCCACGGCGAGCGGACCACCACCGCGGGACCGTCCTACCCCGTTTTCGACGAGATCGAGCTCTGGGCCCCCTCGCCCGTACCCACCTGGGTGGTCCTGCTCGAGGCCGCGACCGAGGCCGACCGGGACGCCCTGGAGCGGCTCGCCGCCGACGCCGGATTCGCGGCCGAGGACTGGTCCTCGTCGGTGCGACTGCTGTGCCGGGCCTGTTCCGAGGGCCGGATGCCCAGTGCCGAGGGCGAGGGCGAGCACCTCGATCCGCACGACCACAGCGAGCCGGGACACCCGGGGCCGCTGGGCCACCGCACGGCCGGCGATCTGTGGTCCCCGGAGCGTGAGTGCGGCATCGCGGCGCCCGTCGGGCTCGTACGCGGGCTGCTCGACAGCTGGGTCGCGGACAGCCCGGACTCCCGTGAGTGGCGGGATCTCGAGGAAGTCTGCTGACCTCTGGCCGTAGGCTGTACGGGCACAGAGTGACCAAGCTCCCCCCAGGGACTTCGTCCGGGGACCCCCAGTACCGAGAAGGGCGTACGGCTGACATGGCGTCGCAGCAGGAGACGGACCAGCAGGTCAACGATGGTTTCGTCGTGGATACAGAAGACTGCGAGGCGCGCGAGCTGGCGTACCGGGAGCGTGGCACGTCGCGCCCGATCACGGTCGTCGGCAATCCGGTGCTTCACAAGGAGTGCAAGGACGTCACCGAGTTCGACGACAAGCTCGCCGCTCTCATCGACGACATGTTCGCCAGCCAGCGGACGGCTGAGGGCGTTGGCCTGGCCGCCAACCAGATCGGCGTGGACCTGAAGGTCTTCGTCTATGACTGCATGGACGACGAGGGCGTACGTCACGTCGGTGTCGTCTGCAACCCGGTACTCGAGGAGCTGCCGGCCGAGCGCCGTGTCCTGGACGAGGCCAACGAAGGGTGCCTGTCCGTCCCGACGGCGTACGCGGCGCTGGCGCGACCCGACTACGCGGTGGTGCGCGGGCAGGACGCCGAGGGCGAGCCGATCAAGGTGCGCGGCACGGGGTACTTCGCCCGTTGCCTGCAGCACGAGACGGACCACCTGTACGGCTACCTGTACATCGACCGGCTCTCGAAGCGGGACCGCAAGGACGCGCTGCGGCAGATGGAAGAGGGCACGCCGCGCTACGAGACCGTCCCGAACGCCTGATCCTGTACGTCTGCCCAGGGGCCCCGCTCACAGCGAGCGGGGCCCCTGGGCGTTCACGCCACCCCGCGCACCGGGCCGCGGAAGGTCCTGCGGTACGCGTTCGGTGTGGTGCCGAGCGTACGGAGGAAGTGGTGGCGCAGCCCGGCCGCGTTCCCGAAGCCGGCGCGGCCCGCGATCGCGTCCACCGTCTCGTCAGTCGACTCCAGCAACTGCTGTGACAACAGCACCCGTTGGCGCAGCAGCCAGCGGTACGGAGTGGTCCCCGTCTCCTGCTGGAAGCGGCGGGCGAAGGTGCGCGGCGACATATGGGCGCGGGCCGCGAGCTGCTCGACGTTCATCTCGCGGTCCAGATGCCGCTCCATCCAGGACAGCGCGTCGCCGACGGTGTCGCAGGGGGTGCGTGGCAGCGGGCGCTCGATGTACTGCGCCTGCCCGCCGTCGCGGTGCGGCGGGATCACCATCCGGCGGGCGACCTGGTTGGCGACCTCGGGACCGTGCTCCTGGCGTACGACGTGAAGGCAGGCGTCGATCCCCGCCGCGGTGCCGGCCGAGGTGATCACCGGACCTTCGTCGACGTACAGCACATCGGGGTCCACGAGGGCCAGTGGATGACGGTCGGCCAGTGCCCGCGCGTGCCGCCAGTGGGTGGTGCAGCGGCGGCCGTCGAGGAGTCCGGCCGCACCGAGGACGAACGCTCCGGTGCAGACGCTGAGCACGCGCGCGCCGCGGTCCACGGCGCGGCGCAGTGCGTCGAGGAGCTCACCGGGATAGCCGCGGGTGGGGTACGAGCCACCGGTGGGGACGGCGATGAGGTCGGCATCCTCCAGCCGTTCGAGGCCGTACGGGGTGCTGAGGGTGAACCCGGCGTGGGTGTGCAGGGTGGGGCCCTCGGCGGAGACCGCCGCGAAGTCGTAGACGGGCAGACCGTCGTCGCTGCGGTCGAGGCCGAACACCTCGCAGACGACGCCGAGCTCGAAGGGGTGCACTTCGTCCAGCAGGACGGCAGCCACATTTTTCAGCATGGAATCAGTGTGGCAGTAATTCGATGGTTCATGACAGTCCTGCCACTGACTTCTTCAGTGCGGAAGGACGACAGTGGACGTCATGAACACCTTCCTGAACTACCTGTTCGTACTCGCCCTGTTCGGGCTGATCACGCTTCCCGCCTTGGTCGGGCACGCCAGGGAGCGGGCCATCGACCGTCAGTTGCGTGAGGCCGAGCTGCGTGAGGCCGAGCCGCTCAAGGCCGAGCCGCTCAAGGCCGAGCCGCGTCGCGCGGTGCGCCGCTCCTCGACCAGCGCGCCGGTCCCGTCGAGGGCGACGGTCCGTGCGAACTCCGGCTCCTCGTCCCGGCCGGCGCCGACGACGGTCGCGGTGAAGGCCCCGTGCAATGCGGGATAGCGGTCCGTGTGCCGCGTCAGCAGCGCGGGCCCAAGTGCTGCGCGCGGCAGGACATCTGAAACGGCCGGGCGGATGCGCAGAAGGCATCCGCCCGGCCGTTCAGCCCCCGTCCCCCGTATTCACATGGTCCTGAAGTCCTGGTCCTGAGGGCCTAGAAGTCGTCGTCGAAGCCGACCGAGCCCTCGACGGCCACCTGGTAGGCGGAGGGACGGCGCTCGAAGAAGTTGGTCAGCTCCTGGACGCCCTGCAGCTCCATGAAGGAGAACGGGTTCTCCGAGCCGTACACCGGAGCGAAGCCCAGCCGCGTCAGCCGCTGGTCGGCGACGCACTGGAGGTACTCGCGCATCGACTCGGTGTTCATCCCGGGCAGACCCTCGCCGCACAGATCACGGCCGAACTGCAGCTCCGCCTCGACGGCTTCCCTCAGCATGTCGGTGACCTGCTGCTGGAGCGCATCGTCGAAGAGCTCGGGCTCCTCCTTACGGACGGTGTCCACGACCTCGAAGGCGAAGTTCATGTGCATCGTCTCGTCCCGGAACACCCAGTTGGTGCCGGTGGCCAGACCGTGCAGCAGACCGCGGGAGCGGAACCAGTAGACGTACGCGAACGCGCCGTAGAAGAACAGGCCCTCGATGCACGCCGCGAAGCAGATCAGGTTCAGCAGGAAGCGACGCCGGTCGGCCTTCGACTCCAGCCGGTCGATCTTCTCGACCGAGTCCATCCACTTGAAGCAGAACTGGGCCTTCTCGCGGATGGAGGGGATCTCCTCGACCGCGTCGAAGGCGGCAGCGCGGTCGGCCGGGTCCGGCAGATAGGTGTCCAGCAGCGTCAGATAGAACTGGACGTGCACCGCCTCCTCGAAGAGCTGACGGCTCAGATAGAGCCGCGCCTCCGGGGAGTTGATGTGCTTGTACAGCGTCAGCACCAGGTTGTTGGAGACGATCGAGTCGCCCGTCGCGAAGAACGCGACCAGCCGGCCGATCATGTGCTGCTCACCGGCGGAGAGCTTGGCGAGGTCGGCCACGTCGGAGTGGAGATCGACCTCCTCCACGGTCCAGGTGTTCTTGATCGCGTCGCGGTAGCGCTCGTAGAAGTCCGGGTAACGCATCGGACGCAGGGTCAGTTCGAAGCCCGGGTCCAGCAGGTTCTTCTCGGTGTTCGGGGTGGTCATTACTGGCATGCCTCGCAGGACTCGGGGTTTTCGAGGGAGCAGGCGACCGCGTCCGCGTCGGGCTCCGACGCCTGCTGCATCGGGATGGGAGCGGCGGCCGCCGCAGCGCCGGAGCCGGCCGCACGGGCGATCCGCGTCGCCGGCCGGGAGCGCAGGTAGTACGTCGTCTTCAGCCCCTGCTTCCAGGCGTACGCGTACATCGAGCTGAGCTTCCCGATCGTCGGCGTCTCCAGGAAGAGGTTCAGCGACTGGCTCTGGTCCAGGAACGGCGTACGGGCCGCCGCCATGTCGATCAGGCCGCGCTGCGGGATCTCCCACGCGGTGCGGTACAGCGCGCGGACGTCGGCCGGGATCCAGCTGAAGCCCTGCACCGAACCGCTGGACTCGCGCAGCGCCTCACGGGTCTGCGCGTCCCATACACCCAGCTTCTTCAGCTCCGCCACCAGGTATCCGTTGACCTGGAGGAATTCACCGCTCAGTGTCTCGCGCTTGAAGAGGTTGGAGACCTGCGGCTCGATGCACTCGTAGACACCGGCGATCGAGGCGATGGTCGCGGTCGGCGCGATGGCGAGCAGCAGGGAGTTGCGCATGCCCGTCGAGGCGACCCGGGCGCGCAGCGCGTCCCAGCGCTCCGGCCAGTTCAGCTCGACGTCGTAGTGGTCGGGGTGCAGCACGCCACGGGCCGCGCGCGTCCGGGACCAGGCGGGCAGCGGGCCGTTGCGCTCGGCGAGGTCGCAGGACGCCTCGTACGCCGCGAGCATGATCCGCTCGGCGATCTTCGTGGAGAGCGCCTTCGCCCCGGCCGAGTCGAAGGGCAGACGGAGCTTGAAGAAGACGTCCTGGAGGCCCATCGCGCCAAGGCCCACCGGACGCCACTTGGCGTTGGAGCGGCCGGCCTGCTCGGTCGGGTAGAAGTTGATGTCGACGACGCGGTCGAGGAAGGTGACGGCGGTACGGACGGTCGCGTCGAGCCGCTCCCAGTCGATGCCGCCGTCGGCCACGAACGAACCCAGGTTGACCGAGCCGAGGTTGCAGACGGCCGTCTCACCGTCGTCCGTCACCTCGAGGATCTCGGTGCAGAGGTTCGAGGAGTGGACCGTGTGGCCCGGCTCCGCCGTCTGGTTGGCGGTGCGGTTGGAGGCGTCCTTGAAGGTCATCCAGCCCTGGCCGGTCTGGGCGAGCGTCCGCATCATGCGGCCGTAGAGGTCACGGGCCGGCATGGACTTCTGTGCGAGACCCGCGGCCTCGGCCTTGCGGTACGCCGCGTCGAATTCGTCGCCCCACAGGTCGACCAGCTCCGGCACGTCCGCGGGCGAGAACAGCGACCAGTCGGCGTCCGCCTCGACGCGGCGCATGAACTCGTCCGGGATCCAGTGCGCGAGATTCAGATTGTGCGTACGCCGGGCGTCCTCACCGGTGTTGTCGCGCAGCTCCAGGAACTCCTCGATGTCGGAGTGCCAGGTCTCCAGGTAGACGGCGGCGGCGCCCTTGCGCCTGCCGCCCTGGTTCACCGCGGCGACCGAGGCGTCGAGGGTCTTGAGGAACGGGACGATGCCGTTGGAGTGGCCGTTGGTGCCCCGGATCAGCGAACCGCGCGAGCGGATACGCGAGTAGGAGAGGCCGATGCCCCCCGCGTGCTTCGAAAGACGGGCCACCTGGTGGTAGCGGTCGTAGATCGAGTCGAGCTCGTCCAGCGGCGAGTCCAGCAGATAGCAGGAGGACATCTGCGGGTGGCGGGTGCCGGAGTTGAAGAGCGTGGGCGAGGAAGGGAGGTAGTCGAGGCGGCTCATCAGGCCGTACAGCGCGGCGACTTCGTCCAGGGCAAGGACCGAATCGTCCTCGGCGAGACCGCAGGCGACGCGCAGCATGAAGTGCTGTGGGGTCTCGATGACCTGACGGGTGATCGGGTGCCGAAGCAGATACCGGCTGTAGAGGGTGCGCAGACCGAAGTAGCCGAAGCGGTCGTCGGCGGCCTGGTCGACGAGGGAGTCCAGCCGCGCGGCGTGCAGCGTCACGAACCGGGCCGTACGGTCCGCGATCAGGCCCTCGCGGTGCCCGACCGCGACGGAAGCGGAGAAGGCCACCGCGCCCTGTCCCGCTGCTTCGTCCGCGATATGACGGGTCAGCAGTCGGGCGGCGAGCCGCGAGTAGGCAGGATCCTCGGAGATCAGCCCCGCGGCCGCGTCGGTGGCGAGGCTCCGCAGCTCGGCCGCGTCCGACCCGGCGTGTCGTCCGCGCAGCGCGGCGGCGGCGACGCGTCCGGGGTCGGTGTCGGGCAGATCGGCGGTGAGGTCCGTGAGGGTCCGCAGCAGCGCGGTCCCGGGGCCGTCGGCCACCTGCTCGGAGATGCCTGAAGCCGGATCGGCTGGCGCGATGGTCACGTGGTGCTCTCCCTCGCTCGGCTCTGGGCCGGCGGGGGAGGGGAGGCCGGTACGGGCGTACTCACCCGTCGAAGGGCAGCACACCGTACGGCGTCCACCGGCCCAACCGCGAGGCCCGGACGTCTCGGCACCCGGTTCGGTCGAGCCGGATGCACCATCGGCAGGTCCTCGGACTGGCGGGGTACGACAAAGCGCACCGCATCACACCGTTGCGGGACAGTTCCGGATTCGCACCGGATTCCCCTGCGTCGACAGCGAGCATGAGCATACATGTGGGGGCCGCTTGATGCGGCACCCCCCACATGTTGTGTCATGGAGCACTGCAGCTCCAACGCGTAAGTGAGCAAGGCGATCCCGGGGATGGGCCGTGACTCCGCCCCGGACCCCGCGCCGCCCATCGTCGGCGGGGCCTGATCCGCCGGGCGCGGCGGGAGGTTCAGCCCCTCCCACACAGCAAAGGGCCGTCGCGTCCCCTCCCGGGAAACGCGACGGCCCTCACGCCGGCCGCACCGTCAGTGACTCACCCCCGCCGTCGCCGGCGGCAGTTCCACCTGGACGTCAGGGTCGCCCGCGTCCGCCGTGTAGTCCGACGGGCTGGTCTCGTCGACGCCCTCCGGGGCCTTGAGTGCACGCAGGACGAACGTCATGACCACCGTCACCACCACGTTCAGGATGAACGCCGTGAGGCCGATGTAGCCGATCTCGCCGATGCCCGGGATCTCAGCCGAGGAGCCGCCGAAGTGCTTCTGTGCCGGGCTCGCGACTCCGTATGCCGCCGACGTGCCGTAGATCATGCCGACCGCCCAGCCCGCCAGCAGCGCCCAGCGGTGGAACCACCGCGTGAAGAGGCCGCCGACCAGCGCCGGGAAGGTCTGCAGAATCCAGATGCCGCCGAGGAGCTGGAAGTTGATCGCCACCGTCTTGTCCATCGTCAGGACGAAGACCAGCGCGCCCACCTTCACCAGCAGCGAGACCAGCTTGGAGATCTTCATCTCCTGCGCGGGTGTCGCATCCGGCTTGATGAAGTCCTTGTAGATGTTCCGGGTGAACAGATTCGCCGCCGCGATCGACATGATGGCCGCCGGTACCAGCGCGCCGATGCCGATCGCCGCGAACGCCACACCGGCGAACCAGTCCGGGAACATCGTCTCGAACAGCTGCGGGATCGCCAGCTGACCGTTCTGCACCTTGATTCCGGCCGCGATCGCCATGAACCCGAGCAATGCCAGCAGACCCAGCATCAGCGAGTACAGCGGCAGGATCGTGGTGTTGCGGCGGATCACGTCACGGCTGCGGGAGGACAGCGTGGCGGTGATCGAGTGCGGATACATGAAGAGCGCGAGCGCCGAGCCCAGCGCCAGTGTCGCGTAACCCCACTGGCCCGCCTCACCCGGTACCAGCGCGCCTCGTGGTTTCTCCGTCGCCGGGTTGACCTGTGCGAACGCGTCGCCCGCCTTCGCGAAGATGTCGTCGAAGCCGCCGAGCTTTATCGGGATGTAGATGATCGCGACCGCGATGACGATGTAGATCAGCGCATCCTTGACGAACGCGATCAGTGCCGGCGCCCGCAGACCGGACGAGTATGTGTACGCCGCCAGTACACCGAAGGCGATCAGCAGTGGCAGGTCCTTGACGAACCAGCTGGTCGTCTCGCCACCGCCGACGCCCATCACATCGAGCACCGCCTGGATGCCGACCAGTTGGAGCGCGATGTAGGGCATGGTCGCCAGGATGCCGGTGACGGCGACCGCCAGCGAGAGACCCTTCGAGTCCCAGCGCCCGCGTACGAAGTCCGAGGTGGTGACGTACCCGTGCTTGTGCGACACCGACCACAGCCGCGGCAGGAAGGTGAAGATCAGCGGATATACGAGGATCGTGTACGGCACGGCGAAGAAGCCCGCCGCGCCCGCCGCGTAGATAGCCGCCGGCACGGCGACGAACGTGTACGCCGTGTACAGGTCACCGCCGAGCAGGAACCAGGTGACCCAGGTGCCGAACGACCGGCCGCCCAGGCCCCATTCGTCGAGGCTGTCGCTCTCGGCCTTGCGCCAGCGCGCGGCCAGGAAGCCCATGACCGTGACGGCCAGGAAGAAGAAGATGAAGACGCCGAGTGCGACGCCGTTCACGCCGTCCTTCACTTCGACGCACCTCCCTTGCGGGCGCGCTGGTCACGCTGCCACAGCTGGTAAGCGATCATGGTGAGTGCGGTCGAGACGAGCACCCAGAGCATCTGGTACCAGTAGAAGAACGGGATGCCGATGAAGGCAGGCTCGGTCTTTGCATACGAACTGACCCAGAGCATCGCCACAAACGGTGCGAAGAGGCAGAGGGCGATGATCACGCGCACCGGCGTGATGACCGGCGGTTTCGCATCAGGAACTTCAGGAACTTCAGGCACTTCCGGCGCTTCTGGCGCGCCAGGCTCTGCTGACATACGGCGGCTCCGTCCCCTCACCTGTGACCTGTGTAATGCGCAGGCAATCTAGGCGAGGGTCTCGCGGAGAGTCACCCCCTGTTCGCATATCGGTACGGCAACAACTTTCAGCCCCGCCGCCTTCACCAGCGGTTTCAGCACCAGCGGAAGCCTGAACCCGGGTCCGACTCCTGACGGTCCGTCCGCATCCGCTCGAATTCCCGCCGGGACGGCACGGATACGACCGGATCGTGGGACCGCGCGTGTGCGACATACCGGTTGTATGCCGTCTCGTCCATCAATTCGCGCACGTACCAGCGCACCGCGCCGGCGGCCCGCCGCAGCCCGTTCGGCAGCATCCCGCGCCTCCCCCTTCTCCTCCTCGGTGGGCCGGAGTCCGGCCGGGGCTGTCAGCTTCGACTCCACATGCGGCGCTTCGTCCAGCGTCGCGGTCGCCGGCCGGCGCACCGCCCGCGATCGCGGCGAAGTGGTGCCGTAGCCGATGGCGTACGAGCCGAGGGCGGCGGCGACCATCCGGGTGGCCGGCACCTCATCGCCGCGCGAGAGGGCCAGTACGGTCCTGCCGGCCGCGCCGATCGGCGCAACGAGCGTCCGGATGACGATGATTCGGGAGTTTGCTGAGCGCACCGGGTCGTCCTCCCGTCGCTTGCGATGACGGGAGGACCGTAGAGCAGGAATGTCACCTGCGCCACCGCGTGCAGGACTCAGTCCTTGGGGCGCTGAAGCCTCGCCACGAACTTGTACCGGTCGCCGCGGTACACCGAGCGGACCCACTCCACCGGCTCACCCTGCGCGTCCAGCGAGTGGCGCGACAGCATCAGCATCGGCAGGCCCACGTCCGTACCGAGCAGCCCCGCCTCGCGCGGTGTGGCCAGCGAGGTCTCGATCGTCTCCTCGGCCTCGGCCAGATGGACGTCGTACACCTCGGCCAGCGCCGTGTAGAGCGAGGTGTATTTCACCAGGCTGCGCCGCAGCGCCGGGAAGCGCTTGGCCGACAGATGCGTCGTCTCGATCGCCATGGGTTCGCCGCTCGCCAGCCGCAGCCGCTCGATCCGGAGCACCCGTCCGCCGGTCGCGATGTCCAGCAGTCCGGCCAGCGTGTCGTCGGCCGTGACGTACCCGATGTCCAGCAGTTGCGAGGTGGGCTCGAGACCCTGGGCCCGCATGTCCTCGGTGTACGAGGTGAGCTGCAGGGCCTGCGAAACCTTGGGCTTGGCCACGAAGGTGCCCTTGCCCTGGATGCGCTCGAGGCGGCCCTCGACGACCAGTTCCTGGAGCGCCTGGCGCACCGTCGTGCGCGAGGTGTCGAACTCCGCGGCGAGCGTCCGCTCCGGCGGAACGGGCGTGCCGGGCGGCATCGTCTCCGTCATGTCCAGCAAGTGGCGCTTCAGCCGGTAGTACTTGGGCACACGCGCGGTACGGGTCTGTGCCCCGCCCTCGGTCTCGGTGCCGCCCCCGTCCGTGGCCATGGCCCGCCTTCCCGACTCTTGTCCTGCTGCCGTCACCGGCTCCTCCGTCTGTTGCGGCTCACATGGTGGCACGGTCCGGTCGCGGGTCGTCGACCTCCCTCAGGTGTCGGTCCGATAACGGAGGTGACAGCCCTTCTTATACACCCTTGACACCCCTAAAGGTCTAGGCCAAGCTCCGGGTACTGGTCTAAACCATTAAAGACCAGGTCCCAGCCCCACGAGCAGTACTCGTCGTATGTCTTCGCGGTGGGCAGGGGGGTTGCAGGCATCCCTGAGGAGGGTGGCGTGAAGCGCAAGCTCATCGCGGCGGTAGGCGTCGCGGGCATGATGATCGGCCTTGCGGCCTGTGGTGATTCGGACAAGGGCGGGGACAAGGCCGGCGGCAGCGACGCCAAGGAACTGACCGTCTGGCTGACGGTCGACGCCCAGAACAACTGGCCCGATCTGGTGAAGGCCGCCGACGACGCGATCGTCGAGAAGCACCCGGGCATCAAGATCAAGCACGAGTACTACGGCTGGCCGGACAAGAACGCCAAGCTCGATGCCGTACTCGCCACGGACAAGGCTCCGGACGTGGTCGAGATGGGCAACACCGAGATGCTCGGCTACATGACCAAGGGCGCGTTCGCCGAGGTCGACCCGAAGAAGTTCGAGCAGTCGGACGCGTGGCTGGATGGCCTCAAGGAGTCCGTCACGTACGACGGCAAGACCTACGGCATCCCCTACTACGCCGGTGGCCGTGTCGGCACCTGGCGCAAGGACATCGCCACCGAGGTCGGCGTCAAGGCCGCCCCGAAGACATACGCGGAGCTCACCGCCGCCCTGGACAAGATCCAGGAGAAGAAGGGCGACAAGTTCAGCGCCTGGTACCAGCCTTCGCCGGACTGGTACGCAGCGATGTCCTTCGTGTACGACGCCGGTGGCTCCATCGCCAAGAAGGACGGCGACAAGTGGAAGGCCAACCTCTCCTCGCCCGAGTCCCTCAAGGGCCTCAATGAGTACAAGTCGATCCTCGACAAGTACATGCACGGCGACAAGACGAAGGACGAGTCCGACCGGCCGGTCGTCTTCGGGCAGGGCAAGTCCGCGACCATCTTCAGCGCGGCCTGGGAGGGCGGCACTGCCGCCGACCCGAAGAACGACAAGGTCGGCAAACTCGCCGACAAGCTCGAGAACTTCGTGATGCCCGGCCCGAACGGCAAGGCCCTTCCCGTCTTCCTCGGCGGCTCCGACCTGGCTGTCCCGGTCAAGTCCAGGGCGCAGGACGTCGCGGCCGAGTGGATCAACGCCTTCACCGGCGCCCAGGGCCAGAAGGGTCTGCTCGCCAAGGGCAACCTGCCCAACAACAAGACGGACCTGGCGACCCTGAAGAACGACCCGAAGACGGTGGTCCCGGCCACCGCCGCCGAGTCCAACTGGTTCGTGCCGATGGCGCCGGGCTGGGGTCAGGTCGAGAAGGCCCAGACCCTCAAGACGATGCTGCAGCAGATCGGCACCGGCAAGAAGTCGGTCGAGGACGCCGCGAAGGCCGCGGACGCCGCGATCGACAAGGTCATCAACACCAAGTGACCTATCGGCAGGGCTCCGTCACCGCGACGGGGCCCTGCCGCTCGTACCGGGAGAGGGACCGCTGAGGAGCACGGGATGAGTGCCGCAGAGACAACCACCGCCACGGTGCCGCCGACGCGGCAATCGCCACCGCCGGGGACCGGCGCCGCCGCCCCCGCAAAGCCGGGCAGAAAGCCGACAACGGGCGGGGCAGGAGTGCCCTGGCTGCTGCTCGCGCCCTGCCTGCTCATCCTTCTGCTGGTCCTCGGCTATCCGCTGGTGCGGCTGGTCACCCTCTCCTTCCAGAAGTTCGGGCAGCCCCAGCTGTGGGGCTTCAAGGACCCGGAGCCGGTCGGCTTCGGCAACTTCTCCAAGATCCTCGGGGACGGCGAGTTCTGGAGCGTCGTCGTACGGACCGTGGTCTTCGCCTTCAGCGCCGTGGTCCTGACGATGGTCCTCGGCATGCTGGTCGCCCTGCTGCTGCAGCGTGTCTCGGGCTGGGTGAAGACCCTGGTCAACATCGCGCTCGTGGCGAGCTGGGGCATGCCCATCATCGTCGCCACCGCGATCTTCAAGTGGCTCTTCGACGCCGACTACGGCGTACTCAACTGGCTGCTCTCCCGGCTGCCCGGAGTCGACATGATCGGCCACAACTGGTTCGCCAGCGGCCCCCAGGGCCTGGCCGTGATCATCCTTCTGGTGGTCTGGGGCGCCGTGCCCTTCGTCGTGATCACACTCGGCGCCGGCCTCACCCAGGTGCCCAAGGAGCTCGAAGAGGCAGCCCGTCTCGACGGCGCCGGCGCCTGGGGCGTCTTCCGCTTCGTCACCCTGCCGATCCTCAAGCCCATCATCGTGATGCTGACGACGCTCTCGGTGATCTGGGACATGGGTGTCTTCCCGCAGGTCTTCGTGATGCGCAACGGCCATCCCGAGGCGGAGTTCCAGCTGCTCACCACGTACTCGTACGACAAGGCCTTCGTCGTCAACGACTACGGCACCGGCTCGGCGATCGCGCTTGTCACGGTGATTCTGCTGCTCGGTGTGGTCGCGGTCTACATGCGCCAAATGCTCAAGATCGGAGAGGTGGAGTGACTTCGACCGCCGCGGCTCCCGCCGCCACCCGCCGTCCCGGGAAGAGCCGGCTCGGCTGGAATCTGCTCGGCCTCCTTGTCTTCGTCACCGCGGGCTTCCCGGTCTACTGGATGCTGAACACGGCGTTCAAGCCGGCCAAGGACGCCATCGACCCCGACCCGCACTTCTTCCCCGACGTCTTCACGACGGAGAACTTCCGGCGGGCCCTGGACATCGCCGACTTCTGGGGACCGGTCGGACGCAGCCTGACCGTCTCGCTCGTCGTGGTCGTCATCGGCATCGCGGTCGGCATGCTCGCCGCGCTCGCTATATCCCGGTTCGCCTTCCGCGGCCGCAAAATCGTGATCGTCGGCATCCTCGCGGTCCAGATGATCCCGCTCGTCGCCATGATCATCCCGGTCTTCCTGCTGCTGAACGACCTCGGTCAGTACGACAGGCTCACCGGCCTGATCATCACGTACCTGACCTTCATCCTCCCCTTCACGGTGTGGACGCTGCGCGGGTTCATCGTCAACATCCCCAGGGAACTGGAGGAGGCGGCGATGGTCGACGGCTGCACCCGCACCGGCGCCTTCGTCCGCGTGGTCTTCCCGCTGCTCGCCCCCGGCATGGTCGCCACCTCGGTCTACGGCTTCATCCAGGCCTGGAACGAGTATCTGTACGCACTGATGCTGATGAGCCAGCAGAACCAGACCGCCACCGTGTGGCTGGGCAACTTCACCACCAAGAACGGCACCGAGTACGCCCCGATGATGGCGGGCGCCACGATGATGGCCATCCCCATCGTGATCCTCTTCCTCCTCGTCCAGCGCAAAATGGCCGCGGGTCTGACGGCCGGCGCAGTGAAGGGATGACGCCGTCCACATGACAACTCTCGTACGCAGTACAGACACCCTGACCCGCGACGCGCTCGCCGTCCTCCAGCCGGGCTTCGTCGGCACCACCGCACCGGACTGGCTGCTGCGCCGGATCGGCGAAGGCCTCTCGGCCGTCGGTCTGTTCGGCCGCAATATCGTCTCGCCCCCTCAGCTGGCGGCGCTCACCGCGCAGTTGCGGGCGGAGCGGGACGACGTACTGGTCGCGATCGACGAGGAGGGCGGGGACGTCACCCGGCTCGAGGTGCGCACCGGCTCCTCCTTCCCCGGCAACTACGCGCTGGGCATGGTGGACGACACGGACCTCACCCGGGCCGTCGCCCGCGAGCTCGGCCGCCGGCTCGCCGAGTGTGGAGTCGACCTCAACTGGGCGCCGTCCGCGGATATCAACTCCAACCCGGACAACCCGGTCATCGGCGTACGGTCCTTCGGCGCGGACACGGCCCTCGCCGCCCGCCACACCGTCGCGTACGTCGAAGGTCTCCAGGCCGCCGGAGTCGCCGCCTGCACCAAGCACTTCCCCGGGCACGGCGACACCAATGTGGACTCGCACCACGCGCTGCCCCGGATCGACGTGGATCTCGACACGCTGCACGCCCGTGAGCTGGTGCCTTTCCGCGCGGCCATCGCGGCGGGTTCCAAAGCGGTGATGAGCGCGCATATCCTGCTTCCCGCGCTCGACCCGAACCGCCCGGCGACCCTGAGCCCGCAGATCCTGACCGGTCTGCTGCGCGAAGAGCTGGGCTACCAGGGCCTGATCGTCACCGACGGCATGGAGATGCAGGCCATCTCGGCGGTGTACGGCATCGAGCGCGGCTCCGTCCTCGCGATCGCCGCAGGTGCCGACGCGATCTGCGTCGGCGGCGGGCTGGCCGACGAGGAGACCGTACTGCGACTGCGCGACGCGCTGGTCACGGCGGTACGGGACGGCGAACTGCCCGAGGAGCGACTGGCCGACGCGGCCGCGCGGGTGCGCGCGCTCGCCGACTGGACGCGACGGGCCAGGGGGGCAGGAGGGGAGCCGGGCGCGGCTTCAGGGGTGGGGGCCCCTCTGGCGATGCCAGGGGAAGGGACCGCGCCCGGCACCGACATCGGCCTTGTCGCGGCGCGCCGGGCGGTGCGCGTGACGGCGGCGGAGGTGCCGTACGAACCGCTGACGAGGGCTCCGTACGTCGCCGCATTCACGCCGGTCGCCAACATCGCGGTGGGGGACGAGACTCCGTGGGGAGTGGCGGCGGAGCTGGCCGCGATACTGCGGGGCACGACGACCGACACCTATGGCAGCGCGGGTGACGGATCTACCGATACGGCCTCCTTGGTCGGAAATGTGCTGGGTCTTGCCGGGGACCGTAGGATCGTCGCTGTAGTGCGCGACGTCCACCGACACCCCTGGATGGCGGACGCCCTGGACACCCTGATCGCGGCCCGTCCCGACACGGTCGTGGTCGAGATGGGGGTGGACCGGGCGGAGCCGAGGGGGATCCTGCACATCGCGACCCATGGCGCCGCCCGCGTCTGCGGACGGGCCGCCGCGGAGGTCATCACCGGCAAGGGCGCCGGCGCCTGACCGACGCGGACCGTGCTGTACCGGAGGCCCTTCCGTCCCCGGCACCAGGAACGCCACATGGAGGCACCCGGCATGTCCGCCACGAATTCGGCCGCGCAGAGCGAGCGTCCCGGCCGGATCATGTCCGGCGAGATGGCAGAGCAGCCGGCGGTGCTGCGGCGCCTCCTCCAGGAGGGCGCGCCGAAGATCCGCGAGGTGGCGGCGGCGATCGCGGCGCGCAGCCCGCGTTTCGTGCTGCTGACCGCGCGTGGCACGTCCGACAACGCCGCGCTGTACGCCAAGTACCTGCTCGAGATCCAGCTGGGTCTGCCGTGCGGGCTGACCTCCATGTCGACGACGACGGCGTACGGAGCACGGCCCGACCTGACCGACGTCCTGGTCATCACGGTCAGCCAGTCCGGCGGCTCACCGGACCTGGTGGCGTCGACGAAGGCGGCGCGGGAGGCGGGCGCGGTCACGCTGTCGGTGACCAACAACGCGGATTCCCCGCTGGCGGCGGTCTCCGAATTCCACATCGACATCCTGGCAGGCGAGGAGAAGGCGCTCCCGGCGACGAAGACGTACACCGCGTCGCTGCTCGCGCTCTATCTGTTCGTGGAGGGTCTGCGCGGCGGCGACGGCGCGGCGGCGAAGATCCTCCCTGAGCTCGCCGCGCAGACCCTGTCGCGCCAGGACGAGGTGCGGCAGCTGGCCTCCCGCTACCGCTTCGCCGAGCGGATGGTGATCACGTCGCGGGGTTACGGCTATCCCACGGCCAAGGAGGCCGCGCTGAAGCTGATGGAGACGAGCTACATCCCGGCCCTCGCCTACTCCGGCGCGGACCTGCTGCACGGCCCGCTGGCCATGGTCGACAACATCTCCCCGGTCATCGCGGTGGTCACGGACGGCAAGGGCGGCGAGGCCCTGCAGCCGGTTCTCGACCGCCTCCGCGACCGCGGCGCGGATCTGGTGGTGATCGGTCCCAAGCCCCAGGTCGACGCGGCATCGGCGGGCTTCGCCCTCCCGGTGGACGGCGTCCCGGAGGAACTCCAGCCGATCCTGGAGATCCTGCCGCTGCAGCTGCTGGCGTACGAGGTGACGATCGCGCGGGGCCAGGACCCGGACGCGCCGCGCGCCCTGGCGAAGGTGACGCAGACGCACTGACGGGGGTTTCCCGTCCTCCGGCGCCGGTGGCGCGGAACTCTGGGTTCCCGGCCCCGTGGCCGGGCGGTGTGAGGGGCGCTGAGGGAAGGGAGCACCCGCGGGCCGCGGCGCCGTGCCGGGACCCTCAGCCCGTACGGCACCGCAGCCCGGAGCTGCTCCGGCCGGCAGGTGTGCGGTCCCGCTCGGCCGTGTAAGAGGTCTCGACGCAGTCAGGGCAGAGAGCGCCGGGTACCTCGTTCCACCCTCCTGTGCGGGGAGAGTGGAGGCTTTACTCAAACATTGTGGACTAGACCATTCTCCGCTGTCCATCCATCTGCAGAGCTTAGTCCCGGTCCATCCTCCAGCACGGGCGGACGGCTCAACGGGTTCACCCCGCGGGTACGCTCGCAGATGTGCCCTCCATGAACGACCTCGTACGCCAGCACACAGCCCTCAGTGAATCCGACCTCGAGTGGCTCCATCTGCTGGTCTCGGAGTGGCAGCTGCTCTCCGACCTCTCCTTCGCCGACCTCGTCCTCTGGGTCCCCACCCTCGACGGCACCCGCTATGTCTCCGTGGCCCAGATGCGGCCCAACACCGGGCCCACCTCCTACCAGGACGACATGGTCGGCCATCTCGTTCCCCGCGGCCGCCGGCCCCTGCTGGACGCCGCGCTCGACGAGGGGCGGATCGTCCGCGAGGGCGACCCGGAGTGGCGCGAGGAGGTTCCGGTGCGGGTCGAGTCGATCCCCGTACGCCGCGAGGGCCGGGTGCTCGGCGTCATCGCCCGCAATACGAACCTGCTGACCGTACGGACCCCTTCCCGGCTGGAGCTCACCTACCTCCAGTCCGCCTCCGACCTCGCCCAGATGATCGCTGCAGGATCGTTCCCCTTCCCTGGGCAGCAGGTCGACATGGATGCTTCGCCGCGCGTCGGCGACGGGCTGATCAGGCTCGACGCCGACGGCGTCGTCCAGTACGCCAGCCCCAACGGCCTTTCCGCCTACCACCGCCTGGGCCTCGCCTCCGACCTCGTCGGACACCACCTCGGCCAGACCACCGCCGAACTCGCCCCGTCCCGGGGACCGGTCGACGAGGCCCTGGTCAAACTCGCCAGCGGCTACGCGCCGCGCGAGACCGAGGTCGAGGGCAACGGCGGCGTCATCCAGCTGCGCGCCATCCCGCTCAAGCCCAAGGGCGTGCGGATCGGTTCTCTCGTACTCCTCCGCGACGTCACCGAACTCCGGCGCCGCGAGCGCGAGTTGATCACCAAGGACGCCACCATCCGGGAGATCCACCACCGGGTGAAGAACAACCTCCAGACGGTCGCCGCCCTGCTCCGCCTCCAGGCCCGCCGGATGGATTCCGAAGGCGGCCGGGAGGCGCTCAACGAGGCGGTACGGCGCGTCGGTTCGATCGCGATCGTCCATGAGACGCTTTCCCAGAATCTGGACGAGCGCGTGGAGTTCGACGAGATAGCGGACCGGGTCATCGCGATGGTCGCCGAGATCTCGCCGGGCAAGGTCGACTGCCGCCGTACGGGACGGTTCGGCATCCTCGACGCCGAAGTGGCCACACCGCTCTCCATGGTCCTGACCGAGGTGTTGCAGAACGCCCTGGAGCACGCCTTCGCGCAGGGCGAGCGTGGCTCGGTCGAGGTAGCGGCCGTACGGGCCGATCAGCGCGCGGAGACCGGCCGGCTGCTGATCACCGTCCAGGACGACGGGCGCGGACTGCCCGAGGGCTTCGACCCGCAGCGGGCCGGCAATCTGGGTCTGCAGATCGTAAGGACCCTGGTGGAAGGGGAGTTGGGCGGAACCTTCGACATGGTGCGTGTCCCGGCGCCCGGTCGTGGTACCCGCGTCGTCCTCGACATCCCCGTCCAGGGCGAGAAGTAGAGAAGCCGAAGCAAGCGGGCGGCCGGAACAGCGATGAGCCCCGGACCGTGTGGAACGGTCCGGGGCTCGAAGCTCACGTTGCTATGCGCATCGGGGGTACTGCGCGCTGCGGCTCGAAGGCGGTGAGTGCGTACTCGCTGTACGCTCCGCCGGGCTCAGGCTCGTAGCAGGGGGGTCAGGCGCTGGCGTTACGCGCCCGGTTGCGAGCGGCACGGCGCTTCATAGCGCGACGCTCGTCCTCGCTGAGACCACCCCAGACGCCTGAGTCCTGGCCAGACTCGAGCGCCCACTGCAGACACTGCTCCATGACGGGGCAGCGACGGCAGACGGCCTTGGCTTCCTCGATCTGCAGCAGCGCAGGACCAGTGTTGCCGATGGGGAAGAAGAGCTCGGGGTCTTCCTCGCGGCAAACGGCGTTGTGACGCCAGTCCATGGCTGCTACCTCTCCTTGGTATTACATTCAGGTTGCTTGTGAATGTGAACGCTTTCACGAATCCCCCCACGAGGGAAGGGCCGACTGCCAGTTTCCCGGCGTGGGTCCTGGGTTCTTAGGAGGGGTTCTGGCGGTCTGTGGGGCCGATGTCGCGGGCCGTCCCGATCGCCATGTAGAGATTCGCAAACCTCGGCGGCGGATACAACCCCTTCCGGAAACTTTTTTTTGATTCCTCGGTGTCGACTAGGTCACAGCCGTACTTCTATGGGGTGGATCCCAGCCCATACGTTCGAGATAAAGGACTTTAGGTCCTTCCGCTCACACAATCACACGCAGTGCACGGCGTACGCCTGTGAACGTCACGCTCGTGCGCAGTCCCAGGTGGTCACCGTCCATCTGGAACGGGAGCGGAACCTTTGAATTCAAGGTGAAGTCCGTCAGGTCATGGAGAGTGACGGCGTGCTTGCCGCGCGGTCCGCGCTCGGGGCTGGAGGTGAGCAGCTGGGTGGCGTACCGGGTCACGGCGGAGGTCGACAGCTTGGACAGTGCGACGACGTCCAGGGCGGTGTCGAAGGAAGCCTCGGGAGACGCGTACACCGGGCGATTGCCCAGGTAGGTCCAAGGAGCGGTATTGCAGATTATGGAGAGCACAAGATCGGTGACCGGGTCCTCGCCGGGGCGCTCGAGGGTGATCGGACCGTGCCGGCGGTGGGGTTCGTCCAGAAACTGCCGTACCACTTGGCGCATATAGAGGGCGTGCGTGGAGCGCTTGCCGCGCTCCCGCTGCTGTTCCACCCGTCCGATGACGCTCGCGTCGAAACCGAGTCCGGCGCAGAAGGTGAACCAGCGGGGCGGGACCGACTCGTCCTCCGTGCCCGGCGTGCCGGCCGCGCGACCGAGGCCGACCGTCCGCTCGGTCCGGTCGCGGAGCGCGTCAAGGATCGCGCCGGTCGCCTCCACGGCGTCGTTCGGGAGTCCGAGGGCCCGGGCGAAGACATTCGTCGAGCCGCCGGGGACGACGGCGAGACGGGGGAGGCCGTCGGGGTCGGGACCATGGTGGAGCAGACCGTTGACGACCTCGTTCACGGTGCCGTCGCCGCCAAGGGCGACGACCAGCTCGATGTCGTCGGAATCAGCGGCCCGCCGACCGAGGTCACGGGCGTGTCCGCGGTACTCCGTCGTGACGGCCTCCAGCTTCATCTCGCTGGCGAGTGCGTGGATGAGCACGTCACGGGTGCGGGCACTGGTGGTGGTTGCTGCCGGATTGACCACAAGAAGTGCGCGCATGCGCAGCAGCGTACCCAGTGGGTGGTACCGGTTCCAGCCCCGGGCCTGGAACCCGGGCTACCCTGCAGAAATGAGCGATGACCGGACCCCCCGCCCTGCCCGTCTGACCGCCGCGGCCGCGGTATCCGGCCTGGAGGGCCTGGCACTGGCCGCCGGCGGCATCTTCATGCTGGTGCTGGGGCTGCTCGACCGGCCGGACAGTGCCTCGCAGGCGGAGATGGGCGGAGTGACACTGATCGCACTCGCCGCGCTCCCGCTGGTCGCGGCGAGGGGGCTCCTGCTGCGGCGCAGCTGGAGCCGGGGCCCGGCGATCATCACGCATCTGATGACGCTGATTCCGTCGTGGACCCTGCTGCGCGCGGCGGGCGGGCTGATGCCGCTCGGGATCGTGCTGGCGCTGGTCGCGGTGACGGGCCTGGTGCTGCTGGTCAACCCGACGACGGCCGAGGCGCTGGGCATCCGGGGCGGCGCGGCGCGGGACACGTAGCGGCCGCGGGGCCCTGTCCGCCCGCTCTTCGGCGCTGTGGAGGACAGGGGCTCACAACCCGCGAGCGGCGCCGGGCGCGGTCCCGGCCGCGCCCCGAGCCGTCCCTACTCCTCCACCAGCAGCTTCTCGCGCAGCTGGGCCAGTGTGCGGGCCAGCAGGCGGGAGACGTGCATCTGGGAGATGCCCACCTCCTGCGCGATCTGCGACTGCGTCATGTTGCCGAAGAATCTCAGCAGCAGAATCCGCTTCTCGCGCGGCGGCAGGTCCTCCAGCAGCGGCTTCAGTGACTCGCGGTATTCGACGCCCTCCAGGGCTTCGTCCTCCGCGCCCAGTGTGTCCGCCACCGCCGGTGACTCGTCGTCCGTGTCGGGGACGTCCAGGGACAGCGTGGAGTACGCGTTCGCGGACTCCAGGCCCTCCAGGACCTCCTCCTCCGAGATGCCCAGGCGTTCCGCCAGCTCGTGCACCGTCGGGGAGCGGCCGTGCTGCTGGGAGAGCTCCGCCGTCGCCGTGGTCAGGGCGAGCCGCAGCTCCTGCAGGCGGCGCGGCACCCGTACCGCCCAGCCCTTGTCGCGGAAGTGGCGTTTGATCTCGCCGACGACCGTAGGCGTCGCGTAGGTCGAGAACTCGACGCCTCGCTCCGGATCGAACCGGTCCACCGACTTGATCAGGCCGATCGTCGCGACCTGCGTCAGATCGTCCAGCGGCTCGCCGCGATTGCGGAAGCGGCGCGCCAGATGCTCGACGAGCGGCAGGTGCATCCGCACCAGCTGATTGCGCAGCTCCGCCCGCTCCGGCGAGCCGTCGGGCAGCTTGCGCAGCTCGATGAACATCGCCCGCGCCCCGCTGCGGTCATGTGGATCGTGGTGCTGCTCGTGCACGTGCTCGCTCATACGGTCCGCCCGCTCTGCCTGCGCCTGCTCCGCCGCGGCCGTCCGGCCGTCTCCGTCCTCCGGGTGCGGCCGCGCCTCCTGCTCCGGGATGTCGGCGGGCGCGCTCAGCGCCCTGGGCCCGCGCTCCTCGTCCCGCACCGGACCGCCCCCGTCCCTGTTCCTCACGCCGGCCCGGGTCCCGCGCCGCGCTGTTTGTACAGGCTGATGGAGACCGTGCGGTCGTCCGCGACCGTGGAGTCGACCTTGCCCGCCAGTGCCGACAGCACTGTCCAGGCAAAGGTGTCACGCTCGGGCGCGCGACCGTCGGTGGTCGGCGCCGACACCGTGACCTCGAGCGAGTCGTCGATGAGCCGGAACACGCAGCTGAGGACGGAGCCGGGAACAGCCTGCTGCAGCAGAATCGCGCACGCCTCGTCGACCGCGATCCGCAGGTCCTCGATCTCGTCGAGGGTGAAGTCCAAGCGCGCTGCGAGGCCGGCCGTGGCCGTACGCAGCACAGACAGGTAGGCACCCGCAGCGGGCAGCCGGACTTCCACGAAGTCCTGGGTCCCGGGCTCGCCTGCGATCTGGGACACCCTCACCTCCAAGGTGGCACAAGCTCTTTCGGGGCTACGGGAGGGGAGATCCCGAAGCCGTCACTACGCATTCGTACGTAGCCGGTACTGGCCCGGCGACGCTATCGCGATCCATGGTGCCCTGTCGCCGGGACCCCCAGTCGATGACTGTCACTCATGGTAAACCTATGAGTACACACAGTGGCTAGAGGTCTGCGGCGTCCAATTGCGAGGACCCAGCGGAGGGTTGACGTACCCACGCGTCAGACGATCGAACCGTCGACAAAGCACCAGCGCCAGAGGGCCCCCGGCTCGAAACTCCGCATCACCGCGTGCCCGGTCTCCCGGAAATGCGCTCCGGCGTGCTGGTGGGGCGAGGAGTCGCAGCAGGCCACATGGCCGCAGACCAGGCACATCCGCAGTTGTACGGGGTGGCTGCCGACCGCCAGACACTGGGCGCAGGTCTCGCTCAGCGGCGCAGGTTCGGGACGCGGCAGTTCTCTTACATGTGGGCACTCGCTCATGATTGCCAGACTACGACGCGGACTTCGCGCGTCGTACGGATGTGAGGAAGGGCGAGATGGACGCACTGCCACTGGTGGGGCTGATCGCGGCCAGCGCCGCGATCGCCGGGGTGGCCCGCCGGACACCCGTCCCGGCGCCGCTGCTGCTTGTGACGGTGGGGCTGATCGCCGCGTATGTGCCGGGGGTGCCCGACTACACGCTCGACCCGAGCATCGTGCTGCCGCTGGTGCTGCCGCCGCTGCTGCACAAGGCCGCGGTCGACAGTTCGTACCTGGACCTCCGCGCGAATCTGAGGCCCGTCGCGCTGCTCTCGGTCGGCTATGTCCTCTTCGCGACCGTCGCGGTCGGTTACCTCGCCTTTCTGCTGGTGCCGGACCTGCCGCTGACGGCGGCGCTGGTGCTCGGCGCGGTGGTCGCGCCACCGGACGCGGTCGCCGCGACCGCGATCGCCCGCCGGCTGGGCCTGCCGAGCCGGATCACCACGATTCTGCAGGGCGAGTCCCTGGTGAACGACGCGACCGCGATCACCGCGTACAGGGTGGCGCTGGCCGCGGCGGTCGGCGAGGGCGCGAGCTGGGCCGGCGGCATCGAGGAGTTCGCGGTGGCCTCGGTCGGCGGAGTCGCCGTCGGCCTGGTGCTGATGGTGCCGATCCACTGGCTGCGCACGCATCTCAGGGAAGCGCTGCTGCAGAACACACTCTCGCTGCTCATCCCGTTCGTCGCGTATGCGGCGGCCGAGCAGGTCGGGGCGTCCGGAGTGCTCTCCGTGGTCGTCGTCGCGCTCTACCTCGGGCACCGCTCCTGGCAGGTCGATTTCGCGACCCGGCTGCAGGAGGAGGCGGTCTGGAAGATGGTGGCTTTCATCCTCGAGTCCTCGGTCTTCGCGCTGATCGGGCTGCAGCTGCCGTACGTACTCAAGGGTCTCGGCGGGTACGGCGTCGGCGAATCGCTCTGGTACGCCGTCGGGGTCTTCGTCGCCGTGGTCGTGGTGCGGTTCATCTGGGTCTTCCCGGCGACATTCCTGCCGCGCGTCCTGTCGAAACGGATCAGGGAGCGCGAGCCGGGCATCACCTGGACCGCGTCGACGGTGGTGGGCTGGGCCGGGATGCGAGGCGTCGTCTCGCTGGCGATCGCCTTCTCCATCCCGATGACGACGGCGGACGGCGGGCCCTTCCCGGCGCGGAACCTGGTCCTCTTCCTGACCTTCACGACGGTGATCGGGACACTGGTGGTGCAGGGGCTCACGCTGCCGTCGCTGATCCGGGCTCTGAAGCTGCCCGGCCGCGACAGGTACGCCGAGACGCTGGCCGAGGCACAGGCCCAGAGCGAGGCCTCGCGGGCCGCGGAGCTGCGGCTGGACGAGCTGCTGGAGGACGAGCGGAACGCCCTGCCGCAGCCGCTGGCCGACCGGCTGAGGTCTGTACTGGAGCGGCGGCGGAACTCCGTCTGGGAGCGGCTCGGGACGGTGAACGAGGTGACCGGCGAGTCGGTGGACGACACCTACCGGCGGTTGGCGCGGGAGATGATCGAGGCCGAGCGCGAGGTCTTCGTTCAGCTTCGGGACCAGCGGAGGATCGACGACGAGATGATGCGCACGCTGCTGCGCCGGCTCGATCTGGAGGAGGCGGCGGCCTACCGCGAGGACGCGCCCTGACCGGTGATGACGGCGGCGATCGTGGTGCCGGGCGGGAAGACGCCCTCGGCGGCGAGCACGGTGAGGCCGTACAGCATCTTGGCGACATAGACACGCTCGACGGGCAGCCCGTGGCGCGCCTCGAAGTCCGCGGCGAAGGCGTCGAGCCGGGGGGTGGTACGGGCGTATCCGCCGAAGTGGAAGCGCCCGTCGAGGGACCAGTTCCCGACGGGGCCGCCGAACGCTTCCAGCTGCAGGGTGCGTATGGAGTCGCCGAGGAAGCCGCCCTTGAGGACGGGGAACCCGATGGCGCGCCGGCCGGGCCCGAGACCGGCGGCGAGTCCGGCGATGGTCCCGCCGGTCCCGCAGGCGACGGCGACGACGTCAGTCGCGTCGCGGAGCTCGTGACCGAGCGCGGTGCAGCCGTGGGCGGCGAGAGCGTTGCTGCCGCCTTCCGGGACGACGTAGATGTCCCCGGGCCCACCCCGTCCCGAACCGTGGGCAGGTCCCCCGGGCCCCTGCGGGCAGCCATGGGCGCCGTCCGCCGTGGGCCCGGCGCGGTGAGCGTGCTCCAAGGCCGGGCCCACGGGAGCCGACGGGTGCCGGTCCTGCGGGCTCCAGCCGCCCCCGTCGGCGGCGTCTCGCGCCCACCGCTGCTCCAGCGCCTGGGCCGCAGCCGTCAGGATGCGCTCCCGCACCTCCGGGTCGTCCTTCCCGCGGTACGCCGCGCGGTCCACGAAATGCAGGTGCATACCGTCCGCAGCACACCGGGACAGCGACGGGTTCAGGGGGCGCGAAGCCAGTTCGTCGCCGCGGACTATGCCGATCGTCGTGAAGCCCAGCAGCCGGCCCGCGGCCGCCGTCGCCCGCAGATGGTTGGAGTACGCGCCGCCGAACGTCAGCAGCGGCCGGCCGGCCGCCGCATGCAGGTTCGGGACGAGTTTGCGCCACTTGTTGCCCGGGATGTCCGGGTGGATCAGGTCGTCGCGCTTGAGCAGCAGACGGACGCCGTGACGCGCGAAGCGCTCGTCCTCGACCGGCTGCAGCGGCGACGGCAGTCGCGGCCGCAGCGCGGAGGTGAGGTCGAACGCTTCCCGGGTCACCTGCCCATTGTCACTTCACGCCGGTTGTCGATCACGTCGGCTTCGCGTGTCACTGCAGGCGTTCGTGGATGCGGGCGCGCATCGAGCTCATCGTGAACCCCCGCGGGTCGACCTTCCCCGGCTGCCATTCCAGGTGGCCGATCACCGAGCGCTCGGTCCAGCCATGGGGCCGGCAGATCGCCGCCGCGGCCTTCTCGATCGCCTCCAGCTGGACCGCCGGCCATGGATCCACGCCGTCGCCGAGGTTCTCGCACTCGAAGCCGTAAAAATGGCGGTTTCCGTCGGTGTTCGCCTCGTTGTCCGGCGGGAGCGGGTTCTCCGCGATGACCGCACGCAGCACGTCGTCGTCGCCCAGCCCCGCATGGTTGGCGCGGCCGTAGCCGACGAGATGGACTCTGCCGTCCTTGGTGATGACGCCGTGACAGAGCGGACCTGGCAGGCTCGCGTAACCGTCCCGGCAGATACGGACGGTGCTCGCGGTGCCCTTGGTCACGGTGTGATGAATCATCACGCCGTGTACGGGACCCCAGGGGCCTACGTGGTTGCGGTTGTGCGTACGCCATTCGCCGACTTCGACGACCGTCAGCCCCTCGTCGCGCAGGGCGTCGAGGAAACTGTTCGCGGACATGGGTGGGGACATGGCCGTCTCCTTGTGGGGGTGAGGGGATCGGAGCGGAATGTTCCGGGCGGAATGCTCCGTACCGTGCTTGTACCCGAACTCCGGTGGAGGGACCATCCGTTCACCTGGTGAGCGAGCCGATCCGGACAGTGCCCCGGGCCCGACCGATCCAGTCCCACTCATTTGTGTAATGGCGTCCGCACTCTCTGTGCTGAAAGGCTTCCTCTCGCAGGTCAGACCCCATGATGGAGAGGGAGTCCTATGTCGGTTGGTTCGGTTGGTCCGGTCGGCGACGAGATCCGCGAGCAGCAGACGGCGCAGCAGAGTCTCGGTACGGCAGCCGCGCGGAACCTTGCGACCACCACCAAATCGGCCCCGCAGATGCAGGAGATCACCTCACGGTGGCTGCTGCGCATGCTGCCGTGGGTGCAAGTACAGGGCGGTACCTACCGGGTGAACCGCCGCCTGAGTTACTCGGTCGGCGACGGACGCGTGACGTTCGTGCAGACCGGTGACCGGGTGGCGGTCATTCCCGCCGAGCTCGGCGAACTCCCCGCGCTGCGGGAGTACGGTGACGAGGCGGTGCTCGCCGAGCTGGCGAACCGCTGTGAGCAAAGGGAGTTCGCGCCGGGAGAGGTGCTGGCAGCGTCCGGTTCGGACGCGGGCCGCGTCTTCCTTATTGCGCACGGCCGGGTGGAGCAGATCGGCACCGGTCCGTACGGCGACGAGGCGGTGCTCGGCGTCCTCGCCGACGGCTCATACTTCGGCGACCACACGCTCACGGACCGGGAAGCGGTCTGGGAGTACACCGCACGCGCCGCGACAGCATGCACGGTGCTCGTCCTGACCAGGGACGATGTGCTGAACCTCGCGGAGCGTACGGAGTCGCTGCGCACCCATCTGGCCGGGCTCTGCGAACTGCCGCAGCAGCGGACCAACAAATACGGCGAGGCGGCGATCGACCTGTCCGCCGGCCATATCGGCGAAGCCGTCGTACCGCACACCTACGTCGACTACGAAGCCGCGCCCCGCGAGTACGAACTGAGCGTCGCCCAGACCGTACTGAAGGTCCACAGCCGCGTCGCCGACCTCTACAACCAGCCGATGAACCAGACCGAGCAGCAGCTGCGGCTCACGGTCGAGGCGCTGCGCGAGCGCCAGGAGCACGAGCTCGTCAACAACAGGGAGTTCGGCCTGCTGAACAATTGCGACTACGGTCAGCGGCTGCAGCCGCACGACGGTGTGCCGAGCCCCGACGACATGGACGAACTGCTCTCGCGGCGGCGCGGCTCGAAGCTGTTTCTCGCCCATCCGCGGGCCGTCGCCGCCTTCGGGCGCGAGTGCAACAAGCGCGGTCTGGTCCCCGAGAGTGTGGAGGTCGCCGGGCACCATGTGCCGGCCTGGCGCGGTGTGCCGATCTTCCCGTGCAACAAGATCCCGGTGAGCGACGCCCGTACGACGTCGATCATCTGTATGCGTACGGGCGAGGCCGAGCAAGGAGTCATCGGACTGCAGCAGAGCGGCATCCCGGACGAGATCGAGCCGAGCCTGTCCGCGCGCTTCATGGGCATCGACGAGCAGGCGATCATCTCCTACCTGGTCACGGCCTACTACTCGGCGGCGGTGCTGGTGCCGGACGCGCTCGGCGTCCTGGAGAACGTCGAAATCAGCCGCTGGCGGTGAACCGACGCGGCCGGGGGCCCGGTGCCACTTCGCGCCCCCGGCCCGACAGCCCGGGCCCAACACCTCGAAAGGACCGCTGAGTTGACCATGCAGGACACCGTCGAGGGCAGCGAGGCCGTCGCGCTCCTCGAACGCACCAGAAGCGCCGTCGATCCCCGACTGCGCGCTACCGTCGAGTCGTTGCCAGGGCCCATACGCCGTATCGCGATGTACCACTTCGGCTGGGAGCACGCCGACGGCACGCCGGCCACGGGCGCGGCGGGCAAGGCCATCAGGCCCGCGCTCGTACTGGCCTCGGCCCGGGCGCTGGGCGGAGACCCGCAGCCGGCCGTACGGGCGGCCGCGGCCGTGGAGCTGGCGCACAATTTCACCCTCCTCCACGACGACGTCATCGACGAGGATCCCACCCGCAGGCACCGCCCCACCGCCTGGACGGTCTTCGGTACTCCGGCCGCCATCATCGTGGGCGACGCCCTTTTCGCCCTCGCGCTGCAGCTGCTCGCCGAGGACCGGCACCCCGGGTCGGCCGCCGCATCGGAGCGGCTCGCTGCCTGTGTGATCGAGCTGTGCGCCGGACAGCAGGCGGACTGCGCCTTCGAGGAGCGTGCCCCGCACGAGGTCTCACTGGAGGAGTGTCTCGCCATGGCGACCGCCAAGACCGGGGCGCTGCTCGGCTGTGCGTGCGCGCTCGGCGCGCTCTACGCGGGCGCGGGCGAGGAGGAGGCGGCTGCCATGGACGCATTCGGGCGGGAGGCGGGCCTCGCCTTCCAACTCATCGACGACCTGATCGGGATCTGGGGAGACCCCGACCGTACGGGCAAGCCGGCAGGCGCTGATCTGTCGGCCCGCAAGAAGTCCCTGCCGGTGGTCGCGGCGCTCGCCTCAGGCACCCCGGCCGGCGCCGAACTGGCCGAGCTCTACCGCGGGCCCATGAACGCATCGGCAGTCCGCCGCGCCGCCGACGCGGTCGACCGGGCGGGCGGCCGCGACTGGGCGCAGCTGCAGGCCGCCGACCGGATGGCGCGTGCCGTGCAGGAGCTCTCACGCGCGGTCGGGGACCTGTCGGCGGCGGGCGATCTGCTGGCCCTGGCGGAATTCGTCACTCGCCGCACGCGCTGACGCCCGCGGCAGGACAGCGAACTCCTGGAACATGGCCCATGGGGCGCGATCCGCGGCCGAGGTGAGCGCGGCGTGACTGTCGGCTGTCCGGCCTGCGCATACCGCTATATCCTGGATGTATGGGCAGCGAAGGACGTCGGACCGTCCGCCGCCCGCAGGCCGACGGCCATGTGTGCCCGGCTTGCGGACAGCCTGTCGGTTCCGTCATCAGACGACGCAAGACTCTCGGGGCTTTCGTCCCGTCCTGGGGCCCCGGGCCCTGCCATAATCCCCAGTGCCCGGAGTACTCCGGGAACGGGGGCGGGAAGCCGGGCGAGGCACCGCATCAGGCACCCGGCGAGGCACCGCATGAGGCACCCGGCGAGGGGCCGCCCGAGGGACCCGCCGCAGGGGTCGGGACCGCCTGAGGGATCCCTGCTGTTCAGCGGAAGGGGCCGTACCGCTACAGTCCGCGCCATGTCATCGGAGTCGACGGAAGTCTGGGCGGGCTGGTACCGCGACCGGCTGGGCGCGGAAGCGGTCACCATAGCGGCGCACGAGCAGCAACTGCGCACGCGAATCAGGGGAATCGAGTACGAAGGGGCGACCTTCGCCGCCCTGGAGCCGGTGGGCCTGAGCGGGGTGCTGTCCTCCTGTGTACTGGAGTGGGACATGCCGCTGCCCGTCCACTCGGAAGGGACGGTCCAACGGGCCACGCTCAGCTGCCTGTTGACGCTCGGCGAGGCGCAGCCGGGCGGGCAGCTCGACCGCGCGGACCTCAATCTGACCCTGCACTACGGCGGAGCCGCGTACGAATCCGGCGTCGCCGGCGGTGACTTCGACGACGCCCTCAGCCGGATCCGGGACCAGCTGCCGCCCGGTGCGGAGCTCGGGCAGTCAGCACCCGTGGGTGCCTGACGGAGATCCTCAGCGCACTCCGTTCCAGCCCCAGCGTGGCGTCGGGCCCGGATCACCGAGGTCCGTGCCCGCCGGGTCGGCCGAGACCTCACGGGCGATCTTCGTACCCCAGTCGAAGTACTCCATCACCCGGCGGCGCAGCATCTCGTCGTCCGGGAGCTCCTTCGCCACCGCCTCCGTCATCAGCTCCATCCAGCGCAGCCGCTGCTCCTCGGTGATCGAGAGCCCGAGGTGGGCGCGGAGCAGGGCCTGGTGGCCGCCGAGCTCGGCCGTGAAGCGGGCAGGTCCGTCGAAGACCTCGGCCAGCCAGACGGCGACATGCTCGATGTGGGTGGGGGTGAAGTCGGCGAAGACGGGGGCGAGCAGCGGGTCGGCGAGGACGGCCTCGTAGAAAGCGTTGCTCAGCCGCCGCAGCGCGTCCGCGCCGCCCACGGCCTCGTACAGCGTCGCGGGACGCTCGCCCGGTCTGTTCGTCTCTTCGGTCACGGGCCCTCCTGGCTCCGGTGTGTGCGCTGCCAGGATTCACGGCCCCGTCCGCGGGCCCAAGCGTTTCGGAATACTTCCGCCAAGAGCGGAAGGCGCCCCGCCGTGAGCCGGCGGGGCGCCTCTCGTGCATCGAGGACCGTCAGGAGACGCGGGCGATCGCCGCCGCCAGGCCGTTGGCCCACAGGGCGTTCACCCGGGCACGCTCCTGCGCGTTCGGGGTGGCGTTCTGGCAGGACGTGCCGGGGCCGCCGCCCGACATCAGCTCGCTGCACGGGCCCGAGTAGTGGTCCGGCAGGCCGAGCACGTGCCCGGTCTCATGGGCGGTGACGCGGGTGGAGTTGTACTGCTGGTTCTGCGCGTAGTCGAGGAAGATGTAGCCCCGGCCGTGCCCGTCGGTGCTGGCGTACGAGCCGCGGGAGTCATTGCCCTCGCGATAGGAGAAGTCCGCGCCCGAGCCTTCCTGCAGTTTCACATTGCTGACGGAGCTGTTCCAGATCTGGGTGCTCCGGGATATCTGGCTGCGGAAGCTGGGCGCTCTGCTGGTGCTGTAGACGACCGTCACGGCCTGCGCGCCTGGGTTCGCGGCGCGCTTCTCGGCGACCGACTTCACGACGGCGTCGAAGAAGGCCTTCGTCGCCTTGGCGTCCGCCGACGAGCCGGCGTAGGCGGAGTACGACGAAGAGACGGCGGCCGTAGGGGAGTTGGCCGTCGTGGTGGCTGCGGTCGCGGGCACCGCGCTCAGCGCGGCGGCGAGGCCGGCGCTGAGGGCGGCGGACACTAATACGGTTCTGGGGTGACGCATGTGGGGGGCTCCTACTCTTGGGATGAACAGGTGCGGTTGGGGAGAGTGTTGAGGAGCCTGCCGCGTTCCGGATGATGCCAACTGCCGATAACACGGGCGCATCACGCTGTCCAGTTCCGCCATGTGTGCCCCAACTAAGGTGCCTGGTGTGACAGTTGAGGCGGCTCTACGCTCGGGGGATGGAGCTCGAGGTGAGGCACCTCCGTGCGCTGTGCGCCATTGCGGACACCGGAAGCCTGCATAAAGCGGCCCGCCAACTGGGCATGAGCCAGCCGTCCCTGACGACGCAGCTTCGGCGCATCGAGAACTCCCTCGGCGCCGAGCTCTTCTCGCGTGAACGCACCGGCTGCCGGCCGACACCGTTGGGCCGCGCCGTGCTGAGCCGGGCCCGCCCGCTCGTGGCCGAAATGGCCGCGCTCGTCGTGGAGGCCAAGGCGGCCGCGGCACGGGCCGGCGGCCCCCGGCTGCGCATCGGCTCCACCGCCAGCCGCGCGCTGGCAGGCTGGCTGCGCCGGCTGCGCGAGCGGCTGCCCGGAACCGATTTATCGCTGCATATGAGTGTCTCCGCCAACGTGCTGCTGCGGATGGTCGCGGCGGGCCAGCTCGATGTCGCCTTCGTGCACGAGGTGGAGGGGTGTCCGCTCCTGGTGCCGGACGGACTCGCCGTACGCGTACTGATGGAGCGCGAGCCGCAGTTCATCTCGATGGCGCGCGACCATCCGGCGGCGGCGGCCTCCGTCGTGGAGCTGGCCGATCTCGCCGGGGACCGCTGGATGGTCGACCCGACGGTGGACGGCGAATGGGACGGGCTGCGCAGGGTGCTCGGCGCAGCCGGCCTCAACCCCTCCGTCCTGCACGGGGATTACCTCACCGCCGCGTCCCTCATCGCGGTCGGCGAGGCGGTCGCGCCGTGCCAGCCGACCACGGGACCGCGCGAGGACATGGCGATCCGTCCGCTGCGTGGCGATCCGCTCGGCGTACGGCTGCTGTTGTTCTCCAGACCCGGAGCGTGCGCGGAGCTGTACGCGGCGGTGTACGAGGAGCTGGAGGCGGCGTACCGGGAGGCGGCCCTGCGCGTGTCCGCGTACCGGCAGTGGCTGCTGCGCCAC
Source organism: Streptomyces sp. NBC_01750 (assembly GCF_035918095.1). NCBI lineage: Bacteria > Bacillati > Actinomycetota > Actinomycetes > Kitasatosporales > Streptomycetaceae > Streptomyces > Streptomyces sp. NBC_01750. The sequence continues at coordinate 5,962,112 of NZ_CP109137.1, forward strand.
AAGAGCCCGTTGCTCCACGCGCCCGCGGCCTGATCCGAGACCTGAGGCACCGGGCCGACGGCCGCCCTTTCCGCGTCCGGACCGGCCTCGTCATCGGCTTCGCCCATCGGCTTCGCCCACCGGCCGGTCCGAGGATGTCCGGCCCTTCTTCGGCACACTCGGCCGATAACGGACCATCGGAGGTCGCGGGTCGCTGGCATGATCATTGCCATGGCCCGGATACCCCGCCCCCGCCGTACCGTCGCGGTCGTCGTGGCCGCGGCCGTCGTGACCGTCGGCGGCTGCACGGTGTTCCAGCGCGTGCAAGGCGGACTGGAGCGGGCGAAGGACCGCCGGGACCTGGCCGACCTCACCCGGCCCGCGCCCTGGCCCAGGGACGAACTCCGCATCCCCGACGGGACACCGCGCGAGGGTGTCCAGGGGGAGACGTACGAATCCGGCTTCAGCTTCAGCTTTCCGCTCCCCACCGCCGATGACCCACGGGCCCTGGCCACCTACCGGATGTTCCAGCCGGCCGACGACGGCTCTCTCGCCGCCGAGGGCGCGAACTGCGCGGCGAAGATCCTCAGCTGTACGGACATCGGAAACGGCATCACCAAGGTCGTCACGCACCGGACCGGCAACAGCGCTGCCTCGGTCGCTCTCTACCAGCCGCACGGCGACCGGGTGTTCAGCGTGGCGGTGAACGGCGTCCACGCGGACCAGAGCCGGCTGCGCCGCCTGCTCACCCGTACGCACCCGGCGACGGACGAAGAGCTGCTGCGGATACTGCGCCGGCCGGGCTACCGGACGGACTGGAGCTGAATTCCGGTTCGATGGCAGCGCGCCGCCGACCACCGGAGCGCTCCGGGCGGGCCTGAGCGGCTTGCCCGGCTTGGCCGAACCCCGGGGGCGGGGCAGCTGCTTGAGCGGCTCCTGCCCACGTTTCGTCACGCCGCCGATGCCGGCGCGTCGTATCCTTCCGCGCGTAGCCGGCCGAACCGAGTGCTGGGCTCCGGAGGGGGAGAGGCCGTGGCGACAGACAGAGATCGTTCCCGGATGATTGCAACCGAGGGCGGTCACCGGGTGACGCCGGCCGAGCTGTTCTTCGACTTGGTGTTCGTGTACGCGATCACTCAGGTCACCGCCCTGATGGCGGCCGATCCGAGCCTCCTGCGGATACTCGGCGCGGCCGTGGTGCTCGCACTGCTGTGGTGGTGCTGGTGCTGCTTCGCCTGGCTGGGAAATGTGGTGCGAGCCGACACCGGGCCGATGTTCGCCGTGCTGGTCGCGGTGATGGCGGTGGTGCTCGTCGTCTCACTGACCGTCCCGGATGTCTACGCCGACGCGCCCGGCGGCCTGTCCGCACCACTGGTGTTCGTGCTCTGCTACGGCGCGGTCCGGATCCTGCACCTGGTCTCGTACTGGATCTCCAGCCCCGGTGACGAGGCGCTCCATGTCACGCTGCGCCGGACGGCGTTGCTGTCGGTGGCGCCGCCGTTCGTACTGCTGCTGATCGGCAGCTCGTTCACCGGCGTCACGCAGGTGCTGCTGTGGCTCGGCGCGGTCGTCATCGACTACTTCGGGATCTACGTCACGGGGGCGTCGGGCTGGCGTGTCATCTCGCCGGGGCACTTCGCCGAGCGGCACGGCCTGATCGTGATCATCGCCCTGGGCGAGTCCATCGTTGCGATCGGTGTGGGCGTGTCCGGCCTTCCCCTCACCGCGCCGGTACTGGCGGGCGCCGCCGCGGGCCTGTTGGTCGTCGCCGGACTGTGGCGCGTGTACTTCCGGCAGATCAGCGAAACCGCCGAACACCGGCTGACCACGCTGGACGGCGACGCCCGCACCCGGCTGGCCCGCGACGCCTACACGTTCCTGCACCTGCCGCTCGTGGCGGGAGTCGTACTCACCGCGCTGGGCATGAAGACGGTCCTCCACCAGGTCGCCGACACCGGGCACTACGACCTGTACGAGCCGCTGCACGGGGTGGTGGCCTGGGCGCTCGGCGGAGGCGTGGGGGTGTTCCTGCTGGCGGCGGCGGCGATCCTGGTGCGCAGCGGCGGCCGGAGCTCTGTGATCCTCATCGCCGGAGGGCTCGGCTGTCTGTGCGCGGGAGCGGTGGTCGTCCTGATGCCCGCACTGGTCGCGCTGGGGCTGCTGGCCGTGGTGGTGACCGGCATGGTGATCCTGCTCAGCCGGAAGGACCGGGCCGCCGGGACGGGCGGGGCATGACCTCCGAGCGTCAACCAGCCTCAGAGCCGCCTCAACCATTGTCAGCGACAGCCGCTGTGACCCGCGCGGCAGGACATCCCAGCGCAACCTGGCGCGGTGGGCATGGTGCCGAACGACGAACGGCCCAGCAGATCGTCCGCGTTCGGTCGGTGCCACGCTAGAGTCCTCACCAGGGAAATGACGATGTACCCGGGGGAAGGGTCGTCACCGTGGCCAGTGAGTTCAGCGCGGTGTTGAGGCAGCTGCGGGTCCAGGCGGGGATGACCCAGGAGGATCTGGCGGAGCGTTCCGGGGTGAGTGTGTCCACTATCCGCGGCTTGGAGACCGGCAAGCGCTCCAACCCGCGTATGACCACGGTTCAGGTGCTGGCCGATGCGCTGCCGCTACGGCCCAGGGAACGCGAGAAGTTACTCAGCGCCGCCATCCGCCGGGACTCGGGCGGCGACGAGCAGAACGAGTTCGTTTCGGGACAGCCGGCAGCGCATGACGCCCTGGCGGACGCGACCGAGCAACTCGCGAAGGCAGTGGCCGTCCGCTGGCGGCGCGAGGCGGATGACCGGCGGGTCCTGGATCCGTTCCCACTGCCGGTTCGCTGGTGGACGGCCCCACAGGCGCTGACCGACCACTGGGCCAATATCCGCCGAGTCCCCGCGGGAACGACTGACGATCCCCTCGACCTTGTCGGCCAACTGAGCCAGATCGCCGAGACGTACCGGCGGATCCCGTCCGGGCGGATGGTGGTGCTGGGCAGGCCCGGCTCGGGGAAAACGATCCTGGCCCTGCGCTTCGTCCTCGACCAGCTGAAGTGGCGGACCCACGGCGAGCGGGTGCCGGTGATCTTCAGCACCCGTACGTGGAATCCCGCGACCGCCACCCTGCAGGACTGGCTGACCGATCAGCTGATACGCGATCACCCCGGTCTCGCCGCCCGGGACTCCGGCGGGGCGACCCTGGCCTCCACACTGGTTGAGTCCGGCCGCCTGCTCCCCGTGCTCGACGGCTTCGACGAGATCGCCGACGGTCTGCGCCGCCCCGCGCTGGAGGCCCTCAACGCCAGCACCCTGCCACTGCTGCTCACCAGTCGTCCAGGCGAATACGCCGCCGCAGTCGCGGAGACCGACGTGCTGACCTCCGCCGCCGCAATCGAGCTGACCGATCTCACCCTCGACGACCTGGCTGCCTACCTGCCGCGCACCACTCGCAACTCCAGCAGCGCGAACCCCGACGCAAACGCCTGGGACCCCGTGCTGACCGAGCTGCGCGAGCAGCCCGCGTCCCCCCTCGCCGCGGTTCTGGCCACGCCGCTGATGGTCACGCTCGCCCGCACCATATACAGCGACACCCCCGGTCGCGACCCTTCAGAGCTCCTGGACAACGAACGGTTCGGCAGCCCGGAGGAGTTGGAAGACCACCTTCTGGACAACTTCGTCCCCACCGTCTACGGTCCTCGACCGGGGCTGGGCCGGAGCGGTCAGCTCCTACGCAGCTTCGACGCGGAACGTCCCCGCCGCTGGCTCGGTCACCTCGCCGACCACCTCAAGCAGCTCGGCACTCCCGACCTGGAATGGTGGCGCCTGGGCACCACCGTCAACCGTTCTTCCCGTATGTTCGCGCTGGGGCTCCTGACCGCGCTGGTCGTCGGGGCGACAACCGGGCTCGGGACCATCGCCGTGGACTTGATCGCGACGCCGCACGGGCTCGGGTACGCCCTCGAGCGGGGGCTCGTGGCCGGGCTCCTGCACGGGCTCGTGGCCGGGCTCGGCTCCGGAATCCTGTACGGGGCGGTCGGCGATCGGCGACCGGCAGGACCGACGCGTCTCCGTGTCCCGGCCTTCGGCAGCCCCAGAGCGATGCGCGCGAGGTTGCTCTCCGGATTGTTCGTGCTCGGGCTCGTGCTCGGGCTCCTGGCCGCGCTGGTGCTGGTGCTCCTGGACCAGGTCGCGCTCGCGGGGCTCGGACTCGACGACCGGCTCGACAGTACGCTCGTGTTCATCCCTGGGGTCGGGCTCGGGACCGGGCTGATCTTCGGGCTCATGGTCTGGTTGGAGGCTCCGATCGACATCCGGTCCGCCTTCAGTCCCGCCGACCTGCTGAACACCAACCGTCGGTACGTGGTCTTCACTCTGCTCGTCGGGGGGCTCGTGTTCGGGCTCATCAATGTGTTCACGGCGGGGTCCGGTCCCGGGCTCACGGCTGGGCTCGAGACGGCCTTCGCACTCGCGCTCGGGTACTGGTTCAGCCTGACCGCTTGGGGTCAGTGGGTTGCCCTGGCACGCATCTGGTTGCCGCTCACGGGGCGTCTGCCGTGGGCACTGTCCGGATTTCTCGACGATGCCTGCCGACGAGGCGTACTGCGCCAGGTCGGCGCGATCCACCAATTCCGCCACGCCCGACTCCAGAACCGCCTCGGTCTGCCCTCGGTACTCGTGCCGGATCCAGTACCCCTGCGCGCGCCGGACGACCTCACCCCGGCCGATGACACCCTCTCGGACTCGTCCGCCGAATCGGTCCCATCGAGGGGCGAGGGAGCCCGTGATGTGCCGTCGCTTGATGATCTCTTCGCTTCTCACGCGGCCCGTGTGGCCGGGATCCTCGACGATGCTTCACACGAGTTCGAAGAGGCCGATCCGGGTGCGTCAAGGCAGGTTGGCACGTTGGATCCAGACGAGGCACGACGCCTTGCCAGAGAAGCGCGGGAGGCCGTCAACAACGACCTTATCGAGCTGTTCCTGAAGCTGGGGCCACCTCCGGAAGCGACCGGTAGAGGCCGCTACGAGCCCGTCAACAGCGGCGGTGGGGGGACACAGGAGTGAGTACGGATGACGAGGGATCCCTCCCTGTCCCGCAGCACCAGGAGCCTGAGCTGCTCGACATCCTGGCGGCCGAGGCACATCGGCTCGTTGCACAGTGGGCTGATGCCCCCTCAGAGGTGTTCCGGGCGGCTCTCGCCACAGCCAAGGCCGAGCGGGCTCTGAGGTCGGAAGAGACCGTCCTCCGGCTTCGGCTGAATCATGACCTGGAGAAGGAGCGCATCCAGGCACGCGCGGAACGTGAGGCGGCGGAGCGGGAAGCCGCCGCGCAGGTCGAGAAGCTGCGCCATCGTCGACATGTTGTGAACGTGAGCGTCGGCGCGGTCATCTCCATCGCTCTTCTGGCTGCCGGCGTTGCGGTCGTCGACTCAGCTCCTTGGCTGTCCGTCCTCCTGTGTGGCCCGAGCCTGCTCGCGCTCTCGAAGGTCTTCGTACTGCACCGCAGTGACCCCGACGACATGAAGCTCTTGTCGCGCGCCTCAAACAACGCAACAAACGTCGCCTCCCAGTCCCAGCCACCACAGCCGCCTCCCGCACCGTAATCGGCTGGCGAAAGCAGCCGAGGAGGAGTCACGACCCGACATGCTCGACTGGACCACGGTCGGTGTGGATACGACGTCGTGCCCGCAAGACCTCTGGCCGGGCGAAGAAGACCGCACCCGGACCGTCATGGACGCCGTTCTCGGCGGCCTGCGGACCGGGTGCGGACTCGGAGACACTGCGACCAAGGAAATCGCAGGTCAGATGGCATGATCGAAGATCAAGCCTTCTTCGTCTCCCAGAAGATCTTGTCGATCTGGGCGATGTAGTCCAGTGCCTTCTGGCCCGTCGCCGGGTCCGTGGAGGCCTTCGCGGACGACAGCGCCTTCAGGGTGTCGTTGACCAGCTGGTTCAGCTCCGGGTACTTCTCGAAGTGCGGGGGCTTGAAGTAGTCGCTCCACAGCACCGAGACGTGGTGCTTGGCGAGCTCCGCGCGCTGCTCCTTGATGACCGTGGCGCGGGCCCGGAAGTGCGGGTCCTCGTTGGCCTGGTACTTCTCCTGGACGGCCTTGACCGACTCGGCCTCGATGCGGGCCTGGGCCGGGTCGTATACACCGCAGGGAAGGTCGCAGTGGGCGCTGACCTTCACCTTGGGGGCAAACAGGCGGGAAAGCATTGAGCTGTCCTTCCTCGTGATCGTCTTCTCAGGTGGGACATTACTCCGTGAGAAGCGTGTTTTCGCGGGTGCCCCCTAGGGCTTAGGACAAAAGTCCAGGGTCAGTATGGGACTGGTGGCCGAACATACCGTGGGACTCGGAGGTGGCGGATGACTGACCAGGGGCGGGAGCCGAGAGCGCCGTTCGGGGTCGCCGAAGTGACGGGTCCTTCCATGTACCCGACGCTGAAGCACGGCGATCAACTGCTGGTCCATTACGGCGCGGAGGTGAAGGCCGGCGATATCGCCGTACTGCGCCATCCGCTGCAGCAGGATCTGCTCATCGTCAAGCGGCTCGTCGAGCGCCGCGAGGACGGCTGGTGGGTGCTCGGGGACAATCCGGGGGCGGAGGGGGACAGCCGGCTGTTCGGCACGGTTCCCCACGAGTTGCTGCTGGGGCGGGTGCGCGGCAGATACCGGCCGCTGTCCGAGGATCAGCGATCGGTCCGCGGGGTGGTCTCCTGGGCGGTGTCGTCGCTGCGGCTCGTGCTCGCCGACCGTTCCGTCTCGAGGCGTTTGCGGGCGCGGTACGCGGCCACATTGGCGCGGGTCGCGCAGCGGTCCGAGCAGTAGCGGCGTGAGCGGTTGGTCGAGGTGTCGAGGTAGGCGTTGCGGCACGGCGCCGCCTGGCAGAGGCCCAGCCGGTCGACCCCGTACTCCGTGAGATGGAACGCAAGGCCCATCGCGGCGATCGCTGCGTACCCCGCGGTCGCGTTGGACGGGTGGTCGGCCAGGTGCATGTGCCACTTCGGGCGGCCGTCCTCGTCCCGGAAGTCGTGGCCCGAGATCTGCGGGTTCACCGGGAACTCCAGCAGCAGTGAGTTGAGCAGGTCGACCGCCTGGGTCTCGTCGCCGGCGTCGGCCGCGGTGAAGACCGCGCGCAGGCGGCCCCGTACGGACCGGAAACGGGTGACATCCGCGTCGGTGGCGCGGCGTGCGGCCTGGGAAGACTCGCCGAAGAGCTCGCGAATGGACTCGACCGAGGTGAGGGAGTCCTTGTTGCGAGCCGGCTCCTCGGTGTTGACCAGGCGCACGGCATAGTCCGAGTAATAGGCCAGTTCCACTTGTAGTCCTTACCGCGACGTTCTAGTGTCGGCGTAACGGCTGATGATGCTTCGAGGGTATTACGGACGGGAGGGTTCCGGTGGCGGAGACGGCGGCAGGGGCGAGTACGGGGACCGACTGGCGGGCCTGGCAGGAGAGCTGGGACCGGCAGCAGGAGTGGTACATGCCCGACCGCGAGGAGCGGTTCCGGGTGATGCTGGACATGGTCGAGGCCCTGGTGGGCCCCGAGCCGAGGGTGCTGGATCTCGCTTGCGGTACGGGAAGTATCACGGACCGGCTGCTCAAGCGGTTCCCGAAGGCCACCAGCACGGGGGTCGATCTGGACCCCGCGCTGTTGACCATCGCGGAGGGATACTTCGACGGCGACGAGCGCATCACTTTTGTCACCGCCGATCTGAAGGACCCCGAGTGGGTGACGAAGCTGCCGCACGACCGGTACGACGCCGTGCTCACCGCCACCGCCCTGCACTGGCTGCACAGCGAGCCGCTGACCGCGCTGTACGGACACATCGCGGGGCTCGTGCGGGACGGCGGTGTTTTCATGAACGCCGACCACATGATCGACAGCACCACCCCGCGCATCAACGCCGCCGAGCGGGCCCGCCGGCACGCGCACATGGACCGGGCGAAGGCCGCCGGTGCGCTCGACTGGTCCGACTGGTGGGCCCTGGCCGCCGAGGACCCCGTACTCGCCGGGCCGACCGCCAGGCGCTACGAGATCTACGGCGAGCACGCCGACGGGGACATGCCGTCCCCGCACTGGCACGCCGAGACGCTGCGCACGGCCGGATTCGGCGAGGCCCGCGCCGTATGGGCCTCGCCCTCCGACACGCTGCTGCTGGCTGTGAAGTAGCTTCCGGACAGCACGAGAGGGCGGTACGGACATCACGTCCGTACCGCCCTCTCGCGTGACTACAGAACCTTCGAGAGGAAGGATTTGGTGCGGTCGTGCTGGGGGTTGTTCAGTACGTCGCGGGGGTGGCCGGACTCCACCACGACGCCGTCGTCCATGAAGACGAGGGCGTCGCCGACCTCGCGGGCGAAGCCCATCTCGTGGGTGACGACGATCATGGTCATGCCGTCCTCGGCGAGGCCGCGCATGACGTCCAGGACGTCACCCACCAGCTCCGGGTCGAGGGCGGAGGTGGGCTCGTCGAAGAGCATCAGCTTCGGTTCCATCGCCAGCGCACGGGCGATGGCGACGCGCTGCTGCTGGCCGCCGGAGAGCTGCGACGGATAGTTCCTGGCCTTGTCCGACAGGCCCACCCGGTCCAGCAGCCGCTCCGCGCGGGCCCGGGCCACGGCCTTCGACTCGCCCTTGACCTGGATCGGGGCTTCCATGACATTCGCCAGAGCGGTCATGTGCGGGAACAGGTTGAAGCGCTGGAAGACCATGCCGATGTCCCGGCGCTGCGCCGCGACCTCGCTGTCCTTCAGCTCGTAGAGCTTGTCGCCCTTCTGCCGGTAGCCCACCAGCCGGCCGTCGACCGAGAGCCGGCCGGCGTTGATCTGCTCCAGGTGATTGATGCACCGAAGGAACGTGGACTTGCCGGAACCGGACGGGCCGACCAGGCAGAACACCTCACGCGGGGCGACCTCAAGATCGATGCCCTTGAGGATGTGCGCGGGACCGTAGGACTTGTGGACGCCCTCGGCCTTCACCATGGCGCTCATGCGACGCCTCCCTTCGGACGGCCGAACGCCAGATTGGCCTTGACCTTCTGCCACGGCGTCGGCGGCAGCTGCCGCAGCGACCCGCGGGCGTAGTAGCGCTCGACGTAGTACTGGCCGACGCTGAAGACGCTGGTCAGAGCCAGGTACCAGATCGAGGCCACCAGCAGCATCTCCATGACCGCGAACGACGTGGAGCCGATGTTCGTCGCCGCGCGGAGCAGTTCGTTGTACTGCACCGCGGACACCAGGGAGGAGGTCTTGAGCAGGTTGATGAACTCATTCCCGGTCGGCGGCACGATCACCCGCATCGCCTGTGGGAGCACGATCCGCCGCATGGTCTTGCCGGTGGGCATGCCCAGCGCGTGCGAAGCCTCGGTCTGGCCCTCGTCGACCGACTGGATGCCGGCCCGGACGATCTCGGCCATATAGGCGCCCTCGTTCAGGCCCAGGCCCAGCAGGGCGACCACGAACGGGGTCATGACGTCGACCATCTCGTCCTTGTAGAACCCGAGGTTCAGGACGGGGAAGATCAGCGCGAGGTTGAACCAGAGCAGCAGCTGCACATACACCGGGGTGCCGCGGAAGAACCAGATGTACAGCCAGGACACCGCACCCGTCACCGGGTTCTTCGACAGCCGCATGACCGCGAAAACAATGCCCAGAATCAGGCCGATCAGCATCGACAGCACGCTGATCAGCACCGTGCGGCCCATGCCCGCCAGGATCCGGTCGTCGAAGACGAAGTCCCCGACCGTGCCCCAGTTGACGTCGCCCTGCGAGAACGAGTACACCAGCGTGCCCAGCAACGCCACGACGACGACACCGCTGACCCAGCGGCCCCAGTGCCGTACCGGGATGGCCTTGATCTTCTCAGGGGGAATGAATGCCCCCTTGCTGACCGCCGAGTCCGCTGGTGGCTCGTCGGCGGGCGTTTTGTCGAACTTGTCAGTCACAGTGACTGCCCTTCAGTGAACGCTTGAGGCGAGAACGCCGTATTACTTGCCGGCGTTGACGGTCGCCTCGGTCACGGCGCTGTTCTTGACGTCCCACTTCTCCAGGACCTTCGCGTACTCGCCGTTCTTGATGATCGCGTTCAGCGCGTCCTTGAGCGCGTCACGAAGCTGCGCGTTGTCCTTGTCGACGGCGATGCCGAACGGACCGGCGCCGGTCTGGTCGCCCGCGACCTCGAAGTCCTTGCCACCGCCCGCGGTCTTCGCGATGTGCGCGGCGACCGGGTAGTCGTTGAGGTCGGCGACAGCGCCGCCGGACTTCACGCGGGTCTGGGCCTCGGCGTCGGTGTCGAACGCCTCGATGGTGAGCTTGCCCTTGCCGTCCTTGCTGCACTTGGCGGCCTGGGTCTTGAAGGTGTCCTCGTAGATCGTGCCGCGCTGGACGGCCACCTTCTTGCCGCACAGGTCGTCGAGCGACTTGATGCTGTCCGGGTTGCCCTTCTTGACGAGGAGCGAGACGCCGGAAGTGAAGTAGTCGACGAAGTCGACGCCCTGGCCGACCTTCTTGCCCTTGTCGTCCAGGCCCTCCTGGCGGGCCTTGGTGTCGCTCATGGCGGACATGACGATGTCCTGGCGGCCGGTGTTGAGCGAGGAGATCAGGCCGTCGAAGGTGCCGCTGGTGAACTGGAACTTGACGCCGAGCTGAGTGCCGAGGGCCGCGGCGATGTCGGGGTCGATGCCGACGATCTTGCCGCCCTCCTCGTACTCCATCGGGGCATACGCGGCGTCCGTACCGACCTTGATCACGCCGGCGTCCTGGTACTTCTTCGGCAGCTTGTCGAAGAGCGCGGCGCTGCTCTCCTTGGTGCCCCCGGACGCCGAGGTGCCGGAGTTCGTCTGGTCACCACAGGCGGTGAGCATGAGTGAGCCGGCGACCGCGATTGCGCCGACCGCGGCGATCCGGGAACGGGCGGCGGTCGTACGACAGGTGTTGCTTGCGGTCATGATCAGGATCCTCCGGCGGGTGAGGTGGCAGCCTTTTTGGACATTCCGGTCGTTGTACTCACCTTCGAGTGTCGCGACCTTGAGTGTTTTCGGCATCTTGCCATTCGGACTAGCCCAATCAGGGGGCCGCGCATGTCAAAATCGGGTAACGGGTCACCCCCGAACCTCACGAGGCCGGTACATCAAGGCCGGACCTCTTACGGGAATGCCTTCTTCCGACCGGAAGATCTGCGGCTCATCTCGCTTCGCGGACGGTTTTCAGTGCGCGAAGCGGACGTGTCCAGATATTCGGCGATGAGTCGTGTCACCGCGTGGATAACGACTCGTCGCGGTGCCGTCCGTCCGGTATGAAGGACGTTTACACCCCTCATCCGGGGCTCAGGGCGCGTGTGCGGCGCGCCCGCGCGTACGTACCTCCCCCCGCCAGGCGGGCCAACCGCTGAGGCGGGGCACGGACGCGGTGCCCGCCCACCCCTCCTCAACCAGGAGTGGCCACCCTCAACAGATGAAGACTTAAGGGGTCAACCAAATGGCAGCGGAGATCGTCAATCCTCGCAGCGACAGCGGTACGGAGAGTGCTCCCGAGGAGCCCTTCGATCCGGCCTTCGCGCTGCACCGTGGCGGCAAAATGGCCATCCAGGCCACTGTGCCGATCCGCGACAAGGACGACTTGTCCCTTGCGTACACACCCGGCGTCGCCAAGGTCTGCACCGCGATCGCCGAGCAGCCCGAGCTCGTCCACGACTACACCTGGAAGTCACAGGTCGTCGCTGTCGTGACGGACGGCACCGCGGTGCTCGGTCTCGGCGACATCGGTCCGGAGGCGTCGCTTCCGGTGATGGAGGGGAAAGCCATCCTCTTCAAGCAGTTCGGCGGCGTGGACGCGGTGCCGATCGCTCTCGCCACCACGGACGCCGACGAGATCGTCGAGACCGTGGTGCGGCTCGCACCGTCCTTCGGCGGCGTGAACCTCGAGGACATCTCGGCACCGCGATGCTTCGAGATCGAGCGCAAGCTTCAGGAGCGCCTCGACATCCCCGTCTTCCACGACGACCAGCACGGCACGGCCGTGGTGACCCTCGCCGCGCTGCGGAACGCGGCGAAGCTGACCGGGCGCGGTCTCGGTGAACTGCGCGCCGTCATCTCCGGCGCCGGAGCGGCCGGTGTGGCCATCGCGAAGTTCCTGCTGGAGGCGGGCATCGGCGATGTGGCGGTGGCCGACCGCAAGGGCATCGTCAGCGCCGACCGCGAGGACCTGACCCCGGTCAAGCGGGAGCTCGCGGAGATCACGAACCGGGCGGGCCTGAGCGGCTCGCTGGAGACCGCGCTGGCCGGCGCGGACGTCTTCATCGGCGTCTCCGGCGGTACGGTGCCGGAGCCGGCGGTCGCCTCGATGGCGCCGGGAGCCTTCGTCTTCGCGATGGCCAACCCGAACCCCGAGGTGCACCCCGATGTCGCGCACCGGTACGCGGCGGTCGTGGCCACGGGGCGCAGTGACTACCCGAACCAGATCAACAACGTGCTCGCCTTCCCGGGGATCTTCGCGGGTGCGCTGCAGGTGCGGGCGTCCCGGATCACCGAGGGCATGAAGATCGCGGCGGCGAACGCGCTGGCGGACGTGGTGGGCGACGCGCTGGCTGCCGACTATGTGATCCCGTCGCCGTTCGACGAGCGGGTGGCCCCGGCGGTCACCGCGGCCGTGGCGGCCGCCGCGCGCGCGGAGGGCGTCGCGAGGCGCTGATCCGTCACGTTCGGCGTACGAGAACGGGCTGTGCCGCATCCCCCGAGGGATGCGGCACAGCCCGTTCCGCTCGGCGACCGGCCGAACTTCGTTCGTGGGCTTCGTCCGAACAGGTGGGTACGGAACCCCAGGGGTCCGGGCGACGCGGCGCGTGTCACACCCCGGAGTGGTTCCGTCGCCTCCCGTCCCCGCCCTATCGTCATGGTCATGTTCGCCGCCTACGCCGCCCGTATCGACCGTGACACCCCGCTCAACGGCCTGGAGCTGGGTGAACGCCCGGCTCCGGGCGCCCGCCCCGGCTGGACCACCGTGAACGTCAAAGCCGCTTCGCTCAACCACCACGACCTCTGGTCGCTGCGGGGTGTCGGCCTTGCCGAGGACAAGCTTCCGATGATCCTCGGCTGCGACGCCGCGGGCATCGACGCGGACGGCAACGAGGTCGTGATCCACTCCGTCATCGGTCAGACCGGGCACGGCGTCGGCCCGGACGAGCCGCGCTCCATCCTCACCGAGCGCTACCAGGGCACCTTCGCCGAGCAGGTCACCGTCCCGTCCTGGAACGTCCTGCCGAAGCCGAAGGAGCTCAGCTTCGAGCAGGCCGCCTGCCTGCCCACCGCCTGGCTCACCGCGTACCGGATGCTCTTCACCAACGCCGGAGTGCGGCCCGGGGACTCAATCCTCGTGCAGGGCGCCGGCGGCGGTGTGGCGACCGCCGCGATCGTCCTCGGCAAGGCGGCGGGGCTGCGCGTCTACGCCACCAGCCGCGACGAGGCCAAGCGGAAGCGGGCCGTCGAGCTGGGCGCGGAGGAGGCGTACGAGCCCGGCGCGCGGCTGCCGCGGCGCGTGGACGCCGTCATCGAGACGGTCGGCGCCGCGACCTGGTCGCACTCGGTCAAGTCGCTGAGGCCGGGCGGTTCCCTGGTGATCTCCGGCGCGACCAGCGGCGACCGCCCTTCGCACGCCGAGCTGACCCGGATCTTCTTCCTGGAACTGAAGGTCGTCGGCTCGACGATGGGCTCGAAGGACGAGCTGGAGGATCTGCTCTCCTTCTGCGCGGCGACGGGCGTACGGCCGGTGATCGACGAGGTGCTGCCGCTGGACCGGGCCAGGGACGGCTTCGAGCGGATGGCCGGCGGCGACCTCTTCGGAAAGATCGTGCTGACGACCTCTTGATGGACCGTCAGGTGCGCTGATGGGATCCGTCCCATGCGTACGCGCCGAACGACCCGGGCACTGGCGACGGTCTGCTGCATTCTTCTGCTGTTCGCGGGGGCGCCTGCCTCCGCGGACCCGGGCGGTCCCGGTGGCATTCCCCGGCTGACCGACGACCGGGGCAGAACGCTCACGCTGCGCGGCTGGAACGTCGAGGACAAGGCGAACCGCGGTGAGCACGCGCTCTCCGCCATCACCGAGAAGCACTTCCGCGATATGCGCGCCAAGGGCTTCAACTTCGCCAGGCTGCTGGTCTTCTGGGACGACCTCGAGCCCGAGCAGGGCCAGTACAGCGCAGCGTATCTGCGCAGGATCGAGCGGATCCTGGACTGGGCCGAGAGGTACGACATCCAGGTGCTCGTCGACGCCCACCAGGACGTCTTCGGCCCCGCCTTCGGGCATCGCGGCATCCCGGAGTGGGCGACCCGGACCGACGGGCTGCCCTTCACCCCGCACCCGGACGACTGGTTCTCCGAGTACTTCGAGCCGGCCGTGCAGCGCGCGTTCACCCACCTCTACGAGGACGGGGACCTGCGGCGCGCGCAGGCGCGGATGTGGCGGGTCCTCGCCGGCCGCCTCGGGCACCATCCGGCCGTCCTCGGCTACGACCTGATCAATGAGCCGATGGGCGAGATGCGCGCGGGCGAGGAGCTGCCCACGGCGGCCCGCCGGATCGAGCGCGACCAGCTGACGCCGATGTACAACCGCCTCGCGGACGCGATCCGTTCGGCCGACGACGACAGCCGGCTCTTCATCGAGCCGACCCCGATCGTCGGCGAGAGCGTCCCCACGGGCCTCGGGGCGGTCAAGGACCCGAAGGTCGTCTACGCACCGCACTTCTACAACGCGGCGATGGAGGCGGGCGCGGACTACGACCCGGCGGCGGGCTGGATCGAGTCGTACGAGGCGGCCGTCACCGCATACCCCACATCACAGAAGATCCCGGTGGTGGTGGGCGAGTGGGGCCCGCTCAACAACTCCCTCCCGAACATGTCGCGCTTCTACCGCGAGGCGCTTGCCTCCCTTCGCCGCTACAGCTCCGGCTGGGCCGGCTATGTGTGGTGCTACGGGGGCGGGTACTGCGCGGTCGACAGCGCGGGAGCGCTCCGCAGGAACAAGGAGCAGACCGCCGCGCCGTACGCCGCGGCCGTGGCGGGCCGGGTGGGCGCGGACACGTACGACCCGGCGAGCGGGACGTACCGCCTGGTGTACCGGGCGTCCGCGCGGCCCGGCACGACGGAGATCTCACTGCCGCCGAGCCCGTCGGGCTGGCGTATCGCCGTGGCAGGACCGGCCTGGACGGACAGCCGGACGGTGGCCGCGGGCATCCCCCGTGTGGTGCGCGTCCTGGCCCGGCCGGGGGCGCGGATCACGGCGGTCATCACTCCTCGTACACCACGATGAAGTCGCGGCAGGGCCCGTCGTGCACGGCCAGGGCGCTGCGCAGCCGGCGCAGATGCGCGGTCGTCAGCTGAAGCGGGGGTTCGTCCGGCTGATACGTGGTGCCACGTGGGTAGTCCACGTCCGCGGTGGTCGTCATCTCTATGTGGCAGCCGAGGATGTGGGTCACCGGTGTCGCCTCGCAGAACGCGAGCAGGCGGTCGACGGTGGCGGTGAAGACGGCGGAGTCCTGGACGTACAGCCGGCCGGGGTAGAGGGAGTCGCCGGTCAGCAGCAGGCCGGTGTGCCGGTCGTGAAAGACAACGGCGGCCTCCTGGTGCCCGGGCCCCGGCAGCAGATCCAGCACCCGCCCGCCGAGGTCCAGCTCTCCTTGGCACTCTGGCCAGGCCTCGATGCCGAAGAAGTCCGTCACCTCTTTCAGCGAGGGACCGACGACCTCGGTCCGCGGCCGGTCCGCGAACTGGGCGTCGCCGGCGATGTGGTCGCCGTGCCCATGGGTGTGAGCCACCACCAGTCCGTACTCCGCGCGCGGGTTCCGGTCGAGCCACCCGTCGACCAGCGCGTCGACGGTCGCGCGCAGGGGGAAGTACGCGGGGTCGGCCGTGGCACCGGTGTCCAGCAGCAGTGCGCGTTCGTTCCCGAACAGCAGGAAGAGAAACGGGGCTTCGAAGTGCACGGACTTGTTCTGCCGAAGGATGACGGTGTGCTCGGAGTAGGCGTGGACCTGTATCTCCGGCGCCGGGTCGTGTTTGGGCGATGGCCAGCCGGCATGCCACTGGACGTCGAGACTGCCGGTCACGGGTGCGGCGGTACGAAAATCGATCACGGGACCACGGTACGACGGGGCGTCGCGCGGGGTGGCTGTGCGGCGTTCCCCCACACCCCCGGTGCGGCAGCTTCACGCCCCCACGGCGCGACGTTCCGGCGCCTCCGCGGCAGCGTGCTCACACCACCGGGTGCGGCCACCCGGGGGCCCAGGGCCCGCCCCTGGCAGGGGGACGCGCAGGGGTCGGCGTCGCAACTCGCGCGCGAAGCGCGGTGAGGAACCCGGACGGCCACCGGCCGAAGACCGGGCACGCCGACCGCCCGCGGCGGGACGTTCCGGCGGCGCGGCCTCACCCACCTACGGTCACCGGCTCCGCGTCGCGGCCCCTCACACCCAGGAGGGCGGGCACCCGAGGGGCCCCGCCCTTGCCCCGTGGCAGGGGGACGCGCAGGGGTCGTGTCCGGGACGTAGAGCTTCGCAACTCGCGCGAAGCGCGGTGAGGAAAGCAGTCCCGGACACGAGCCCCGGAGCGGACCCCGGACGGCTTCCGGCCCAAGACCGGGCACGCCCAAGCACCCAAGACCCGCACCCCGCAAGGCACCACACCCCGGACCAAGCCAGGCAAGGAACCCGTACCCCGGGACCAAGCCGGCAAGGCACCCGCACCCCGGGACCATGGCACCCCCGCAAGGGACCCGGCACCCCGCAGGGAACCCGAACCCCGGGACCAAGCCCGCAAGGGACCCGCCGTGTTGCTCAGGCGTTCGGTTTGCGCAGGAGCGCTCCGATGTGGGCCGCCGCCGTTGACAGGTGGCGGCGGGCCTCGCCCAGTTGTGACTCCGTCACCCCGTGGTCCCGCGCCGCATCCCTGATGTCGTCCCGGAAGCGGTCCAGCAGCCGGTCGAGATCGCGTGCCGGGTCGCCCGAGCCCGTCGTGTCCTCCGCCCACTCCGGCGCCGCGGCCCCAGCCCCGGCCCCGGCCCCAGCCGCCTCCGCCTTCGAAGCCTCCGCCTTGGTGTACGGCGGCCAGGCCGTCCCCCGCGCCAGGCCCCCGAGCTGCGTGCTGAGCTCCGACAGGCCCTCCCGTACCCCCGTCGGCCAGTCACCCCGCGCAAAGTGGTCCTGCACCTGGTCCTGGACCTGCTTGGCGATGCGCTGCATCTCCTGGCGGGCCGTGTCCTGCGCCTCCTTGGCCTGCCGACGCGCCTGCTGCGCGTCCTCGCGGGCCCGGCGCGACTCGTCCTTCGCCCGGCGCGCCTGCTCCTTCCACTCCTGCTTGGCGCGGCGGAGCTCCTCCTTCGCCGCCCGCCACGCCTCCTTGTCGCCGAAGGCGGACTCCCAGTCGGCCCGCTCCTTCGCGCCGCCGGGCGCGTGCCGTGTCTCCGTCGCCGCCGCGCGCATCTCGCTGCGCAGCTTGCCCGCCGCACCCCGCACGTCGTCGCGGATCTCCGCGGCGAGTTCGGAGACGGATTCGCGGATCTCCAGCTCGAGGTCGGCCAGCTCCCCGCTGCGCCCGGCCAGTTCCTCGCGGCCCGCGTCGGTGATCGAGTAGACCTTGCGACCGCCCTCGGTGGCATGGGTGACCAGACCCTCGGCCTCCAGCTTGGCGAGCCGCGGGTAGACGGTGCCGGCGCTCGGCGCGTACAGGCCCTGGAAGCGCTCCTCCAGCAGGCGGATCACCTCGTAGCCGTGGCGCGGCGCCTCGTCCAGGAGCTTCAGCAGATACAGGCGCAGTCGGCCGTGGGCGAAGACGGGCGGCATGTCAGAGCACCTTTCCGGTGGGGGCTGCGTCGTGCGGTTCGTCCTCCGCGGGCGGCCGGCGGAGCAGCGCGATGGAACCGGAGACGGTCGTCGCCTTGAGCGTCCCCGTGCCCGCGCCCAACGTGCCGGTGATCTTCTTCGCGCCCCACTGTCCGCTGACCCGCAGGTCGTCGAAGGCGTTGGAGACCGCGCCGCTCGCGGTGTTCGCCTCGACCTGCGCGTCCGCGGGGTGCGGCAGCCGGATCGCGACCTCGCCGGAGACGCTGGTCAGCCGGATGTCCGTCGGCTTCCCGCCCGGGTCGAGGTCGATGACCATGTCGCCGCTGACGGATTCGGCCCGTACGGAGGAACCCGAGCCCTCGATCACGGTCAGATCGCCGGAGACCGAGTTGTAGCGGAGGTCGCCGGTGACGGACTGGGCCTCCAGGTTGCCGGAGACGGATTCGGCGCGGACCGCGCCGGAGACACCGACGAGAGTGGTGTCGCCGCTGACGCCGCGTATGGCGGTGGGCCCCTGGATGCCGGAGACGACGGCTGCGGCGCCGACGACGCCGACCTCGACGGACGAGCCGGCCGGGACGGCGAGGGAGACGACGGCACTGCGGTGCCAGCCCTTGCGGTCGAGCCACTTGAGGAAGCCCTTCCAAGGCAGGTCCTCGTACGCGACGGTGAGGGTGGAGCCCTGCTGGGTCACGATCAGCGGGGGTCCCTCGACCTCGGAGATCTCCAGGCGGGCGGAACCTTCGTCCGTGCCCACGACGTTGACCGTTCCGTTGACGATACGCACGTTGAGTGCCGTCACCGGGTCGTCGAAGGTGAGCTTCTTCGGCTCTGCGACGGACCACTCGGACATGGTGCGACCTCCCTGGGTCGGCCGTGACGCAACATATCGCGTCTCTTGCTGAACACGATATATCGCGGTTGCGCTGTGTCAAGCGACAAGGCGGCATCCCGGTGCGTAGGTGAGGTGTCATCGGGCGCCATGCGAGCCCCATTGAGCTTCATATGGGGGCAAATTGGCCTAGCGTATGGGCCATGGACGCGACATCCGTGGGAGCGCTGCTGCTGTGCCGGGCGGAACCTGACGCCGTACGGCAACCGGCCCATCTGTTGCGCGAACGGCAGCTCCTCGTCGCGGCCGGCGACGAGTGGAGCGTGCTGGTCCCGGAGGGCAAGCCGTGGCTGGACGGCGGCGAACCGGTGGACCGGGTACTGGCGGGCTGGGCCGCGGCGCTCGCGGTCGGTGCGAACTGGCCGGTGCTCGCGCTGTGGTGGGACGGCGACCGGGCCGGGTTCACGCTGGCGTCCGGATTCCGCCGGACGGTCGGGTACGTGTGGCTGGCGGACGGGACGCCGGTCGGCGAGGACGAGGCGATGCGGACGTTCGCGGCGCGGCTCGGCCTCGATCCGGTGCTGGACCTGCAGGCGCTGGAGTCGCTCACGCTGCCCGACCCGGGGGCGGACGCGCGGGCCCGGCTGCTGGGCCTGATCGCGGTCCTGGCCCGGTCGGGCCTGGCCCTGCCGACGGGACTCGGCCCCGGCGAACCGGCCGACCGGCTGCGGTCGGTCGCGCGTGCGCAGGGCGCGGAGACGGTGGAGTGGTCCGGCTGGCGCGATGCGGTACGGGCGGAACTGGACGCGGTGGAGGAGGGCCCGCTGGGCCCCTGGCTCCGTGGCCCGAAGGCCCGTGTCCTGGGCGCGGCCCAGCTGGCGGCGGGGGTACCGCTGGCGGTCTGGGGGCTGCGGCGGCGTAGCGGGGGGTGGGTGGTCGCGGGGGCGGTGCTGATGGGGCATGGGGTACTGGGGCTGGTGTACGACCGGATGCGGGGGCGTCGGGGGTAGTCCGGCGCGTGCGGCGGGCCTGTGCCCCACCCCGCCCCTTCCCGGACCGGGGCTCCGCCCCGGACCCCACTCCTGAGACCCCACTCCTCAGACGCCGGAGGGGCTGGAACTCAGCCTTTCCGGAAGCCGGGGCGCATCCCGGTTACTCGTCCTCGTCCTCGTCGTCCAGCCGCGCCAGCCACGTGGCCAGGCGCTCCACCGGGACCTCGAAGTCCGGGTTGAGGTCCACAAACGTACGAAGCTGTTCGGCGAGCCACTCGAAAGTGACCTCCTCCTCGCCGCGTCGCTTCTCCAGCTCCTCGATGCCGCGATCGGTGAAATACAAGACATGCTCCTGGTACTGACGGGGTCTACCCCCAGATTACGGCGACTTCCGACTCTCCCCTGCAACCGTGCAGGCCAGTAACGTCGTCGCCATTGCCGCAGAACCCAAATGCGTTGTCACAAGGGTGAGTTGGCCGTGGAGACGGGGGGACCGTGAACGGACGCGTCCAGCAGATCGAATTGCCCGGGGGAGCCGTTGTGCTCGCCCGGCTGTCCACGGCCGGCGCCGGCGGATACGGCGAGGACGACGAGGACGTCGGCTTCGTCGAGAACGTCACCGCCAAGGTCCAGCAGCTCGACCGGCTGATCACCGAGGTGGGCGCCTCCGTCCTCGAGGCCGCGGCCGCGGCCAGGCCGGACGAGGCCAGCGTCACCTTCGGCGTCGAGCTCACCGCCAAGTCCGGGGTCGCCCTCGCCGTACTCGCCGCGGGGGAGGCCAAAGCATCCGTCCAGGTCACCCTCACCTGGAAGCTGAAGGATCAGCCGGCCCAGGATCCCGCCCGGGACCCGGCCCGAGATCCCGCCCGGGACCCGGCCCAGGACCCCGCCCGGGACCCGGCGGTCCCGCACCCTGCCCCCGGCCCGGGTACCAGGACTCCATGAGCGATTCCGACTCCTTCATCGACGCCCTGACCCGCGCTGCAACCGTCCACCTCACGCCCGCGCGGCAAGGGCCGGACACCGTCACCATGTGGGGCAGCGGCTTCTTTGTGGCGCCCGGCTGGGTGCTGACCTGCGCGCACGTCCTCGCCCCCCATCTCAAGGGCGACCCGGCACGCGTCTTCCACCTCCGTGGCAGCGAAGTGAACGGCGGCGAGCCCCTCGAGGCGCAGCTCTCCTGCTGGCTGCTCGACGGAGAGCCGCGTGCCGAGCAGCGGGTACCCGTCGAGCAGGATCTCGCCCTGGTGCAGCTCGTCGAGCCCGACGTCGAGCACGAATGCGTCTGGCTCACCGACCGCACCGAGTACCCCGGCGGCCGCGGCATCGTCCAGGGCTACCGGCCCGAGCAGCAGGAGGACGGAGCCGCGAAGCGTGCCGTGCGGTGGAAGGCCACCGCCAGGATCAACGGATTCGACGACGACTACGGGATGCGATTCCGGCCAGAGGCGGAGTTCCCCAAGGGCGGCTCGGGCTCACCGGTCCTCGACGCCCATACCGGCGCCGTCGTCGGCGTCCTCAAGTCCCGGCGCGTCAGCAGGGACGGCGGCATGGCCATCGCCGCCACCGCCCTGCGCCGTTTCGGCCCCACGTATCAGCTCGTCATGGCCGCACACGACCGCTGGCACGGCCAGTCCCCGAAGGTCACCGGGCACAACTGGATCGAGCGCCAGGACCGGCTCCCGGGCGCCGGCGTGCACACCAGCGGCGAGCAGTGGGGCCCGGTCGACCGGCGCGAGGCACTGAGCCTGCTCGCCGGAGTACACCCGCCGGCCGGTATCCGCCCCGTCGCCGAGCTTGCCAAGAAGGCCCGCGGTGGCGTCGCCCCGCCGCCCGGGCAGCTGCTGCCGCGTATCTGGCGCGACGGACACGGCCTGCTGTACGAGGCGGGGCAGCCCGTCGCCGCCATCGCCGCGCTGCACTACCTCCAGCTGGTGGTGGAGTACGAGCGCAGCCGCGGCGCCGAAGCCGCGCCGCTCGCCGAATGGGTGGCCCGGCGGCTTCAGGAGGTGCCCCGGATAGTGCACACCGTGGTGACCCAGGCGACGCTGCCGCCCGGACTCGTGCACCCGCGCACCGCCGGCGGCCAGGACCGGATCGTCGTCCGCTATCCGCGGCCCGGCGACGGCTCAGCCGTTGTCATCGTCGAACTGGAGCCGGTCTGCGACGCCCGGCCCACCCGCTTCTACTGGCGGATCCGGGTCGACGACGGCCATGACGTCAACGAGCCGCTGCACGAGGAGCAGACGGGCGACGGCGTCCCGCCCGAGCAGCTCGTCCAGAAGCTGCGCGGCGCGCTGGACGAGGTCTTCGCCTCGGTCGATTCGCCCGGTGCCCCGGCCCCGCTCGAAGTCGCCCTGCCCGCGGACCATTTCGACACCGCCGTGCACCGCTGGCAGCTCACCGAGATGGCCCGGCTGCACCATCCGGCGTACGTCGGCGTACGACGGATGGTGGTGCTGCGTGACCTTGCGAGACGAGGAGAACCGGACACCGTTTGGCTGCGCCGCTGGGAGGGGATGCTGGCCGCCGAGGCGCTCACCGCCTGCCGGACTCCGCCGCAGCGCCAGGTCCCCCGGCCCCGCCACTTCGAGGAAATGCCGCCGTCCGCCGTACCCGTCCTGTGCCGGCCCGCAGGCAGGGGCGTCGGACGGAGAGCCATCGGCATGGCACTTCAGGCCGGACACGGCATCGCCCTCTGGCACACCGACGGCCATCCCGACCACGGTTGTACGGAGTTCTGCGAGGACGTGCACCAGGGCGCGGCCGTACTGCTCGCACAGACCGCGGGCGCGATTGAGCTTCCCGACCGGCTGCGCCGTATCCGGGACGACATCAGCGGATCGAGGAACAGCACACACTGGGCGGAGGGGGTGGCCATGCTTTACGACGACCCGAGCCGCCCGCTGCCGGCCGACGACAGCGCACCGGTGGACTCCCCATGAGGAGCCGCCGCCGAGCAGTGGGACGGCAGGGCGGTGGGTACGTAACCGACGTGGTCCGCCACGGGTCCCACCGACCGCCGACGAGGAGCGAGCGATGGACGACTGGCTGATCTACCGTGGCGTCGGCGCGCCGGATCCCGACCGGATCCGGCGACTTCCGCCGCCGCCGCCCTGGCGCGCCTTCTCGGGAGAGCCGCTGCCCGACCCGGCGCCGCCGATCGACACCTCGTCGACCCGGCGGCTCGGCGAGCGGGTCGAGGCCCCGCCCGCCCAGGACGCCGAAGCCCTCGAACTGATCAATGCGGCCCTGTACTTGAGGCGCCCGCTCCTCGTCACCGGTGAGCCGGGCTCCGGCAAGTCGACGCTCGCGCACTCCGTCGCGTACGAACTCGGCCTCGGCCGGGTGCTCCAGTGGCCCATCGTCAGCCGCACCGAGCTGAAGGACGGGCTGTACACCTACGACGCGATCGGCCGGCTCCAGGACGCCCAGCTCGCCGAGCGCCAGGCCGACGACATCGGCCGGTACATCAGGCTCGGGCCGCTGGGCACCGCGCTGCTGCCCGCCGAGCGGCCCCGCGTGCTGCTCATCGATGAGCTCGACAAGAGCGACATCGACCTGCCGAACGATCTGCTCAACGTGGTGGAGGAGGGGGAGTTCGCGCTCCCGGAGCTGGAACGGATGGCCGACCGGCCCGGTCAGGACGAGGTGCGGGTGCTCACCGACGACGGCCGCCGGGCGCCGGTGCGGGACGGCCGGGTGCGCTGTCACGCGTTCCCCTTCGTGGTGATGACCAGCAATGGCGAGCGTGACTTCCCGGCCCCGCTGCTGCGCCGCTGTATCCATCTGCATCTCGACCCGCCCCGGGACGAGCGGCTGGCCGCGATGGTCCAGGCGCACTTCGGCGCGGGGTCCGACGAGCGGAACCTCGATCTGATCGGCCAGTTCACCCGGGAGGACGGCGACGGCGAACTGCGCCCCACCGACCAGCTGCTGAATGCGATATTCCTCACGCAGCACGCGGTACGTGAGGAGCCGGGGCGGCGCGAGGAGATAGCCGAGCTGCTGATACGTCCTCTCGAGACCAGGCAGCGGTGACGAAGTGAAAGCCGCCCATCCGCTCCCCGGCGCGCTGACCGCGCTGGTCACGCGGTTGCGCGAGGCCGAACTGAAGCCGACTGCCGAGGAGTTGGCCGACGCCCTGTGGCTGTCCCGCTTTGTACCGGCGGCCGCTTCCCGCGACCCCGGCGCCGCGCCCGCCGGGCCCGCCGGACCGCAGCCGGTGAACCCGGCTCCCGTGGACGTCGCCAAGACGTCCGCGCCCTCGTCGTTCACGCCGGGCCCGGTGCCGCGCACCCGGATCGACCTGTTCGGGCCCGCGCAGTCGGGCGGCGCGGCCGGCGGCGTACCGGACGGAGGTCTGCGGAGGGTTCCCGTGCCGGCCGCCGCCGTACTCCCCGACGCGCTCGCACTGCAGCGCGCCCTGCGGCCGCTGCAGCGCTACCGGCCGCCCATGCGCCTGGTGCGCCGCGAGCTCGACGAGGTCGCGACGGCCGACCGGGCCGCCGACACCGGACTGGTGGTGCCGGTGCTTTCCGCGGTACGGCGGCGCGAGGCACGTCTCGCCCTCGTCATGGACGTCTCCTCGTCCAATGTCGTGTGGAAGAAGGCACTCGACGAGCTGCGGCAGGTATGCGAACGCGCCGGAGCCTTCCGCGAGATCGCCGTCCACCAGGTGCGCGAGGACGAGCCCGCCCCGGCCCAGCTCGGCGACCCCACAGGACGGCAGCTGACCCTGGTGCTCAGCGACTGCGCGGGCCCCATGTGGCGCAGCGGCCGGATGCAGCGGCTGCTGCACATCTGGGCGTCGACCGCGCCGGTCGCCGTGGTGCAGCCGCTGCCGCAGCACATGTGGCGGCGTACGCATCTGCCCGCACGGCCCGGACTGCTGCGGCGGCGGGAAGGACCCGCCGGACGGCTGGAGTTCAATCCGCAGTACGGCGGTGCCGAGGGAGGCATTCCGGTGCCCGTGCTCGCGCTGCGCCGCTCCTCCTTCGAGGCCTGGACGCAGCTGGTGGCCGGCGCCACCGGCCAGTCGCTGAACGCCGCGGCGGGCCTGGTCAGAAGCCGTCACGAGCCGGCCGTCGGCCGGGCCCGTACGGCATGGGACATCGACGCGGCCGAGCGGGTGCGGGCCTTTCGCAGGACCGCGTCACCGGCCGCCGCACAGCTCGCGGTCTATCTCTCTGCGGTGCCGCTCGTCCTTCCCGTGATGCAGCTCGTCCAGCGCGCGATGCTGGTCCGCAGCAGTCCCGATGTGCTGGCGGAGGTGCTGCTCAGCGGGCTGCTGCGACGCGACGACACGGGCCCGGCCGAGGACGACGGCGGCCCCTCCTACAGCTTCCTGGCCGGCGTACGCGAAGAGCTGCTCGGCCAACTGGGCGCGAGCAGCGCGGCGTTGGTGCTCAAGCACTGCTCCGAGTACGTCGAGACGCGCTACGGGCGTACGGTACGGAACTTCCCGGCCATGGCCGCGGCCTTTCTCGCCGGCTCGGTGGACCCGAGGCCCGTGGTCCTGAGCAGTCCGGACAGCCGCGGCCTTTCCGCCTTCGCGCAGGTGTCGGCACAGGTGCTGCGGAGGCTCGGCGCGGCCGAGCGGACCGCCCCACCCGGCCGTCCGCCGGGCGAGGGACCGGCCGGACTGGTGGCACAGGCGCGCGCCTGCCTGGCGCATTTCGGCGAGTACGGGACCGTACGCGACCTGGACGCGGCGATCCAGCTGCTCGGCTCGGCCACCCAGGCCGAACGGCGCACCACCGAACGGGCCGCGCTCTACGGGGAGCTGGCCGAGGCCCTGTTGCGGCGCTGGCTGGTGCGCCCGCTCCCGGAGGACCTGCGCGAGGCGCTCGACGCCGCCCAGAACGCGATCACCGGGAAGCCACAGGCGCATCTGACGCTGGCGCAGGTGCTGGAGGCGATGGCGGACGAGGTGGAGGCGGGCCGGCTCAGCCCCCAGCTGATACCGGAGTGGGTACGGGTACAGACTGCCGGGAAGGCCCATGACACGGGCCTGGTGGCGTCGGTACTGCTGTCGACCGCGGACACGAGTCTCACCGAGCTGACCGACACCACTCCACGGTCGGAAGGCGCGCGGCTGCTCGCTCGGACCGCCGCGGCGGCCAGGATCCGCGTGCTGCGGCGTCTTGCGGTGACCGGCGCACCGTACGCGCTGCGCGGCCCCGGCCGGCCCGAGGACTGGTTCACCGGCACTCTGCGGACCGCGCTCTCCGTCGTCCGTCTGCTGCTGGCCGACGAACACCGGGAGTCCGCGCTGCTCATCAGGGGCGGACTGCTGCTCGAACTGGCCCGCCACCACCGGGGCGAGGGCCCGGTGGCCAGGGACGCCGACGAGCAGGACCGGATCGCCGCCCGCGCCTTCGCCGACCGGGCCGACAACGATCTGCACGCCGGCATCGACGGACTCGACTGGGACGCCGTCCCGCAGGCGGAGCTCTGCCGCGCCTGGCTGGACTACGCCGACGCCATCGAGTTCGCCCACGAGGACCTGGACGACGACGACAGGCTGCGTATCCTGCAGGCCCTCGACCAGGCGCGCCGGCATGTGGGCAAGGACGAGGAGGCCGAGGCCGGCTGTCTGCTGCGGATGGCCCGCGTGCTGGAGCAGCGGTACGCGTCCACCGGCGGCTGGGTGCACCGCGACTCGGCGATCGCCGCCTGGACCTCAGCGCTGCCGCTGTTGCCTCCGGGCGATCCCCGCCGCGCCGTGATCCTCACCGCACTCGGCAGGCAGCTGGCCGAGCGCGGCGTGGACAAGGACTCGGCCGTCGATGTGCACGCGGCCGTACGGGCGCTGCGCGGCGCCATCGAGGAGACACCCGGCGGCGATCCGGAGCTGCCGCGTCGCAGGGCCCTGCTGGGCCATGCGTACATCGAGCGCTTCCGTGCCGAGGAAGCGGTCGCCGACCTCCACGAGGCGGACTGGGCCCTGGGCGCGACGGCCCGCGGCGCGGACGATCCCGAACTGGCGGCCTACGCCTGGTGGTACCGGGCGCTGGCATCCTCGCTCCTCGCCCAGCGCACCGCCTCGCCCCCCAGGCTCAGCGACGCCGCCGCCTACTTCCGCCGCGCCGCCGCCGAGCCGGGGACCGGCGGCCTGACCGAACGGGCCGTCACGGCCCAGTGGATGAGAGCCACCCGCCTGGAACGCACCGCGGGCCCCGAGCGCGCCCTGGAGGAACACCGGGCGGTGCTTCTCATGCTGGTCGCCGCGGACGCGGATGACCTGGAGGCGGCGGGCCTCGTACGCCAGGAGCTGTCCAGGCTCGGGGCCGCGGGCATCTGAGCGCGACGAGGTGAGCGCGACAGGCATCCGAGCGTGACAGGCACATGAGCGCGACAGGCCGGGTTCAGCTCGCGCCGGAGGGCCGGACAGACCGACCTCTCGTCAGGCCAAAGGGCCCGGCCCCGCGTCCAGCGCGCGGGGACGGGCCCTTGGTGACGTACAACCAACCGGTCAGGCCTCGAAGACCTCGTTGACCAGCTGCTGCTGCTCCGCCTGGTGGCGCTTGGCCGAGCCGACCGCCGGGGACGAACCGTGCGGGCGCGAGATGCGGCGCAGGCGTTCGCCGTGCGGGATGTCCGCGCCGACTGCCAGGTCCAGGTGATCGATCAGGTTGAGCGCGATGAACGGCCACGCACCCTGGTTCGCCGGCTCCTCCTGCGCCCACAGGTACTTCTCGGCGTTCGGGAACTTGGCGATCTCCGCCTGGAGCTCGGCACCCGGCAGCGGGTACAGGCGCTCGAGGCGGATGATCGCGGTGTCCGTGTTGCCGCGCTTGACCCGCTCGGCGTCCAGGTCGTAGTAGACCTTGCCGGTGCAGAAGACGACCTTGCGGACCGCACTCGGGTCCACCGAGTCGTCGCCGATCACCGGGCGGAAGCCGCCGGTGAGGAACTCCTCCGCCTTCGACGCCGCTGCCTTCAGACGCAGCATCGACTTCGGCGTGAAGACGATCAGCGGCTTGTGGTGCGGGTTGTGGACCTGCCAGCGCAGCAGGTGGAAGTAGTTCGACGGCAGGGTCGGCATGGCCACCGTCATGTTGTTCTGCGCGCACATCTGCAGGAAGCGCTCAGGACGGGCGGACGAGTGGTCCGGGCCCTGGCCCTCGTAGCCGTGCGGCAGCAGCAGGGTGACGCCGGAGGTCTGGCCCCACTTCTGCTCGGCCGAGGAGATGAACTCGTCGACGACGGTCTGCGCGCCGTTGACGAAGTCACCGAACTGCGCCTCCCACATGACCAGCGCGTCCGCGCGTGCCAGCGAGTAGCCGTACTCGAAGCCCATCGCCGCATACTCGCTCAGCAGCGAGTCGTAGACGTTGAAACGGGCCTGGTCCTCGGTGAGGTACTGCAGCGGGGTGTAGTCCTCGCCGGTCTCCTGGTCCACCAGCACCGCGTGGCGCTGGCCGAACGTGCCACGCCGGGTGTCCTGGCCGGACAGCCGGACCGGGGTGCCCTCCATCAGCAGCGAGCCGATGGCGAGCGTCTCGCCCATGCCCCAGTCGATCGTGCCGTCCTCCACCGATGCCGCACGGCGCTGCATCTGCGGCATCAGACGAGGGTGGACCGTGATCCGGTCGGGGATGTTGACCTGGGACTCGGCGATCCGCTTCACGACCTCCTGGGAGACCGCGGTGGTGACAGTCACCGGGAACTCGGCCTGAGCGTCCGGGACATGCGCCGGGGACGGCTGGCTGGTGGCCTCGCGGACCTCCGCGAAGACCTTCTCCAGCTGGCCCTGGAAGTCCTGGAGCGCCTGCTCCGCCTCTTCCAGCGTGATGTCGCCGCGACCGATCAGCGACTCGGTGTAGAGCTTGCGCACCGAGCGCTTCTTGTCGATCAGGTTGTACATCTGCGGGTTGGTGAACTGCGGGTTGTCGCCCTCGTTGTGACCGCGGCGGCGGTAGCAGATGAGGTCGATCACGACGTCCTTGTTGAACGTCTGGCGGAACTCGAAGGCGAGCCGCGCCACGCGGACCACGGCCTCCGGGTCGTCGCCGTTCACATGGAAGATCGGCGCCTCGATCATGCGGGCCACATCGGTCGCGTACATCGACGAACGCGAGGACTCCGGGGAGGCGGTGAAGCCGACCTGGTTGTTGATGACGATGTGGACCGTGCCGCCGGTGCGGTAGCCGCGCAGCTGGGACATGTTCAGCGTCTCGGCGACGACACCCTGGCCGGCGAAGGCCGCGTCACCGTGCAGGGCGACGGGCAGGACCGTGAAGTCCGTACCGCCCTTGTTGATGACGTCCTGCTTGGCGCGGGCGACACCCTCGAGCACCGGGTCGACGGCCTCGAGGTGGGAGGGGTTGGCGACCAGCGAGACCTTGATCTGCTCGCCGTCCAGCCCCGTGAAGGTGCCGTTGGCGCCCAGGTGGTACTTCACGTCGCCGGAGCCGTGCATCGACTTCGGGTCGAGGTTGCCCTCGAACTCCCGGAAGATCTGCGCGTACGACTTGCCGACGATGTTCGCGAGGACGTTCAGCCGGCCGCGGTGGGCCATGCCGATGACGACCTCGTCCAGGCGCGACTCGGCGGCCGAGTCGATGACCGCGTCGAGCAGCGGGATGACGGACTCGCCGCCCTCGAGCGAGAACCGCTTCTGACCGACGTACTTGGTCTGCAGGAAGGTCTCGAAGGCCTCGGCGGCGTTGAGGCGACGCAGGATCCGCAGCTGCTCCTCGCGCTCGGGCTTGGTGTGCCCGCGCTCGACCCGGTCCTGGATCCACTTGCGCTGCTTCGGGTCCTGGATGTGCATGAACTCGATGCCGGTGGTGCGGCAGTACGAGTCGCGCAGCACGCCCAGCACGTCACGCAGCTTCATCAGGGACTTGCCGGAGAAGCCGCCGACGGCGAACTCGCGCTCCAGGTCCCACAGCGTGAGGCCGTGCTCGGTGATGTCCAGGTCGGGGTGCTTGCGCTGGCGGTACTCCAGCGGGTCGGTGTCGGCCATGACATGGCCGCGGACCCGGTAGGAGTGGATCAGCTCGAAGACACGCGCCGCCTTGGTGACGTCGTCGTCGTGCGAGGCGTCGATGTCCCTGAGCCAGCGGACCGGCTCGTAGGGGATGCGCAGCGCCTCGAAGATCTCGTCGTAGAAGCCGTGCTCACCGAGCAGCAGGTTCGCGACGATACGGAGGAACTCGCCCGACGCGGCACCCTGGATGACGCGGTGGTCGTACGTCGAGGTGAGGGTCATCACCTTCGAGATGCCCAGCTTGTTCAGGGTGTCCTGCGAGGTGCCCTGGAACTCGGCCGGGTAGTCCATCGAGCCGACGCCCATGATGACCGACTGGCCGGGCATCAGACGCGGGACCGAGTGGACGGTGCCGAGGCCGCCCGGGTTGGTGAGGGAGACAGTCACGCCCGTGAAGTCGTCCATCGTGAGCTTGTTGTTGCGGGCGCGGCGGACGATGTCCTCGTACGCCTGCCAGAACTCGAAGAAGTTGAGGGTGTCGGCCTTCCTGATGCCGGCGACGACCAGCTGGCGGTCGCCGTTCGGCTTCACCAGGTCGATGGCCAGACCGAAGTTCACATGGTCCGGCTTGACCAGGGTCGGCTTGCCGTCCTTCTCCGTGAAGGAGTAGTTCATCGACGGCATGGCCTTGATGGCCTGCACCATCGCGAAGCCGATGAGGTGGGTGAAGGAGACCTTCCCGCCCCGGGCGCGCTTGAGGTGGTTGTTGATGACGATGCGGTTGTCGAACAGCAGCTTCACCGGGACGGCGCGGACGGACGTGGCCGTCGGCATATCCAGCGAGGCGTTCATGTTCTTGGCGACCGCGGCGGACGGGCCGCGCAGCGTCACGTACTCGGGCCCGGCCGGGGCCTCGGTGGCCGGGGCAGCGGCGGCCTCGGCCGGCTTGGCGGCGGCCGGGGCGGGCTTCGCGGGCGCCGGAGCGGCGGCCGCGGGCTTCTCCGGGGCGGCGGGCGCGGCTGCGGCAGGGGCCGGAGCGGCGGGTGCCGGTGCCGGGGCCGCCGGTGCCGGGGCTGCCGGCTTCGTGGCCGGGGCGGGCGACGGCGCGGCCTGCGGCGTGGTCACCGCAGCCCCCGCGGCTGCGGCACCCTCGGGCTTGTCCGCCGTGCCGGAGGTGGTACCCGGCTTGTAGTCGGCGAAGAAGTCCCACCAGGCACGGTCGACCGAATTGGGGTCCTGGAGGTACTGCTGGTAGATCTCGTCGACGAGCCACTCATTGGGCCCGAACGCGGCGGCAGGGTTCTTACCCTGCCCGCCTTGGTCGGTCGAGATGCTCGAGTTACTGGGGGACTGAGACGACACGGCGGTAACCGCCCTCTTCCGCTTCACAAGGTGATGGACAGCGGAAATAAAGGCTACGCCTCCCTGGCCGAGAGGTGCAGGCGGGGCGGGCCATCGTCGCGCAAGTCACACCGAAGGGCGGGTTTCGGGGCTGTGAATGGCGGGAAACAAGCACAGTTCCGCTTCGCCACGGGTATGCCACACCGCGGCTGCGACCCGTAGGCCCGCACCCCGGACGACGTTCTGGCCCGTTATTGGCCACGCCCTCACTCCGTACACGCAGAATGCGTGCTTCCGGTTCGAACCCTACGTCAACCGCGTGCCGCCCGGATGCCCGGGAGGGTGACCTGGATCCGGCAGCCCCGGGAGGATTCGGCCACCCCGATGCGCCCGCCGTGCAGATCCACCGCCCAGCGCGCGATCGCGAGGCCCAGGCCCGTACCGCCGTCGCTGCCCGGTCCATGAGGTGAGATGACGCTGCCGCGGTTGAAGCGCTCGAAGACCCGGTGGCGCTCCGGCTCCGGGATGCCGGGGCCCTCGTCGAGCACTTCCAGGTCGAGGGACTCCGGCCGGGGGCCGCGCCTGGCCCGTACGGTCACGCGGCCGTGCGGCGGGGAGTGCTTGACGGCGTTGTCGATCAGATTGGCCACCACCTGGTGCAGCCGCTCGGCGTCCGCGTGCGCGGTCAGCTCGGGCGGTGACACATCCAGATGCAGATGCACGTCCGTACGCGTGTGGTTGCCCGACCCGGAGGTGAGACTCCGCTGGGCGGCGGCCAGACTGGCCTCCTTCAGCACACCGGAGAGGTACGGCCAGACCTCGAAGCGGCGGGCCCGCAGCGTGACGACGCCGTTGTCGAGCCGGGACAGGTCGAGGAGTGTCTCCACCAGGCGGCCCAGGCGCTCTATCTGTTTGAGCGCGGTGCGCATGGTCTCCGGGTCGGCGGCCGACACGCCGTCCACGACGTTCTCGAGCACGGCGCGCAGCGCGGCGATCGGCGTGCGCAGCTCGTGAGAGACATTCGCGACCAGCTCCTTGCGGTGCTGGTCCACGGCCTCCAGATCGTCGGCCATGCGATTGATGGTGGAGGCCAGGTCGCCGAGCTCGTCACGGCGGTCGGCACCGCTCACCCGGCGGGTGAAGTCGCCGTGCGATATGCCCTTGGCGACGGTGTTCATCTCATCCAGCGGCGCGGTCAGGCTGTGCGCCACGAACTGGGTGATCAGAAGGGTCGCTATCACCGAGAACACCGTGATGAAACGGATCTCGGTCTGGGTGCGCAGGGCGACCACCAGCAGACCGGTGGTGATGAAGACCGAGACGACGACGAGGGTCCCGAGCTTGGTCTTGATCGAGATCGAGATGGAATCGGAGCCCATCCGGCTCCGGCGGCCGCGCAGCCCGTTCCAGGGCCGCAGCCGTCTCATGGCCGCCGCCTCATGGTGCCGGCGTCTCCAGTGCGTAGCCGACGCCGTGGACGGTACGGATCCGCTCCGCGCCGATCTTGCGGCGCAGGGCCTTGATGTGGCTGTCGACGGTCCGGGTGCCCGAGGCGTCGGCCCAGTCCCACACCTCCGCGAGCAGCTGCTCGCGGGAGAGGACCGCGCGCGGCGTGTTCGCCAGGCAGACCAGCAGGTCGAACTCGGTGGGTGTGAGATGTACGTCCTCGCCGCGCACCCGGACCCGGCGCTGGGCGTGGTCGATCTCCAGCTCGCCGAGGCGGAGGATCCCGCTGCGCGGTGTCACCGCGGCGAGCGCGGCGCGCTCCACCCGGCGCAGCAGCACATGCACCCTCGCCGCGAGCTCCCGCATCGAGAACGGCTTGGTCATGTAGTCGTCCGCGCCGACACCGAGGCCGACCAGCATGTCGGTCTCGTCGTCGCGCGCCGTGAGCATCAGCACCGGGACGGGACGCGTCGACTGGACCCGGCGGCAGACCTCGAGGCCGTCGAAGCCCGGCAGCATCACATCGAGAACCATCAGATCGGGTTGCCAGGCCTCGGCCGCGTCGACGGCGGCAGGGCCGTCCACGGCCGTCTGCACCAGAAAGCCCTCTGCCCGTAGACGCGCGGCGATGGCGTCGACGATCGTCGCGTCGTCCTCGACGACCAGCACCCGGCGCTGGGCGCCGGGTGTGGCCGCGACGCCGTTGTGCGTGGTGTGTGTCTGCTCCATCGCCCCGCCCCTGTACGCGTTCTCGCGAGCTGCATCCTGATGCGGATGCCGAATTAGATGCCGTGTGTAGGTCAGCAGCGTAAGGGCTCTTACCTCGTCCCGGCTACGCAGGGCGAACAGCGAGATGGACCACGTCGGGTACTCCTCGGGCAACCCGGATCTCTTCGGTTGTAACCCCGGTGAATCCGGCATTCCGCAACGCATCCTCAAACGCGGAGGAGGGTTGCGCGGACCAGACGGCGAGGATTCCGCCCGGCTCCAACCGGCCCTGGCAGGCGGCGAGTCCGGCCGGTGAGTAGAGGGTTTCGTTGTCGTCGGTGACGGTCCAGTCGGGTCCGTTGTCGATGTCGAGACAGAGGGCGTCGTAGCGGTCCGTAGTGGTGCACAGATACGTGACGAGATCCGTGTGCAGGATCACGCTGCGGGGATCGGCGAGGGCGTCGCCGGAGATCGCGGCAAGGGGTCCCGTGCGGTGCCAGTCGATGATCGCCTGCTCGCGCTCGACGACGGCGATTCGGCGCCAGCGGGGGTTCGCCGCGGCACGGGCCAGCGAGAAGCCGACGCCGAGACCGCCGATGAGCACGGACGGTGCGGGGTGGTCGGCGAGCGCGTCGAGGGCCGCGTCGACGAGCAGGCGCTCGGAGCGGCCGTCGGAGGTGTCCATCAGGAAGCACCCGTTGGCGATGATCTCGTGATGTTCGCCATGCTGCCGCAGTGCGACCTCTCCGTGCGGCCCCTCGCGCCGGTCGAGGATGACGGGGCCGTCGGTATGGAGCGGCATGGCGGTGACCTCCGGACAATTGGTCTCCCCACGGGAGGCGGGGAGTGGTCGGACGCGTTGCGGTGGCCATGTTCGCGGGACGGGGCGAGAGGGACAAATGCTTTCCTGGCCGGTGAGTTCGTGCCCGGCGGCCTACCGCGCCTCGCGGCGGGACCCGCGCCCTGCGCACAGCGCCGCTCCCGCCGCCGCCGCCCACGCCGCGGGCTGCCGGCCCGGTTGCACGGGCCGGGCCCGCACCGCGGCCCGGCCGCCGGGGACGCCGGGCGCACCCGGGCGGATCGCGTGACGTACGCGAACGCCGGCAGTCGGCTCAGCCGGCGCCGACCAGGGCCGCCGAGGCCGTGGCGATGCCCACCGTCCCAGGGTATTGCGCGCCGTCGCAGGCGCACGGAACTCCGCCGTGTGCCCGGGCACTGCCGGTCAACGGCCGGATCCACAGGGGCTGCAGCCGGATCACAGCCCGCTCGGCATGACCTGACGTGCGCACGACGCCCGAGGTGGGGACAAGGTTGCCTCATGTGGCGCAGGTCATAGACGGGGGTGAAGGTGATCGCGTTGGGTGGGGGTTCGTTCGGGGCTTGACGAGAGGGGCCTGACGCGTGGAACAGCTGACGACGCGCGATCCGCTCACGGGCCAGGAGCTGCTCGGCGGCATCCCGACCCAGCGCGCGGCGCCGACGCGGGTGGCGACGCCCGCCCTCCCGTCCCCGCCCGCGCCCGCCCCGTGCCTGACGCCGCCTCTGTGGCGGCAAGCGCTCCAGCTGCTGCCCACGCCGACCGGGACACCCTTCACCTTCTGCTACGTCCTCGTCCTGCTCGCCACCTCGCTCTTCGCGCAGTACGGAGACCCTGCCACCGTCTCCTCGCTGCTCCGCGGCTCCAGCACCGATGTCGCCCACCTGGCGGACACGCCCCTGCTCGTTCTCGGCGCCAGCGCGCTGTGGGTCGCGGGCGGCCTGCTGGGCCCGTACGCCATCGCCTTCCTCTTCACGCTCACCGCGCTGGAACGCCGCATCGGCGGCCGGCGCGCCGCCGGAGTCTTCCTGGCGGGCCATGTCGCCGCGACGCTGGCCACCGAGATACCGGTCGCCGTCTCGGTGCTGACCGGACATCTGCCCGCCAGCTCCCTGCACCGCCTCGACTACGGCATCAGCTTCGGTCTGATGGCGAGCATCGGTGCCCTGGCCGGACTGCTCCGCCCGGTGGCTCGCGCGACGCTGCTCGGCTTTGTGTCCCTGATGCTCGTCCAGGACCTGCTGGCCCTCGAGGACCCGCTCACCAACTGGGGTCATCCGCTGGCGCTGTTGGCCGGAATCGTCTGCTGGCCCGCGGTGCGCCGCGCCTCGGCGCGACGGAAAGAGTCCGTGCTCCACGGCCGGTGAGCATCGAGGGCGGCGCAGGCCCCGAGGTGCCGTGCCGGAGCGGCGGAGTGCCGTCGATGTCCCTCCTCCGCGATCCGGACGGCAATTCGCTCCGGATCGTCGGGCGCGGCTGACCGCCTCGGTGAGCGGTCAGTCCTGCGGGAGCGCGGCGAACACCGCCCGCAGGGCCGGCAGCCGTGTGGTGTCATCCGTGGTGACGGTATGACCGGCGTACGTGAGCCGGTACGTGAACCCGTCCGCGATCGGGCTGCCCGTGGCCTCGCGGGGCAGGCGAGCGAAATCCGCCTTGTCCAGGGCCCGGCGCAGCGCCGCCAGCTCGGCCGGTGTCATCCGGCCGGTCCGGGCGGGTCCGGTCCTGGAGGACGTGGTGTACGTGCCGTCGTCCTGGACCAGCAGCGTGTTGTGCACGCCGGCGATACCGCCGGTGACCGTCACCCCGACCAGTGGCCGCGGCGGAGCGGGATTCGCCGAGGCAGAGGCAGAGGCAGAGGCTGAGGTAGCGGTAGAGGCAGGGGCTGGGGTCGAGGTGGCGGCCGAGGCCGACGGTGCGGGCGAGGTGCCCGCTGATTCCGCGGGGCTCGTCGACCCGGAGCCGTCGCCTCCCGCGCATCCCGCCGTCAGGACGGCCGCCAGCAGCACGCCCGCGGTACCGTACCGAGCCCGTGTGATCAGTCGCATGCGTCCACCTGTCGTCCGTACCGCACCAGTACGTGCCCGCAGTATCGCCTCCGGCGCCCCGGCCGGTCAGGCGTACGGGTCAGCCGGCCGGGCGTACGCGTCAGGCGGACGGGTCGAAGTAGAGGCTGACCAGCGGGGCCTGCGTCCGCCACCCCAGGGACTCGTACAGCGCCCGTCCGTCGGGCGTCGCGCCCAGCACGCCGATGCCGGCGCCCTGCTCGACCGCCGCGTTGTGGAGCGTGCGCATCACCAGGCTGCCGAGCCCTTTGCGCCGGTGCGCGGGTGAGGTCTCCACCTGGTCGGCGACGGCGGTTGCGCCGGTCGGCGCGATCTGGCCGCGGGCGGCGAACGAGCCGTCCGCCGCGACCACCAGGGCCCGGGTGACGCCGCCGCGGGACCAGGTCCTGAGGGTGTAACCGTCGGGCACGGCGGTCTCGGTAAGGCGGAGCTCGGCCCACATCAGCCAGCCGGGGTCGTCGACCCGCCAGTCCGGTCCGGCCCAGGAAAGGACGGACGCGGGGTCGGCGAACACCTTGAGCCAGACGCTCGGGGCCGCGACCGTGTCGGCGATCTTGCGGACGGTCGCCTCGTCGTCGGCGGTCAGAACATGCCGAGTGGCGTGTTTGACCTGGCCCACGTCGATGCTGAACCCCCAGGGTTCGGCGACGGGATCCGCGGCGCCGCGCGAGGCGGCCCAGCCGTGGACCCAGGCCCGGACGGTCTCGGCGGTGGACTCGAAGGGCATCCGTACTCCTCGGGCAGCAGTCGGGATCAGTAATAGGTGTTCGGGATCAGTAATAGGTGTTATTCGCGTTCATCCATTACATCGCGACGGTTACGACTCGGCGAGAGCTGATCGCTGACAGCGAACAGGCCCGAGGGAACATCTCCGGGGCTCCGTGCATTGAGTCGGTAAAGCTCAACTTGACTGCCAAAGGGGAGATCATGGCCTCGACGTCTACACCGCTCACCTTGCCCGTGCTGCCGCTCGACGACGAGGTCGTGCTGCCCGGAATGGTGGTGCCGCTCGACCTGTCCGACAACGAAGTGCGTGCCGCGGTGGAGGCCGCCCAAGCTGCCGCCCGGTCCAGCGGTGCGAGCAAGCCGACCGTGCTTCTTGTTCCGCGCGTCGACGGCTCGTATGCCGGGACCGGTGTGCTCGGGACCGTCGAGCAGGTCGGCAGACTCTCCGACGGCGACCCCGGCGCGCTCATCCGGGGCCGCGGCCGGGTGAAGATCGGCGCGGGCACCACAGGCCCCGGCGCCGCGCTCTGGGTCGAGGGCGCCCGGATCGAC
The DNA here is from genome assembly GCF_035918095.1 of Streptomyces sp. NBC_01750. Lineage (NCBI taxonomy): Bacteria > Bacillati > Actinomycetota > Actinomycetes > Kitasatosporales > Streptomycetaceae > Streptomyces > Streptomyces sp. NBC_01750. Next base: position 5,999,323 of record NZ_CP109137.1, read on the forward strand.
GAGAGCGCGCCCGAACCCCTGCCGGGCTCGGTCGCCGACCTCGTCAAGGAGTACAAGGCGCTCGCCACCAGCTGGCTGAAGAAGCGCGGCGCATGGCAGGTCGTGGACCGGGTCCAGCAGATCGACGATGTCTCGCAGCTCGCCGACAACTCCGGCTACTCGCCGTTCCTCACCACCACTCAGAAGATCGAACTGCTCGAGACCGCCGACCCGGTGGCCCGACTCGAGCTCGCCACCGAACAGCTGCGCGAACACCTCGCCGAGCAGGACGTCGCCGAGGCCATCGCCAAGGACGTCCAGGAGGGTGTCGACAAGCAGCAGCGCGAATTCCTGCTGCGCCGGCAGCTCGAGGCCGTACGCAAGGAGCTGCGCGAGCTCAACGGGGCCACCGACGCTGCGGACGAGTCCGACGACTACCGCACGCGCGTCGAGGCCGCCGATCTCCCCGAGAAGGTGCGGGAAGCCGCCCTCAAGGAGGTCGAGAAGCTGGAGCGCTCCAGCGACCAGAGCCCCGAGGGCTCCTGGATCCGCACCTGGCTCGACACCGTCCTTGAGCTGCCCTGGAACGAGCGGACCGATGACACTGCCGAGCACGACATCCAGGGCGCCAAGGCGATCCTGGACGCCGAGCACGCCGGTCTGCAGGACGTGAAGGAGCGGATCACCGAATACCTGGCGGTGCGCAAACGGCGTGCCGACCGGGGGCTCGGTGTGGTCGGCGGCCGGCGCGGGGGCGCGGTGCTCGCGCTCGTCGGCCCGCCCGGCGTCGGCAAGACCTCGCTCGGCGAGTCCGTGGCGCACGCCATGGGCCGGAAGTTCGTCCGGGTCGCACTCGGCGGCGTACGGGACGAGGCGGAGATCCGCGGCCACCGGCGTACGTACGTCGGCGCGCTGCCGGGCCGTATCGTCCGCGCCATCAAGGAGGCCGGTTCGATGAACCCGGTCGTCCTGCTCGACGAGATCGACAAGGTCGGCTCCGACTTCCGCGGCGACCCGGCCGCGGCGCTGCTCGAAGTCCTGGACCCGGCGCAGAACCACACCTTCCGTGATCACTACCTGGAGGTCGAACTCGACCTGTCCGACGTGGTGTTCCTGGCCACGGCGAACGTCCTGGAAGCCATCCCGGAGGCGCTGCTCGACCGGATGGAGCTGGTCAGGCTGGACGGCTACACCGAGGACGAGAAGGTCGTCATCGCCAGGGACCACCTGCTGCCGCGCCAGCTGGAGCGGGCGGGGCTGGAGTCCGGCGAGGTGACCCTGGACGACTCGGCGCTGCGCAAGCTGGCCGGCGAATACACCCGGGAAGCGGGCGTCCGCAACCTCGAGCGTTCGGTGGCCAGGCTGTTGCGGAAGGTGGCGTCCCAGCACGAACTGGGCGAGCAGGAGCTGCCGTTCACGATCGGCGCGGAGCAGCTGCGCGGTCTGATCGGACGGCCGCACCATGTGCCCGAGTCCGCTCAGGACCCGGCCGAGCGCCGTACGGCGGTGCCCGGCGTGGCCACCGGCCTCGCGGTCACCGGCGCGGGGGGCGACGTCCTGTTCGTCGAGGCTTCGCTGGCCGACCCGGAGACGGGCGCGGCGGGACTGACCCTCACCGGCCAGCTCGGCGACGTGATGAAGGAGTCCGCGCAGATCGCACTGAGCTTCCTGCGCTCGCACGGCGCGGAACTGGAGCTTCCGGTGGCCGATCTGAAGGACCGGGGCGCGCATATCCACTTCCCGGCGGGCGCGGTCCCCAAGGACGGCCCGAGCGCGGGCATCACGATGACGACGGCGCTCGCGTCGCTGCTGTCCGGACGCCAGGTGCGTACGGATGTGGCGATGACCGGAGAGGTGTCGCTGACCGGACGGGTGCTGCCGATCGGCGGTCTGAAGCAGAAGCTCCTTGCCGCGCACCGGGCCGGTATCACGACGGTGGTGATCCCCAAGCGGAACGAGGCGGACCTGGACGATGTCCCGGCCGAGATCCTGGAGAGGCTCGAGGTGCATCCGGTGACGGATGTCCGCCAGGTCCTGGAGATCGCGCTCTCCCCGGCCGAGGTGCCGGTGGCAGCCGCGGCCTGACGGGCTGACGGCAGGGCCCGGCGGTGTGCCGCACCGCCGGGCCCTGCGCTGTCCGCCCGCTGCCGTGCGCTGTACCGCTGCCGCGGGCTACTGCTTCGCGGCCTTCTCGTACAGCTTGCGCGCATTGGCGTTGAAGCGGACCGCCGTGGAGACGCTGTCCGTGTCGCCGCCGCTGGTCACCCCGATCAGGTGGCCCGGATGCTTGGGGTCCCGGTAGTCGGCGAGCCAGGGGCCGCCACTCGTACCGTCCCAGAAGCCCGAACAGTCCATGCGTACGGACCCGGCCAGTTCCGGGTCCTGCTGGGTGTCCGTGGTGCAGGAGATCGGCTTGTTGTCCGGGTTGTGGTCGGGGTTGGGGTAGCCGACGACGGTGACCCGGCGGGTGGCCGGGGAGGCCCAGTCGACGGGGATGCCGCCGACGACCTCCTGGACGTTGCGGCCCTTGGCGTCCGGCTCCACGGTCAGGAAGGCATAGTCCACGGAGTCGGAGTCCTCGGTGTTCTCACGCCAGCGGTCGTCCACCTGGATGGCGCGGACCTTCCACCGTCCGTACGGCGCTTTGCCCGCACCCGCGCCGGTGAAGTCCGGTGCGAAGCTGAAGTTCTCCAGGTAGCTGCCGTACTCGAAGACACAGTGCGCTGCGGTGGCGATGACGTTGCCCTTGGGGCTGTCCACGACGCTCGCGGAACAGAAGTGTGCGCCGTCCTTGTCGAGCAGCACCCCGGCGGACGGCAGACCCGCGAACAAAGTCGCCGAGGACTGCGGCGCGGGCGGGTCCGGCAGCTCGGACCCGCCGCCCGTATCGGGGGCGGCGGAGACCGGCCCGCCGCACGCCGTAGCGGCGGCGAGCAGGGCTATTGCGGGCCACCTCAGCAGCCTCTTCGGGCGAGCGATCCACGTCATCCGGCCATCTTGCCTGTTTACGGCCGTCAGTCCAGCCAGCCCCGCAAGGTCGCCTGCGCTCCCGCCTGAAAGCGGGTCTCCGCGCCCAGCGATTCCAGCAGGCGGCTGATCCTTCTGCGCGCTGTGTGGACATGGACGCCCAGACGGCGTGCGATCGCCTCGTCCTTGAGCCCGGCGGCGAGCAGTCCGAGGAGTTCCTTCTGCGCCGTGGGCAGTGAGCCGCAGCTGCTGCCGGAGCCGCCGAGCGGGGTGGCCCGCTCCCACACGGTCTCGAAGAGCGGCACCAGCGCGTTGCCGAGCAGAGCGTCGCCGATCACCAGGGCCGAGGCCGTCGGGTCGGCCGCGTCGGCCGGCGGAAGCAGCGTGATCCGGCGGTCCACGGCGATCAGTTTGGTGGGAACGGCGCTCGCGACGCGTGCCCGCAGCCCCTGCTCGACAAGGGCGGTCAGCGAGCGCATCCGGCCCGGGTGGCCGAGCCCTTCCCGGTCCAGGACGGTCCGCACCTCCACCCCGCGGTTCAGGAGGGACTCGATGTCCAGGCAGGGGGTGGGGGAGCCCTCGTCCCCGAGTGGCTCCCCGCGTGGCCCCTTCACATACGGCGGTCGGTCCAGGATCGCGACCTCGCGCTCCGCCGACGCCAGCAGATACTCCGCCCGTTCGCCGATCTCCTTGAGGCCTGTCACCACCTCGATTCCGCCCTCGGGCGCACTGGGTGAGCCGGACATCAGCCGGCCGGCGAGCTGGTCCGCGCTCATCCGTAATCGCTCCAACTCGGCCGAACGTAAGTGGAGTTCGGCCTGGCGGCGGTGGATGAGCGTACGGATGGCCGCGGCCGGCGCGGCCGGATGCGGCAGTCCGCCGCCGTCGGCCGGCAGCGCGATGCCGTGTTCGACGAGATGGCCGAGCGCCTGGTCAAGACGCTCGCGTGGCAGCCCCAGCAGGCGCGCCAACTCCTCGGCTCCGGCGGCCCGTTCCTTGAGCAGTGCCTCGTAGGTGCGTTCTTCGGCCTGGTCCAGGCCGAGGGTGTTCAATTCCCCCTCGCTCATGTGTCGGATTCTCACTCCGTATTCACGGGCCACACAAGTGTGCGTGTCCACTTGTCAACGTGCTGACCACATTGTTTGGTTGGCGTCCCACGGGTTGCATGGCCATGACCACCTTTACGGCTTACCAGCACGTGGGAGGGGTACGTACTGTGCGCAGGCTCAGTTCACGCACGCAGAGACCGGGCATTACCAGGGGGACCGGTCTCGCCGCACTGCTCGGAGCGGCAGGATTGCTGCTCACCGCGATACCGGCCCAGGCGGTAACCCCGCCGACCGCCGCACCGCCCGGCGACGTTCTTCCGGGCGCGGAAACCGCCACCCCGTCGCTCGTCGACGGCATCCGGGAGGCGGCGGACGCCAAGGCGAGCCCGGCCGACGCGGCCCGCGGCCATCTCGCCGCCAAGGAGAGCCGCTACAAGATCGCCGAGGCCCGCCGCGATCTCACGCCGCTGCAGACCGTCAAGCACGGCGCGGAAGAGACCGTACGGCTTCAGCAGAAGCACCACGGCATCCCGGTGTTCGGCGGCCAGTACGTCGTCCGGATGGAGTCCAAGGGCGGCAAGCGCGTCGTCACCGGCACCTCCGGCAAGTACTTCACCGGCCTGAAGACCGGCACCACGGCGAGTGTCAGCGAGGACACGGCGGTACGCCGCGCGGTCTCCGCCACCGCCGCCCGCCTGGGCGGCAAGACGCTGAGCAAGGCCGACGCCGTACACCGCAAGGGGGCCAAGTCCGCGAAGGCGGCCGCGCTCAGCGGCACCGCGGGCGGCCTCGTGGTGATCCCGCGCGGCGAAGGTGTGCTCGCGTACCACGTCACCGTACGCGGCACGAACCCCTCCACCGGCGAACCGGTGCTGCAGCAGGTCTACATCGATGCCCATGCCGGCTTCCCGGTGCTCCAGTTCAGCGGCATCAAGACCCTCACCGCGCCGAACGCGGCGGCCTCCGTCACGGCCCCGAAGGCCGCCCCGAAGGCCGGAGCGCCGGCCGCGGACGACCCGGCCGCAGGCGTCAAGGGCACCGGCGTCAAGCTGGACGGCGCGAAGGTGGGACTCGACGTCCGCCTCGACACCGCCGCCAACCAGTACGTGATGATCGACTCCTCGCGGATGACGGCCACCACCAAGAACACCCTCACCACCTGGGACGCGCGCGGCCGCGACGTCTCCGAGGTGTCCGGCGTCTGGCCCGGCGGCCTGAAGGAATTCGCCGACCCGGCCAAGGACTTCGGCAAGGGGGCCACCGAGGCGGGCGCGGTCGACGCGCACTGGGCGGCCGGCCAGGTCTACGACTACTACCTGAAGAACCACGCCCGCGACAGCCTCGACGGCCGTGGCATGACGATCAACTCCCTGGTCGGGGTGACCGAGTTCGGCTCGCCGTACGTCAACGCCTTCTGGGACGGCCAGAAGATGGTCTACGGCAGCGGTGACGACGAGTACAAGCCGCTCTCCGCCGACCTCGACGTGGTGGGCCACGAGATGACCCACGGTGTCGTCGAGAACACCGCCAACCTCGTCTACGCCGGACAGTCCGGAGCGATGAACGAGGCGCTCGCCGACTACTTCGGCAACGCCATCGACACCGCCGCTTCCGGCAGCTCCATGGACGACCCGGACTCCGGCCTGATCGGCGAGGACCTCTGCCGTACGACGAAGCCGCGTGCCTGCGCCTTCCGCAACCTCAACGACGGCGCGAGCACCTCGAAGAACTTCCTCGGCGTCGCCTTCGGCACCGACAACGGTGGCGTGCACCTCAACTCCACCATCTTCTCCGGCGCGCTGTGGGACCTGCGCCAGGACGTGGGCGGGGAGCTCGCCGACCGGATCGTCTACAAGGCGCTGTCCGAGTACATGACGCCGCTCGACGGCTTCACCGACGGCCGCAACGCCGTGCTCGCCGCGGCCAAGGACCTCGGCATCACCACGCAGCAGCTCAATGTGGTGAAGCGCTCCTTCAACGCCCATGGCATCGTGCCGGGCTGGGAGGACGCGCTCGGTGTCGACTCCGACCAGCTGCTCGGCAAGGTCAACACCGCCGGCACCGGAGCCCAGGCAGGCGGCGACTGGTGGACCGTCTCACAGTCGAACGACGAGGGCTCGGAGCCGTACTCCGTCTATGCCGGCCGCATCGACGGCAAGGGCGCCCCGAAGCTGATGAGCCCCAACGACGGCCGCTACCACGTCTATCCGGCGACCGACGGAAAGACTGTCGTCTGGGCGGCGTACGGCGCGACCAGCCTCGACATCCTCTCCCGCCCGATCGCGGGCGGCCCGATCAAGAAGCTGTACACCTCGACCAGCGACATCAGCGGTCTGCGGGTCGAGAACGGCGTGGTCGTCTTCGAGACACTCGGGTTCTTCGAGCGGCATGTCCAGTATCTGCGCCCCGGTGACCGTCAGCCCACCACCGTGGACGGCGGCGGCTTCGAGATACTCACCGCCCTTCCCTCGATCAAGAACGGGAAGCTCGCTTACGCCAAGCTCTATCCGACCAGCGCGGGGTACAAGCTCGGCGTCGAGGTCTACGACCTGAAGACCGCCAAGGCCACGCTCACCGAGCAGCTCGGTGAGCCGGAGGTACTCGGCCAGACCGGTATCAACTCGTCGTACGTCTTCTCGCTGGTGGACGAGAACCTTGCCGACGAGGGCCAGATGTCGGTCCGCCGCTCGGACCTGGACGGCACCGGCACGGTGGACATCAGCCCGGAGCGCAAGCCGGGCGCGCTGATCTCCTCCGATCTCACGTCCTCCGAGGAGGCGGTCACCGTGAACGGCGCGCTGCCCGGCACGGCGCTCCGCAACGAGTCCCTGCCGAAGCTGTGGCAGCTGACCACGAACGGCTCGCGCCGGGAGCGGGTCTCCTGCAACCGCGGCGAGCAGGTCTCGCCGGCCGCGGTCTCCGGCCGGCAGGTGGTCTGGATCGACGGCACGACGGGCTGGACCGACCTGGTCACCCGCGACCGGCCGGCGGGCCTGTGCGGCTGATCACTGTGATGATCTCTCCGTGAGAGACGGACCCCCGGCGCCCGTGCGCCGGGGGTCCTTCAGAATGAGTCCATGGACACCGTGCCCGGACAGAGTGAGGACCGCGCCCTGCAGGCCGACTGCGAGAGCTGCTTCGGGCTGTGCTGTGCCGCGCTGCCGTTCGTCGCGTCGGCCGACTTCGCGATCAACAAGGACGCCGGAACGCCGTGCCCCAATCTGCGGACGGACTTCCGCTGCGGCATCCACACCCGGTTGCGGCAGAGCGGTTTCTCCGGCTGCACCGTGTACGACTGTTTCGGTGCGGGACAGAAGGTCTCCCAGGTCACTTTCGGCGGCAAGGACTGGCGGCAGGCACCGGAGACCGCACAGGAGATGTTCGCGGTGTTCCCGGTCGTACGGCAGCTCCATGAACTGCTCCGGTATCTGACCGAGGCCCTGACGCTGCGGCCGGCCCGCTCGCTGCACGGCGAGATCCGCCGGCTGCTCGACGAGACCGGACGTCTCACCGAGCTCGGTCCGGATGCCCTCGGGAAGCTGGATGTGGCGGCGCACCGGCAGGACGTCAATGTGCTGCTGCTCCGCACGAGCGAACTGGTCCGGGCCGGGGCTGGGCAGGCCGGACGCAGGAAGAAGGACCGCAGGGGCGCCGACCTGATGGGAGCGAGGCTGCGGGGCGCGGACCTCAGGGGCGCCAGTCTGCGGGGCGCGTACCTCATCGCCGCCGACCTCACGGGTGCCGACCTGCGACTGGCCGATCTCATCGGGGCCGACCTCAGGGACGCCGATCTGTCGGGCGCCGATCTGACCGGCTGCATCTTCCTCACCCAGCCGCAGCTCAACGCGGCCAGGGGCGACGCCGCCACCCGGCTGCCGCCCGCGCTGACCCGCCCCGCGCACTGGCCGCGGCTGGCGGGGCGCGAGGCGGGTCGGGGCTCTGCGCCTGGCGAGCGCTGATCAGCCGCCGATCAGCCCTTGGCGAGCGCCACGACGCGGTCGTACGCGCCGTTGAACCTGTCGCGGTCGCCGACGAGCGGTCCTGACGAGGTGTACTGCCACATCGTGTGGTAGATCCAGCCCGCCGGGAGAGTGCCCGGTGTGGTGTCGTAGCTCGGGATCCACAGCGGGTTGGTCTTACCGAAGCCGCTGTGGTTGCCGGTGCACTGGATCCACCAGCTGGTGGCGGTGTAGATGACCGCGTTGCGCCCGGTGCGCGCCTTGTAGCGGTTCAGGAAGTCACGGATCCAGGTGACCATCCCGGACTGGGTCTTGTCGAAGCAGTCGTCGCCGTACGGATTCCATTCGATGTCCAGCACGCCCGGGAGGGTCTTGCCGCCGCTGGTCCAGCCGCCGCCGTTGTTCACGAAGAAGTCGGCCTGTGCGGTGCCGGTCGTGGTGTCGGGGGTGGCGAAGTGGTACGCGCCGCGGATCATGCCGATGTTGTGCGAGCCGCCGTACTGCTGCGCGTAGTACGGGTTCTTGTAATAGGTGCCTTCGGTGGCCTTGACGTAGGCCCACTTCACACCGCTGCTCCACAGGGCCGTCCAGTCGACGTTGCCCTGATGGCTTGAGACGTCCACGCCTTCGGCCAGGGCGGCGCGGTTGGCTCGCGGGGTGCCGCCCAGGCCGTCGTGGGCGATGACGCCCATACCCAGGTAGGCCGATCCGCGCGGGGGAGTGTCCGAGGCGCCGGCCGCTCCGGGGTACGTGATGAGGAGGGAGAGGACTGAGAGGAGAGTGCCGGCGGCTGTCGCGAGGCGTGAGCGGCCGGTCGTTCCAGATCTGTGCACGGGCATAGCGTGCATCCGCAGACCTCGGTGGGACGGGATCTGACGATGTATCGACATGTCGTGGCGGTTGTGGTATGGACATGCCAATCAGCGCGCTGCGCATGCAGAACCCCGTTGTTGCAACTGGGGCGGGGTGCTGCCGTTGGTCTACGCCTGCGAAATACTGGCCGAGCTGCGGCAATGGATGCCGCCGGTAGAAATTTTCAGGATCCGGAAAGCGTGCGAGGGGTGCTGACGTGCACGAAAGCGGTACGGGGAGCGAAGCGGACCCCACGGGTGATAGTGGTGCGGACCACGTATTCCTCGCACTGGAACGGGAGTTGGCCGTCTTTCTGCGCCGGGCCCGGGCGTCCTCGGGCGAGATGGCGCGCGAGGTCCACCCTGAGCTGGAGCCCGCCGCGTACGGCCTGTTCGTACGTCTGGAAGAGGTCGGGCAGCAGCGCGCCACCGAGCTCGCCGGCTACTTCGGCGTCGGCAAGGCGACCATGAGCCGCCAGCTGCGCGCCCTCGAGGAGCTCGGTCTGGTGGCCCGCGAACCCGATCCGGCCGACGGGCGGGCTTCACTCGTGCGGCTCACCGACGAGGGCCTGGCCCGCTTCCGCCGGGTGCGTGACGCGCGCCGCGACAGCTATGTGAGCAAACTGGCCGGCTGGGACCGCGGCGAGATCGCGGAGCTGGCCCGGCTGCTGCACCAGTTGAACGCGCGGGCGGAGGGCTGAGAGAGCCGGCAGTGGGGTCAGAGCTCCGCGAAGACGACCGCCGCATCGTCGTGCAGCTTCCAGCGGATCACGGCCGTGCGCTCCTCGGCCGAGTTCTCCAGTGCCCTGACCCGGTCGATCAGCCCCTGCGGCCCTTCCTTGCGGATGAGGCCCAGGCACTCGGACCAGCTGCCCGCCCCGAACATGTCGACCCAGCGGGACGCCCCGTCGGTCAGCGCGGCCACCGCACGCACCTCGGCGCGCGGCGTACTGCCCGTCACCGCCCGGACCGACACGGCCGGATCCGCCGCGGCGGTGAAGAACCCGCCCTCCGCGTTGCGCAGGGCGTCCGCCGAGGCGTGCGTACGCAGGGACTCCCGGGGCAGCCGGTCGATCCGGTCGTCCAGCACCGCCCGCACCTCACCGCCCGGCGACTCCAGCAGCAGCGTGGAGTCGGAGAGCACCAGATGCTCAACCGCCTCCGTCGCGGCGCCCCAGCGCGCCATGACCACCGTTGCCTGAGGTGTACGTACGTGAGAAAGGTCACATGTGTCGCGGTGGGTATCGGCGGTGCGCCGGATTGCCACGGAGAGGATCTCCGGCAGTGTCAGATCCCGCCGCGAACCGGACAGTTCGACCAGGGCGCCGCCGAGCCGGGCGGTGAACCAGGGCACCCCGTGCACACATCCGTCATCCCCCTCCGGAGGGGTCACACCGTCCAGAACGACGAGCGTTCCGCCCTGGCCCGAGGCGGGAAGGGTCACGGACGCCCAGTCCTCGTTGGGGCGTTCGGGAGTGCCGGGGGCGGTGGCAAGTTCGATACGCATGATCCCCAGCATGCATGACTCCTTCACACGGCCCACATGACCACACAATTGGCCCATAACAGCAGGTCAGGGGGAGTCGAGGTGGAAGGGGGGCGGGCCGTCGAAGCTGCGGGCGCGCATCCTGCCAAAGCCCGGCCGGAAGATCCAGCCGTTGGACCGCACAGCGGCCGGCCGGCCGCCGCCGCGAGTTGTTTGCCAACTCCTGAGTGCTGTTCACTCGTTCGGGTGGCGGAGCGGCCGATGCGCGCCTCCCTCCCAAAAGCGCTGGAATGGTCGGAAGCCATACCAGGGGTGGGGCTCGCGTGTGTGACCGGTCGTCATCTCTGCTTCATGGGTGGACGAGTCAAGCAAGATTGCGAGCACCGGTGCAGAAGAAGCGGCCTCGGGGCAAAGGCGGCAGGCCCTCCGAAACCCCGGGAATCCCCCCGGCCCTGGCCAACCAGGTCCCTCAAGGCATCCAGCCTTCGCAGGAGACCTCGTCCGGCCCCGCCGCGCGCGGACGCACCGTGCGCGTACGCAGCCGGCTCGTCGCCGGAGTCGCCGCCGTCAGCCTTGTCGTCATCGCCGCGGGCACCCCCGGCATCCTCGCCACTTCCGCGGAACTGACCGAGTCGCAGCACCTGGTCACCCTCGCCGGGCTGAACCGCCAGGCCGTCACCCTCGCCCACTCACTCGCCGACGAGCGCGACGAGGTCACCGCGTACATCGCGGCGGGTCGCGAGGACCAGAAGGGCGACAAGAAGGACCGGCGCGAGATCTCCGGCAGCCGCAGCGCCCGCGTCGACCGGCAGATCGACGAGATCCGCGGCGGCGTTCCCGGCGACCACGCCGAGCTGCGCCGCGACCTCGCATCCGTCCCCTCCGTCCGCCGCAGCGCCCTCACCGGCAAGGGCACGGCGATGGAGGCCTACCGCGCGTACTCCGCCGTCATTGCGAACCTCCAGGCTCTCTCCGACGAGCTCGCCGAGAAGACGCCGCCGCGCGCCGCCGACCACACCCGCGCGCCCGCCGCCCTCGGCCTCGCCGTCGAGCAGGCATCCGCCACCCGCGGGCTGCTGCTCGCCGCACTCTCCGTGCCCCGGCAGCGGAGCACCCAGAGCATCGACCCGGTCACCGGCCTGCCCCTCCAGGACGAGAGCCAGGACGACGGGGCCGACGACCGTACGCGCAACGCACTCAGCGCCGCCGCCCAGCAGTCCCGGGTGCGGGAACTCGCCGCGCTCGCCGAATTCGACCAGGCCGCAGGCAAGGACGCCCGCGACAAGCTCGCAGCCACCGTCACCGGACCCGAGGTCAAGACGGCCGAGATCTATCTCGCCCGTCTCACCGACCAGCCCGAGCTCTCGAACGGGGACCGCAAGTCCAACCGCGAGAAGTTCGAGTCCTCGCTCACCGCCCGTATCGAGCGGATGCGGGGCGTCGAGTCCTCCCTCGCCTCCGGCCGGACCGAGAGCTTCGCGCAGCTGCGCGACGACGATGTCACTGCGCTGGAGCTGCGGATCGCGCTGCTCGGCGGACTCCTGATCGTCGCCGTCGGAGTGTCCGCCGCCGTCGCCCGTACACTCACCCGTCCGCTCGCCGTCCTGCGGATCGGCGCGGCCCGGCTCGCGGCCGCCCCCGAGGTGGAGGAGCAGGTCCGCTTCACCGGCCGCAATGACGAGTTCGCGCAGGTCGTGCGGTCACTCAACATCCTGCACGGCAAGCTGCGGGACCTCGGCCTACGGGCTGAGCGGCTGGACAGCGACCGCGGTGACCTGATCGGCACCCGCGACGCGCTCGCCGCCGAACTGGCCGCCGGACGCGCCGAGCTCCAGGAGCGCACTGCCCGGATCACCGCTGATCTCGAACGGCTGCGTCACACGATCCATCACACCTTCGTCAACCTCTCGTTGCGCACGCTCGGTCTCGTCGACCGGCAGCTCGGCGTCATCGAGAAGCTGGAGGAGCGCGAGCAGGACCCGGAGCGGCTCGCCACCCTCTTCAAGCTCGACCACATGGCCACCGTCATGCGCCGCCACAGCGAGAACCTGCTGGTCCTCGCCGGCGCGGAGCACGGGCACGGGCACTCGGGGCCCGTCCCGCTGGTCGATGTGCTGCGGGCCGCCGTCAGCGAGATCGAGCGGTACGAGCGGGTCGTCATCCAGTCCCTGCCGCCGCACGCCCAGGTCGCCGGGTTCGCCGCGGACGACCTCAGCCATCTGCTCGCCGAACTCCTCGAGAACGCCGCCTCCTTCTCGCCGCCGGATGCCCAGGTCGAGTTGTCGGGCTGGCTGCTGGAGAGCGGCGAAGTGATGCTCTCCGTGCAGGACACCGGCATAGGGATGACCAGCGGGCGCCTCGCCGAGCTGAACGCGCGGCTGGAGGACCCCGAGGCGTACGAGACGCATGAGGGCCGCGACGGCGAGGGCCTCGGACTGCGGGTGGCGGCGCTGCTGGCCGCCCGCCACGGCGTACGGGTCCAGCTGCGCGAGCAGAAGCAGGGCGGGATCACCTCGGTCGTCGTGCTGCCGCAGGCCCTGCTTCCGGCCGGCCCGCCGGCCGCCGCGTCGCACACCGTGACGGTGGCGGGCTCGGCGCCCACGCAGCATCTGCCCGGATCGGTGGCGGAGGCCAACTCCAACGCGCTGCCCGGCAGTACGCGCCGGATCGACCCCTTGGTGCTGGCGGCCGAGCAGGCGATCCGCGAGGCGGAGCCGGACACGCACGAGCGGACGGCGGACGGCGACCCGGAGACCACCGGCACCGGGGTCGACGAGGAGACGTTCTCGATGCGGCTGCCGGAGCCGGAGCCGGAGGCCCAAGCGGCCCTGGCCCCCGACCACGAGCCGGAGCCGGAGCCGGAGGCCCGGACGTACCCGGCCCCCGAGCCCGGGCCGGCGGCGTACCCGCAGGCCGCCCCCGAGCCGGCGGCCGGTCCCGAGCCCGGCACGCAGCCCGCCACGGAGCCCGGAACCTTGCAGGAACCCGAGGCCGAAAAGCCGGCGGCCGGTCGCACATGGGAGCGCGTCACCGACAAGGGCCTGCCCAAGCGCACCCCCAAGGTCGTCAAGCCCGCCACCGGCGCGCCCACCGAGCGCACCGGCAGCGTCGACGCCGAAGCCCTGCGGCGCCGCCTCGGCGGCTTTCACCAGGGCGCGAAGGACGGCCGCCGCGACGTCGAGGCGGAGATCGCGGAACAGACCGCGGCAGATACACGGACAACAACAGAAGAAGCGGGGGACACAGTCGAGGAGGCACGCAGTTGACTGCGACCGGCACATTCGGCCTGAGCAGCGAAGCCCGCAATCTGCACTGGTTGTTGAGCAATTTCGTTGAGGAGGTGCCAGGAGCCCGCTCCGTCGCCGTCGTCTCGTCCGACGGACTGCTGTTGCTCTCCTCCGACCCCGCCCAGAACGCCGGCCCGGCCACGAGGGGCCGCCCGGAAGGTCCCAGAGGCTCCAGCGCGGACCTCGCCACCATCGTCTCCGGTATCGGCAGCCTCACCCTCGGCGCCGCCAAGCTGATGGACGGCGGCAGCGTCAAGCAGACGATGGTCGCGATGGACGAGGGCAGCGTCTTCGTCATGTCGATCAGCGACGGCTCGCTGCTCGGCGTACACACCGCTCCCGACTGCGACATGAGTGTCGTCGCCTACCACATGGCCCTCTTCGTCGGCCGTGCCGGACATGTCCTCACCCCCGAACTCCGCAGCGAACTGCGCAAATCAATGGAGAGCGCCCAGTGACGCCCCCCAAACTGCCGGTGCGTGGCGACGGCCGACGCCCGGCCAGGGTCCGCCCCTACTCCCTGACCGGCGGCCGCACCCGCTTCGGCCATGTGCTGCTCGTCGAGACCTTCGTGGCCGCGCTCGAAGCACCGCCCGAGCGCAAGGAGCTGCCGAACGGCGACCTCTCCTCGCGCGTGATGCCCGAGCTGCGGGCCATCGTCGAGCTGTGCCGCCGTATGCGTACCGTCGCCGAGATATCGGCGCTGCTCAAGATGCCGCTCGGCGTTGTCCGGGTGCTGCTCAGCGACCTGGCCGACCAGGGAAAGATCCGCGTGTACGGGACCGGGCACGGCGCCGGCCAGCCCGACCGCGCACTGCTCGAAAGGGTGCTGAGTGGACTCCGCCGCCTCTGACACGCTCCTCGACCGGCCCCAACCGCAGTCCGAAGAGGACCCGCAGGCCTGGCAGCTGGACCACACCCGGGCCCCCACCGCCACCAAGATCGTGGTCGCGGGCGGCTTCGGCGTCGGCAAGACGACCTTTGTCGGGGCGGTCTCCGAGATCACGCCGCTGCAGACCGAGGCGTTGATGACGCAGGCGAGCGAGGAGACCGACGATCTCACCGACACGCCCGACAAGCTCACCACGACCGTAGCCATGGACTTCGGCCGGATCACGCTCGACGACGATCTGGTGCTGTATGTCTTCGGGACGCCCGGCCAGCAGCGCTTCTGGTTCATGTGGGACGACCTGGTGCGCGGCGCGATCGGCGCGATAGTACTGGCCGACACCCGCAGGCTGCCGGACTGCTTCCCGGCGCTCGACTACTTCGAGAGCTCCGGGCTGCCGTACATCGTCGCCGTCAACCACTTCGAGGGTACAGAGGTGTTCGAGGCGGAGGACGTGCGCGAGGCCCTGACCGTCCCGCCCCATGTACCGGTTGTGATCATGGATGCGCGCAACCGGATCACAGTGATCGAGTCGCTGCTCGCGCTGGTCGCCCACGCTCTCCAAGCCACCCCCGAATAGCACTGAACTGACGAAAGAGACTCCTTCGATGCGGAAGATACTCATAGTCGGAGCCGGTCAGTCCGGTCTCCAGCTCGCCCTCGGACTCCAGTCGCAGGGCTACGAGGTCACCCTGATGTCCAACCGCACCGCGGACGAGATCCGGTCCGGCCGGGTCATGTCCACGCAGTGCATGTTCGACACGGCGCTGCAACACGAGCGCGATCTCGGCATCAACTTCTGGGAGTCCCAGGCCCCGCGCATCGAGGGCCTCGGCGTCTCCGTCGCCGCCCCCGACGCCTCCCGGCCCATCGACTGGGTCGGCAAGCTGGAGGGCTACGCGCAGTCGGTCGACCAGCGCGTGAAGATGGCCGGCTGGATGGAGACCTTCTCCCAGCGCGGCGGGCAGCTCGTCATCCACGGCGCGGCAGTCTCCGACCTGGACTTCTTCTCCCGTACGTACGACCTGGTCATGGTCTCAGCGGGCAAGGGCGAGCTGGTCTCGATGTTCGCCCGGGACGCCTCCCGCTCGCCGTACGACGCCCCGCAGCGCGCGCTGGCCGTCTCCTACGTCCACGGCATGGGCCCCCGACCCGAGCACCCCGAGTACGACGCGGTCCGCTGCAACCTCGTCCCGGGTGTCGGTGAGCTCTTCGTGATGCCGACCTTCACCACCACCGGCCGCGCGGACATCCTCTTCTGGGAGGGCATCCCGGGCGGACCGCTCGATGTCTTCCAGGGCGTCAAGGATCCGGCGGAGCACCTCTCGCTGACCCTCGAGCTGATGGAGAAGTTCACTCCCTGGGAGTACGCGCGCGCCACCAAGGTCGAGCTGACCGACTCGGGCGCCACCCTCGCGGGCCGGTACGCGCCCACCGTCCGCAATCCGATCGGCCGCCTTCCCGGCGGCGGACTGGTCCTCGGCGTCGCCGACGTGGTCGTCGCCAACGACCCGATCACCGGCCAGGGCTCCAACTCGGCGTCCAAGTGCGCGGCCGCGTACCTCTCCTCGATCACCGAGCACGGTGACCGGCCCTTCGACGAGGAGTGGATGCAGTCCACCTTCGACCGTTACTGGGACACCGCGCAGCACGTCACCAAGTGGACGAACGCGATGCTCGGCGTGCCGCCGGAGCACGTCCTCAACCTGATCGGTGCGGCGGGCCAGCTCCAGCCGGTCGCCGACCGTTTCGCGAACGGCTTCAACAACCCGGCGGACTTCGAGAACTTCTTCTTCGACCCCGAGAAGACGAACGCCTACCTCGGCGAGGTCTCGGGCGCCGGCGCCTGACGCACCGGGGGTGCCCCGGGTGCGGACAAGCCGTCGCCCGGGGCGGACTCGGCTCCGTATCCCGCGTCCGAGCCCTTCGTCGCGCCCGGCGGCAGCTTCGGCGGTGTGTAGGCGCTCAGCGCGGCTCCGTCCGGATCCGGGCGGACGGCACCCAGCAGCGGGTTCGCCGCGATCGGTGAGACCTTGACGCGGGTGCCGGGGCGCGGGGCCTGTACCACCAGGCCGTTGCCCAGATAGATCGCCACATGGGTGGCCTTGGGGAAGTAGATCACCAGGTCGCCGGGGCGCAGCTTGCGCAGTGTCACCTTCGGGAGTTCCAGCCACTGTTCCTGCGACGTACGCGGAATGGCGCGTCCGGCCCGTGCCCAGGCCTGGGAGGTCAGCCCCGAGCCGTCGTACGCCTGGGGACCCTCGGCGCCCCAGACATACGGCTTGCCGATCTGCTCCACGGCGTACCGCAGCGCCTGGCCGCCTTTCTTGGAGGGCGTGCGCTTGCCGTTGAGCACGCCCGTGGAGAGCAGTTTCTTCTGGGCCGTGGCGGTGTGAGACTGCTCCAGCGCGGCCAGTCCGGCGATTTCCGCGGCGGAGAGCGAGGCGAGCAGCTTCTCGACCTCCCGCAGCCGTGCGGTGGCCGTGTCGCGTGCCCGCTTCTGCTTCTGCGCGAGCGCCTCCTCCTCGTCCAGGGACTTGCGGGACTCGCTCGCCAGCGTGTCCGCCCGCCTCGCGCCCGCCTCCAGCCGCGCGATGGTCGCCAGCCGGTCGCTGGCCGCGCGCTCGATCAGATGGCCCTGGTCGAGGGCTTGCCGCGGGTTCTTGGCGAGCAGCAGCTGGAGGTAGGAGGAGAGGTCGGACTGCCCCTGGTACTGCTCCCGAGCCAGCCGGCCGACGTCGCCGCGGCCGGCGGCGATCGCGTTGCGCGCCGTGGCCAGGTCGCGGGAGAGCCTGGCCGTCTCGGTCTGCTGCTTCCTGAGCCTTTCCGCCGTCGCGTTGTACGTCTCGCCGGCCTCCTCGATCTGGCGGTACAGCTTCTGAAGCTCGGTCAGCATTCCGGCGACGGTCGTGGGCGCGGGGGGCACGGCGGCGGCCGCCGGGGCCGGCACCGCCGCGATCACCGTGGCGGCGGCGAGTGCCGCCGTACAGACGGAACGGAACAGACTGTCCGACACCTCGTCACCTCCGGCTGCGGGGTGGGCCGTCCCCCCGCAGCCGATGATGGGAGCGCGCCGGTCCCACCGCCCCACGAGTGGTCGATTCAGCGCAATACGGTCACTCGTCGTGGCGGAGTTCGTGGATACACCGGCGTGTCAGTCCACCGGCAGGGCGTAAAACGTACGGTCCCGCCGGACGACGAGATTCCGGCCGCCGCCGGCGAGGGGCTCGTAGCGGGGTGCGCCGGTTCCGCTGTCCTGCGCGCCCGTCTCCTGGAACTTCCACAGCCGCTTTCCGTCGCGTGCGGCGAACGCGGTGAGCTGGCCGCTGTCGTACGCGAGTACCGTCCGGCCGCTCGTGCTGAAGCCCGTCCCCGGAATCTCGTCCGACACCGGCGCGTCGGTGGAGCGCCGCCACAACAGGCGGCCGTTCGCGGTGTCGACGGCGGACACCTGCTGGTGACGGTTGGCGACATACAGCATGGGGCTGCGGACGATCGCGCCGCCGAACACGAAGACTCCGCTCTCGCCGGGAGCCGTATCGGCCGGGGCCAGCCGCCACAGCAGTGCTCCGCCACTGATGGTGTGCGCATTCAGCCGGTCGGCCACCGGGGCGAACAGCCTGCCCGACTCATCGCCCACCAGGGCGGCGGCCGGATGGATGCCGGCGAGCCGCAGCGACTTGAGCTGTTTGCCGGTCTTCCGGTCGAAGGCGAGCAGTACGGATGCGCCGTTGGCGGCCTTCCGCTGAGCGGGGGTCAGCGTGGACGAGTACTGCCGTACGACGATCTCGGCGGGGCGCACGGCGATCAGCTGGTACTGCGGTGCGTGTGGGGCAGGGGCGCCCGGGATCCGGGTGCGCCACAGCCACTTGCGGGCAGTGAGGTCGTACGCGAGCAGGTAGGACTGCAGCGCGGCGCCCTTCTTGACCTGGCCGGTCATCCAGAGCGTGGTCCCGTCCAGGCCGGTCCTGCCGGTGAGAGTCAGGACCTCGCCGGGACCGGCCGACGTGGCCTTGGCGATCCGGTGCTTGACCTGTCCGTCCTGTGCCGCGATCCACAGGAACGCGTCGGGGGTGTCGACGAAGCAGAGCGCGTCGTCGACGGGTACGGCGCGGGAGGCCGACGCGGCCTCCTTGCGTTGCCAGAGCCGCCGTCCGGTACGGAGATCGACCCCGGTGGACTCCTCGCCGGTGAGGACCAGCACCCGGTCCTGCCAGACGGTGGCGAGCAGCGCGGCGGCGGTCGCCGGATGCTCGTAACGCCACACCGGCTCCGGCGGCAGCCCGGCCACCCGGGTGCGGCGCGGTGCGGGGGCGGCTCGGGCGGGGCCCTTGTCCGCGTCCCCGGCGGCGATGGCGTACACCAGCCCGCCGCCGACCACGAGGCCGGCAGCCGCGCCGGCGATGCCGGTGAGCAGCGCCCGCCGATCGGGCGCGGGCGCGGCGGGGAGGCGCGCCGCGGGAAGAGGTACTGCGGGGAGGTGTGGGGTGGGAAGGGGCGCGGTGGGGAAAGGCGCTGCGGTCGAAGGAGCGACGGGCGGCCGCGCGACTGCGGGTGCGGTGCCGGTCGACGCGCTCCGCGCCGCGGGTACGGCGAGCGCGGCCGTGACCCGGTCGACGCGAGCCCCTTCCCCGGGCCCGCCGTCCCCGGGGGCGTTGCGAGCGCTGCCCACGAGCAGCGTGTCCGCGTCCCGCACGGAGCCCGGTCCCGCCCCGGCGGCACCCGCGTGCAGTGAGGCCACCGCATCCACGGGCTCCGCGCCCGCCCTTCGGAGGTCCGCCTCCGACTGGCCGGCGTCAGGACCGGCGTCAGGACCGGGGACGGGGCCGGAGCCGGGATTCCACGCATCGCCCCGCCCGAGCGCCATCACCTGCGCCGCCTGCTCCTCCACCGCCGCCACCAGGCCCGGAGGCAGCCAGCCCTCCCGTGCCAGCGCCGCCGCGCCCTCCAGGGCCAGGTCCGCCGCCACCGTGCCCGCCGAGGGGCGGTCCTCCGGGGACTTCGACAGGCAGCGGGCCACCAGGGGGCGCAACTCATCCGGCACTCCGCCCAGTTCCGGCTCTCCGTGCGCGATACGGTCCGCGTCCGCCAGCGGGGTCGTACCCGTCGACGCGTATGCCAGCAGCAGGCCGAGGACGAAAATGTCCGACGCCGGTCCGGGCTTCGCGCCCGTCGCCTGCTCCGGGGTCAGATAGCCGAGCTTCACGGTCAGTTGCCCGTCCGGATGCGCCTCGGCGACGGCCGCCGCGCCCAGCGCCCCCAACGCGGTGAGCCGCGGTCCGTCCGCCGCGAGCAGCACCGTGTCGGGCGCCAGCCCGTGCAGCACCGCCCCGGTCGCGTGCACGCGCGACAGGGTCTCCGCGAGGGCCGCGCCCAGTATCCGTACCGCCCGTTCCGGCAGTGGACCGGCCAGCGCGATGGCCTCACGCAGCGTCAGCGCAGGGACGTACGGGCTCGCCGTCCACAGCGGCTCACCGTCCGCGACGTCAGTACCTTCGGTGCCTTCCGTACCGTCAGCACCGTCCGTGCTGGATGCGATCGGCGCCACCCAGCCACCGGCCAGCCGCTGTGTCCTTCGCGTCTCCGACCGGAAGCGGCGCCGGAACGCCGTCAGCGCTGCAAGCTCCGGCCTGGCCACCGAGACGACCGCCGTGACGCCGTCCGGCCCGTGCGCGAGGTAGCGGACACAGACCGCCGAATCGCGGTGGCGCGCCAGCGTGGTGAACGGGCCGATCTGGCGCGGATCGTCCTGCTGCAGCGGCTCCATCGAGAGCATCCCCCCTGGCGACACGGTCCTCGTGATCTTATGGCGCGCCGTTCGGCTTCGACCAGGGCCACCTCAGCGCGCGGCGTTCCACGCCGTCGGGGGCGTACTCGTACTTCCAGCCGCGCTGCAGCCTCAGCCGTTTGGTGTAGCCGGCCGGGACGCGCCGGTATGCGTACACCGTCGGCGGGCTGCCGTCCTCGTTGGGCACGGGGATCTTGTACCACTTCGGCGGATGGCCCGTCATCCCGACCAGGACCGGCAGCACGCGCCCGTCCAGCGGCCCGCCCACGAAGGGTGTGTTCTCGCTTCTCACGTGAGCCAGTGTCACGCAGGCCCCGCATGCCGTCCGCACCGGGCGCGCCGCCTTCCGGAGGAAGGCCTGCTGAGGAAGCCGTCCGCCGACGGGTCGGCGGGGTCCGGGCGGCACTTTCGCAGCGAACCACCTGGCTGAGGCATTGACATGCCATATCCCACCCCGTACCTTTCGGCCCAGGCCGAAACTAGCCGGGCTCTGGCTCCCTTCTCAGGCCTTCCGGAGGCCCCCATGAAGACAGGCTTCAAGCGCGCCGCCGCACCTCTCGCTCTGTTCACGCTCGCCGCCCTGCTCGCAGGCTGTGGCGGTGACAGCGATTCGGGATCGAAGAAAGTCACCGTCTGGATGTACCCGGTGATCGCCGATCCCAAGGCCAACTCCGCCTACTGGGCGCAGATCGAGGCGGACTTCGAGAAGGCGGCGCCGGGCACCTCGCTCACCGTCGAGCAGCAGCCGTGGGAGAACCGCGACCAGAAGATCGCCACTGCGTTCGGCGGCGGCAAGGGGCCGGACGTCGTCCTGCTGACGCCGGACCAGATTCCGCAGTTCTCCGCCAGCGGCGCCATCAGCCCGGTGGACGGGGCGCTCAAGGACAGCGTCGGCAAATTCCTGCCCGCCACGCTGGACGCGATGAAACAGAAGGGCAAGATCTACGGCGCGCCCATCTACCAGACCATCACGACCACGATCTACAACAAGAAGTTGCTGGCCGCAGCCGGTGTCACCGCACCGCCCGGGACCTGGGACGAGATCAGGGCCGCCGCCCCCAAGCTCAAGAAGAACGGCGTCGCCCTCCTCGACTACTCCGCCAGCAACGAGGCCTCGCTGAACCTCAACTTCTATCCGCTGCTGTGGCAGGCGGGCGGCAGTGTCTTCGCCGAGGACGGCAAGAAGGTCGCCTTCAACAGTCCTCAGGGTGTCGAGGCGCTCACCTTCCTCACCGACCTCTACAAGGCGGGCTCGGTCCCCAAGTCGTCGATGACGAACACCAACCTCCTCGCCGACCAGGCACTCGGCAAGCAGCAGGCTGCCATGGGCTTCTCCGTCGTCCTCGCCGACGCCGAACTGGCCTCGAAGACCTGGGGCCCGGAGAACGTCGTGGTGGGAGCGCCGCTCAGGGGACCCGCGAAGGAGGTCGCGTTCGGCATCCCCGGTGCGCTCAGCGTCAACGCCAAGTCCAGGAACACTGCCGGCGCGGAGAAGTTCCTCGCCTTCATGACTCAGCCGGCGCAGGTCAAGTCCCTGGGCAGCGCCAGCGGATACTTCTCGCCGCGGACGGACGTCACCGTGCCGAACGCCTCGCCGTACGCGAAGCAGTACCAGGCGGCGCTGGCGAACGTCAGTCCCGGTGAGCCCAACCCGGCCGCGCGCCAGCTGATGGGTCTGCTCGCGCCGGAGATCCAGGCGGCCCTGGCAGGGAAGAAGAGCCCCAAGGAAGCGCTCGACTCGGCGGCCAAGGCGGCCGACGACCTGCTGGCGCGGCAGCGTTGAGCGAGGAGATCACACGCGATACGGCCTCGCGCGAGGCGGCCACAGGTGAACCGGTCGCGCGCGAGGTGGCCACCGCGCGGGTGGTCACCGTCCGTGAGCAGGTCACCGGCAAGCAGGCCGTTCGCGAGGCGGGCCCTCACCAGGGCCGGCCCGGCACCCCCGCGCGACGACGCGAGGCCCTCGTGGGCCTCGCGTTCGTGGCCCCGATGCTCGTGCTGTTCATCGTCTTCCGCTTCGGCCCCACCATCGGTGCGGCGTTCCTCTCGCTCACCGACTACCGGCTCAGCGGCGAATGGCGGTTCATCGGGGCCGAGAACTACACCCGTCTGTTCGCGGACGACGTGTTCTGGGAGAGCCTGGGCGTCACCGCCGTCTACACCGCGGTCTATGTCCCGATGACCGTGCTGCTCGCTCTCGGCACGGCCGTGCTGCTGCACCGCACCCTCTGGCTGCGCGGCTTCTTCCGCGGCCTCTTCTTCCTGCCGTACGTCACCAGCATCGTGCTGGCCGCCGTCATCTGGAAGTGGATCTACCAGGTCGACGACGGGCTCCTCAACGCGACACTCGGCGCCCTCTCTCTCGGCCCTGTCGACTTCCTCGGCGACGAGTCCCTCGTCCTGCCCTCCATCGCCGCTACGTCCGCCTGGAAGGGCTTCGGCTACACCATGCTGATCCTTCTCGCCGGGCTCCAGTCCATCCCCCGCGAGATCACCGAGGCGGCGACCATCGACGGCACCACCGCCTGGCAGCGCTTCCGCTGGGTGACGCTGCCACTGCTGCGGCCGGTGCTTTTCTTTGTGCTCGTCATTGAGGCGATCCAGGCTTTCCAGGTCTTCGACGCGATGTATGTCATGACCGCGGGCGGACCGATCCGGGCCAGCTATTCGCTCGTCTACTTCCTGTACGACTCGGGCTTCAAGTACTTCGACTTCGGCTACGCCAGCGCGGTCGGCCTGATGCTTTTCCTCGTCGTCCTGATCTTCTCGCTCATTCAGCGCCGGCTCATCGGAAGGGAGGCGGACTGATGGCGCGGCTCAGACTGCCCGTGCTGCTGATCCTGGTCGCGTTCGTGACCGTCACGCCGTTCCTGGTGATGGTGCTGGTCGCCTTCGCCCCGCCGGGCGGTCAGGCCCTCCCCGGGGCCTTCGACATCACCCGCGCCACCTGGCAGAACTTCACCGATGTCCTCAACGGTGCGGACATCGGCCGCTGGGCGCTCAACTCCCTCGTCTATTCGCTGGTTTCGGTCGTGCTGATCCTGCTGTTCTCGTCGATGGCCGGCTACGCCTTCGCCAAGAAGCGGTTCCCCGGGCGCGAGATCCTGTTCTGGGCTTTCCTCGCGACGCTGATGGTGCCGTTTCAGGCCACCCTCATCCCGTACTACATCCTGGTGTCGAAGATGGGCGGCGTCGACACGTACTGGGGGCTGATCGTGCCGACCCTCGCCAACTCCCAGGCGGTGTTCCTGATGCGGCAGTTCATGTATCAGTTGCCCGACGAGCTCTTCGAGGCGGCGAAGATCGACGGGGCGTCGGAGTGGCGGATCTACACCACCATCGTCATTCCGCTCATCCGGCCGATCCTGGCGACTCTCGGGGTGTTCGTCTTCCTGTGGCACTGGAACGACTTCCTCTGGCCCCTGGTGATCGGGCAGTCCGAGCAGATGCGTACGCTCACCGTCGGCCTCGCCACGCTGGAGGGCGAGAACACGGCCATCAACCAGATCATGGCCGGGGCCACCATCACCGTGGTCCCCTGCCTGCTTGTCTTCGGGCTGCTGCAGCGCTATCTGACCGACTCGATCGCCACCACCGGTCTCAAGAGCTGACTTGGGCGGCGAGACGCTGCCGGTGACAGACCTTCGGGCAGTACCCGTTCGGCCGACGGCCGTTCTTCCTGGCACCCGTTCGGCCGACGGCCGTTCTTCCTGGCACCCGTTCGGCCGACGGCCGTTCAGCCGTTGAGGCCCGGCAGCACCTCGGTCCCGAACGCCTCGATCGCCCGCAGCGCGTCCGACTGCGGCATGCCCGGCGGCTGGATCCGCAGGACGACCCCGTCGGCGCCCATCTCGCCGTACTGTCCGAGCCGCTGCACGCACTCGTCCACCGAGCCGATCACGGAGCGCGCCTCGATGTCGTCCCACTGCTGGGCGTAGCGCGCGGCGTCGGCGGAGGTGCGCTTCCAGTCGCCGTAGGCGTCGTACAGACCGCGCAGCGGGCCCTCCAGGGCGGCTCGCGCCTGCTTCGAGGTGGTGGCGGCGTAGCCCTCGCGGCAGATGATGACCTCGGCACCCAGACTGGCCGCGCCGCGTGGGTACGAGCGGTACTCGTCGATCTTGTCAGGGAGTTCGGAGTCGAGCTCGTTGAACGAGGTGGTCCAGCCGTCGCACATCCGGGCCGTACGCTCCAGCGCCGCCGGGACCCGTCCGCCGTTCCAGATCCGGGGCCGCGGGGACTGCACCGGACGGGGTGCGAGGAAGGCCCGGTCCACCGAGGTCCAGCGGCCGTGGTGGGTCACCTCGTCCTCGGTCCAGAGCCGGGTGACCAGCTCCAGGCACTCCTCGAAGCGGGACACACGCTCGCGCGGCTGGGTGCCGTACAGCGTGAACTCCTCGGGCCGGTAGCCGAGTACGAAACCGGCGGTGAGCCGCCCGCCGGAGAGCACATCGATGTGCGCGAGGGTCTCGGCGAGCCACACCGGCTGGTAGACCGGCGCGATCAGCCCGGCCGTGGCAAGCCCGATGCGCTCGGTGTGTGCGGCGAGATAGGCCAGGGAGGTGACGGCCTCGTGGTAGCCGGGCCGGTGCAGATGGCGTTCGCCCAGCACCACCCAGTCGAACCCGGCCTGTTCGGCGAGCTTCACCTGCTCCACCGCGTCGGCGAGCCGGGGCCGGTCGGCCTTGTCCGCGTAGAGATTGACGTAGAGGCCGAGACGCATGGTGCGCTGTGGCATTCTCGCTTGCCCTTCCTTTACGGTCCGGGCCGTAAAGGCTAGCGTGTCGCCAACGACCGCAACAGACGGGAAAGATCGCCCATGTCTGCGACGGAGGACCTGGTACGCCGGCTGCGCGGCACCGTACTGCCCGCTGTGGCCACCCCCATGGACCCCCGGGGAGTCGTGGACCTGGACGCGCTGCGCGGTTACGCGGAGCGGATCGCGGCCGAACGGATCGGCGGCGTCGCCGTCTGGGCGCACACCGGGCGCGGTCTTCATCTCTCCCGGACCGACCGTCATCAGGTGCTGCGCATCTGGCGGGAGGTGGTCGAAGGGCCGATCGTGGCAGGCGTGGGGGTGTCACGACCGGTCCGCCCCCGCACCTTGCGGGAGGCCTGGGACGCCACCGTCGCGATGGCGGTGGACGCCGCCGCGCTCGGCGCGGACGCGGTCATGGTCTATCCGCTGGCGCAGTTCGCCGAGCGCCCCGGGGGACAGTCGGAGGCGGTACGGCTGCACGAGCGGGTGGCCGAGGAGAGCGGGCTGCCGGTGCTCGGGTTCTTTCTGCACGGTGAGGCGGGCGGCTACCCCTACCCGCCCGAGCTGATCCGCCGGCTGCTCGCGCTGCCGTCCGCCGCCGGGGTCAAACTTGCCACGCTGGACCGGGCGATGGCCTGCCAGGATGCGATCCGCGCGGCGAGCGGGAGCGGCAAGCTGGTGATCACGGGCGAGGACCGGATGTTCGGCCCGTCGCTGATGTGGGGCGCGGACTCCGCCCTGGTGGGCATCGCGGCGGCGCGGGTGCCCCTGACGACGGCGGTCCTGGACAGCTGGCGGGCGGGTGACCATGCCGGTTTCGTCACTGCGTCGGCCCGGCTGGACCGGTTCGCGGAAGCGACCTTCCTGGCGCCCATCGAGGGCTATGTGCAGCGGATGCTGTGGGCGGCGGTGTGGGAGGGGCTGATCCCGGAGGAGGCGGCGCACGATCCGTACGGGCCCGAGCTGCCCGGCGCCGAGCGGCAGGCGGTCGTCTCGTGCCTCGAGGCGCTCGCGAAGGAGCAGGCCGGCCCGCCCGGCGAATGAGGGCAGGCCGGAAGCGGGTACGGGGTTCCACAGGCGCAGTCCCCGTCAGGGCGAGGGGCGGGTAGGGGACGGAACGGCCCCCAGCCCGAAGAGCTCCGCCGCGTTGCGCCACAGCACCCGGTCCAGCTCCGCCTGGGTGAACCCCGCGTCGCGGACGACGCCGAGCGACACACACGGGTCGATCAGCGTCGCGTCCGTCCCGAACAGCAGCCGCTCCACCGGCACCCCGGCCTCGCGCGCGTACGCCACCCGGCCCGCGTCCGTCGCCGTACGGCAGTGCTCCAGGTAGAGCCTGTCGCACGAGGCCGCGGCATGCGCGGCCTCGCGCCAGGCGTCGCCGCCCGCATGGCCCATGATCACGCGCAGCCCGGGACGGGACGCCAGCAGCTCGGGAAGCAGCGTGACTTCACGGCCCCAGGTGTGCAGCAGCAGCGGCACACCGGCCTCGGCGACCACGTCGAAGGCCTCCGCCATCTCCCGTGACCCCGGCAGCCGTCCCGGATAGTGGGTGTGGATCTTCGCTCCGACGAACCTCCCGGTGTCCAGGCAGCGCCGCAGATCCGCCGCGCTCTGCTCGGGCCGGTTGGGGTTCACCACCGCGTATCCGTACAGCCGCGGCTGCTGCGCCAGCACCTCGCGCAGTGCCGCATTGCCGGCCACCGCGTCGTACACCACCGCCTCGGCGGCCGACACGAGCTGCAGATCGATGCCGTACCGGTCCATCTGGCGGAGATTGGTGTCCCCGTCCCCGGTGGTCAGATGGAACTGCCAGCGGCCCACATGCGCGTGCACATCGATGATCGGCATCAGACCAGCAGCTCCTCGACGTTCTTGGTGGCGATCGCGGCGCGGTCGTCGTCCGAGATGTCCGCGTACCGCAGCCGCAGTGTCTGCGGCGAGATGTCCATGAAGGGCGTGCGGGAGCCGAAGACCAGATGGCGCGGGCCCACCGAGTCCACCACCCGCTCGATGGAGTCGGGCCCGGACAGCATCCGGGTGGTGGCCCGGAAGCCGGGTTCCTCCTGGGCCAGCAGCAGGAAGTCGGCCAGCAGATAGGCGTGCAGATCGAGGAAGATCACATCGGCCCCACGGCCGGCGAGCGGCGGTCCGAAGCGGCGCGGGTCGCCGTCGTGCAGGAGCACCATGCCGCGGTCCAGGGCGAGCGAGACCACCCGCCGGTAGCCGGGGAAGCCGGGCTCGGCCACCTGCTCGACGGTGAACAGCCGCAGGAATCGCACGCCGGCGGCGGTCAGCTCGTCCAGCCGTGCCTCCGCGGTCATCGCGTCCCGTACGTCGACCGTGCCGACCGGCAGCAGCTCCGGGCAGTCCGCGAGATCGCGCAGTGTCTCGGCGTTGCCGGCTTCGTCGTCGAACAGCGGTCCCCGCGTGGACAGCGCCAGCGCGCCCGCGACGGGGGAGCGGGCAAGACGGGCCCGGACCTCCGCGAACCCGACATCGATGTGGTGCCGCGGCCATGACCCGTACAGCACATCCACGTCCCAGCCGACATGCTCCGCCGGCGTCGGATGCAGCCACTCGTACGCGTTCAGCCAGTCATACGCGCTCATCGTGATCCCGCCTCGCCCAGAGCCCGGGCGATCCGGTCCACATCGCCCTCGGTGTACGCCTCGTTCCACTGCAGCACCAGCAGCGTACGGTCGATCAGCCGCTCCGCACGGGGACACAGGCCCGGCGGATACCCCGGCAGCGCCGGATTGGCGTACAGCGGCCGCTCCAGATAGCCGGGCAGCGCCGGTACGCCCACGGCCTGGAGGCTCTTCGCCCAGCGGGAGTTGTCGTCGACCAGGAGCGGTACCACCCACCAGGCGTGCCCCGCGCGCCGCCCGGCCATCCGGACGCCCTCGAGTCCGGCGATCGCGGCAGCCAACCGTTCGGCCCGCTCCCGGCGCAGCCGGACGACCTCGGCGACGCGGGTGAGCTGGACCCTGGCCACCGCGGCGGTCAGCTCGGTCATCCGGTAGTTGAGGCCCGCCTCGCGGTGGATCCGGCCCTCCGTGCGGTCCCAGCCCTTGTCCATGAACAGCCTCATACGGCGGGCGAGGGCGGGGTCGTCGGTGACGGAGAGACCGCCGTCGCCGGCGGTGATGTGTTTGTACTGCTGAAGGCTGAAGCAGGCGATGTCCCCACGGGTGCCCAGCAGCCGGCCCGCCGAGTCCTCCCCGAGCCAGGCCTGGGCGCAGTCCTCGATGAGTACGAGTCGGTGCCGGTCGCAGATCGCGCGCAGCGCGTCGATGTCCGCGGCGCCGCCGAAGAGATGCACGGCGATGACGGCCTTGGTACGTGGGGTGATGGCGGCCTCGACGGCCTCCGGGTCGAGATTGCCGTCCTCGGGGCGTACGTCGGCGAACACCACGCCCGCCTGCTGCGCCATCACGGGCGCGACCGTCCCGAAGTCCGAGAGCGGCGTGGTGATCACCTCGTCCCCCGGGCCGACCCCCGCCGCCGCGACGGCCAGATGCAGGGCCGCCGTCCCCGAGCTGGAAGCCACCGCATCGGCGCGGGAGTACAGCTGCGCCATCTCGGCTTCCAGAGAACGTGCTTCACTGCCGAAGGCGCTGCACAGCACCGCCGAGTCCAGTACGCGCAGGACCGCGGCCCGCTCCTCCTCGCCGAAGGTGCGGCCGCGCGGGTCGAGAACTGTTGGCAGGTGCATTTCCCGTTCGGGCATCGGGGCACTATCCTCTCGGCAAGCCTGCATTTATGGCCTGGGCCGAAATTAGGACGGCCGTCGGCGGGCGTCAAGAACCCCTGGAACCACTCCAGAAGAACGGAGACCGGCCGATGGCTCTCACGGTCGGAGTGATCGGCCCCGAGGACCTCGTGCACAAGGTGGTCGCGGTCGGCGACCCGGCCGGAGCGGTCCGGCTGGTGGCCCTTCCGTACCGGCAC
This sequence comes from Streptomyces sp. NBC_01750, assembly GCF_035918095.1. NCBI lineage: Bacteria > Bacillati > Actinomycetota > Actinomycetes > Kitasatosporales > Streptomycetaceae > Streptomyces > Streptomyces sp. NBC_01750. The sequence goes on from NZ_CP109137.1 coordinate 6,028,288, forward strand.
GAGGACGAGACCCCCGAGGTCGTCGCCAAAGCACGGACAGAGGTCGACGCCCTCCTCTTCACCGGCGTCGTACCGCATACGCTCGCCACGGCCGCGGGCCTGGTGGACCTGCCCGCGATGTACGTGCCGTACAACGGAGCGACCCTGCTGCGCGCGCTCGTCGAACTGCTCCGCCTCGGCCATGACGTCTCCCGTATCTCCATCGACACCCTGCGCCGCAGCGAGGTCATGGAGACGCTCACCGAGGCCAAGCTCCCCACCGAGCATGTGCATGTACTGCCGTACCGGCCGGGACTGACCTCGCGGGAGCTGGCCGACTTCCATCTCGCCGCGCGCGACGAGAAGGAGACCCGGGTCGCCATCACCTGCCTCGGCTCGGCCTTCCAGCTGCTCGACCACGAGATGCACGCCGTACGGCTGGCGCCGTCCCGGCACTCCATCCGCTCCACCCTGCAGGCCCTGACGCTCGCCACCGCGGCACAGCACAGCGGAGACGCGCAGGTCGCTCTCGGCATCATCGATCTGCCGGCGGCCGACCAGGAGCTGGCGGCGGACCTCCGGGTGCTGGGCGGCAGCCTGGCCGATCTGCCCGACGGTCAGCGCCTGGTCGTCACCACGCGCGGAGTGCTGGAGACGGTGAGCGGGCAGTTCACCCGGCTGCCGTTCCTCGACGACCTGGCGGCCCGGCACGCCACCGCGCATGTGGGCTTCGGTCTCGGCCGTACCGCCGCGGAGGCCGAGTCGCTGGCCAGGCGCGCGGTCAAACGGGCCCGTTCGGCGGGCGCCGTGGCCGGAGTCGTCTCGATGACCGACGACGTCGACATCGTGATCGACGGCGAACGGTCCCCGGACGCGCCGCCCGGACCGCCGGCGGGCCCGGAGAGCACGGTGACGCTCGCCCGCCGCGTCGGACTGCACCCGAAGACACTGGACAGGCTGCGTGAACTGGCCGCCCAGGAACCGGAGACGGGCATCACCGCGTACCGCGTGGCCGAGCACCTCTGCGTCCAGCAGCGTACGGCCCGCCGCATACTCAAGCGTCTGGAACGCGCGGGCCTGGCCGTCCCCACGGCCGACCGCATGCAGGGCCGGACCGGCCGCCCCCCGATCGTCTACCGCGTACGCCTCTGAGCCTGGCCTTACGGTCCGGGCCGTAAGCCGAAGGAGCCGCGCTTGAAGATCGCCTCGATCAACACCCGTGTTGTCAGGGCCCCTTACCGTCGCCCGTTCGTCATCAGCAGCGGAACCAGCCCCGAACTCATCAGCCTGGTGGTCGAAGTGCGTACCACCGACGGCGACCACGGCTTCGGCGAGGCCTCCCCGATGACCGCCTACACCGGCGAGACCCTCGCCGGACTCGAGGCGGCCCTCACCGAGCACGCCGCGCCCGCGCTCATCGGCCGCGACCCCCGCGACCTGGCGGGAGCGCACGCCGCCATGGACACCGCCATCCGCGGCCAGCACCTCGCCAAGGCAGCGCTCGACATCGCGCTGCACGACGTGGCGGCGCGGGCGGCGGGCTGGCCCGTGCACCTGCTGCTCGGCGGCTGCGCCCGCTCGCGCGTCCCCACCACCTGGGTGGTGGGTCTCGGCACGGTCGAGGAGATGGTGGCGGAGGCGACCGGATACGCGGCGAAGGGTTTCACCCACATCAAGGTCAAGGGCGGCGAGGACCCGGACCTCGACGAGCGGCTGGTCCGTTCCGTACGAGGGGCCGTCCCGGACTCCGTCGAGCTCTCCCTGGACGCCAACGAGGGCTACGACCCCGGCACCGCGGGCAGGACGGTGGCCCGGCTGGCCGACGCGGGTCTCGACCTGGTCGAACAGCCGCTGCCCCGATGGGACCTGGCCGGAATGGCCGCGCTGCGCGGCTGTGGCGGTGTGCGCGTGATGGCCGACGAGAGCATGCAGTCGCTCCACGACGCCCTGGCGATCGTGCGCAGTGGCGCCGCCGATGTCCTCAACATCAAGATTCTCAAAGTGGGCGGGCTCCACCGAGCACGGCAGATCGCCGCGCTCGCCGAGTCCGCGGGCCTCGCCGTGAAGATCGGCTCCATGCCGGAACTGGGCGTCGCCTCACTGGCCGCCGCCCATCTGGCCGCCGCGCTTCCGCATGCCACGGTCCCGGCGGATCTGGTGGGGCCGCTGCTGGTGGACGCGGAGCCGCTGGCCCCGACGGCATTCGCGACGACGGCGGACACGGGCTGGGTGGACGTACCGGTGGGCCCGGGTCTGGGCAACGACCTGTGAGCGGAGGCGGACTCCTTCGGATCCGTCCGGCGATCGCGGACACGCCCGAAGGGCTTCCGGGGGACTGAGGACCGGTGTGAGACGGCCGCCGCTACAGCAGGCGCGCCACGTCGTCCACGACCGGGCCCACCCGCCGCGCCAGCCTGCCCACCGACCCGGACGGGGTCTCCAGCGCCAGCAGTTCCCTGACCGCCTCGGTCGTCTCCGCGTCCGTCGCGGCGGTCGCCGCCAGCAGCGCGATGAGATGGTCGACCAGCCAGTCACGCAGCTCCCCGGCCGACGGCTGCTTCCCCTCGTCCAGCCAGATCAGCGACGCCGCCTCGACCGCCGCGATCCAGGTGCGCACCATCAGTCGCAGTCGCAGTCCGGGACTGGCCACCCCGAGATGGACCAGGACATGCTCGGCCGCGGCCCGCCGCACCTCGTCGACGATCGCGGTCGTACGGGACGTCTCGGCGACGCTGCCGCCGCGCAGCAGTGCGCTGAAGCCGGCGTCGTGCTCGTCGACGAAGACGAGATAGCGGTCGAGCACCCGGGCGAGCCGTTCGGTCGGCGGCCCGGCGGACGGCTCGGCGAAGCACTGCTCCAGCTGGTTCGCGGCGGACCGGAGTGCAGTCTCGTACAACTGCTGCTTGCCGCCGGGGAAGTAGCGGTAGACGAGGGGCCGGGACACACCGGCCGCCTCCGCCACGTCGTCGAGCGAGATCTCGTCCGGCGGCCGGTGCGCGAAGAGCGTGAGCGCGGCGGCGAGCAGCTGCTTACGGCGCTCCTCGACGCTGAGCCTTCGGTACGCACGGGTCGCTGGAGCGGGACTGGTCATGCTCCGCAGCGTAACCGCACTGTTCGCCACCGTACGGGCCGACGACGAGGATCACGCCAGCAGGCCGGACGCCTTCCACAGCCTTCGGCCTGGTCCTCGCAGTACTCCGATGTCGTCCAGGAAGTCCGTGAGACGCTTCGCGCCCGACTGCATCACCTCGCGCCGGTGTCCGCTCGCCTTCACCTGGGCGACCGCCTCGCGCCGGTCCAGGCCGATGTTCGTGTACACCTGCGGATTGACGAAGCAGACGGAGAAGACACGCGCCGCCTCTCCGCTGGTGATCCGGGTGAGCTCCTGCTCCCAGCGTGGTGCGGTCACCATCTGACGCCGCAACTCCTCGCGGGCGTACCGCACATGCCGGGCCTCCTCCACCACATGGATACGGGTGACGCCGCGCACCAGCGTCTGCACGCGCTCGTCCGGGAAGGTCAGCCGCTGCATCCAGTCGAGGATCTCCTCGCCGAGCAGCGTCGCGGCGAACGAACCGGGAGTGGTCGAGACGGTCTTCAGCACGCGCGCCAGATTGTGGTACATCCGCGGCACCGGATAGGCCGGCGCCCCGCCCTTCTCGATCATCCTGGCGAACATCATCGAGTGCCGGCACTCGTCCGCGATCTCGGTGAGCGCGTACCGCACATGGCTGCTGGTCACGGACTTGTCGTAGATGTGGCGCACCAGCAGCTGCATCAGGATGATCTCGAACCAGATTCCGAGCGACGCGAGCGACGCGGCCTCGTGCCTGGCCAGATCCAGCCGCTGTTCCTCGGACATCCTGTGCCAGAGCGGGGTGTCGTAGAGGGAGAGCAGCTCCGGTGGCCAGAACCACTTGCCCTCCTCGACGGGAGACTCCCAGTCGAGCTCCTTGTCGGGGTCGAAGGAGTGCTTGGCGGAGGACTCGAGGAGCCGCTGGGCGACCTGTTCGCGGTCCCGGAGCGGGCCGAGTGCGTCACGGAGCAGTTGCACATCGCGTGGGGTCACGGTCGTCATTGCGGAGGGCACCTCACGAGTCGCATCGGGTCCGGGGCGCCCCCGGGACGGGCCGCGATCCGGGGGCACGCCTTATAAGACTCCATGTCAGTAAGGTCGTCAATCCCTTGCGTACGACTTGTTGACTCCTCGTCTACCAACGTGTGAGCCTGCCAAGTGTCCTTAAGTTCTACGGGATATGAGGCGAAGGAGCCGTCAGTGTCGACGCACGATCGCTATACGCACGCCCCGGAACACTCCCTCTGGCAGGTCCCGGCCTCAGGCGCGGCCCGCTTCAGCTGGGAGTACGAGGACGGCCGCGACCGCCTCCTCGCCCTGTACCAGAAGGGCAAGGACAAGCAGTGGGACGGCGCCAAGCGTATCGACTGGGACCTGGAGGTCGATCCGTACGATCCGCTGGGCACCCCCGACGAGGCACTCAGCCTCTACGGCTCCCGCCACTGGCCGAAGCTCACCGAGAAGGACAAGGGCGAACTGCGGCTGCACTACACCTCCTGGCAGTTCAGCCAGTTCCTGCACGGCGAGCAGGGCGCGATGGTGTGCGCGGCGCGGATCGTGGAGTCGGTCCCGGATCTGGACGCGAAGTTCTACTCCGCCACCCAGACCATGGACGAAGCACGGCACGCCGAGATCTACAGCCGTTTCCTGCACGAGAAGATCGGGATGCTCTACCCGATCAACGACAACCTCCAGGGCCTGCTCGGCGACACCCTGCGTGACTCCCGCTGGGACATGCCGTACCTGGGCATGCAGGTCCTCATCGAGGGCCTCGCGCTCGCGGCGTTCGGCCTGCTGCGCGACACCACGGACAAGCCGCTGCCCAAGCAGATCCTCGCGTACGTCATGCAGGACGAGGCCCGTCATGTGGCCTTCGGGCGGATGGCGCTGCGCGACTACTACAAACAGCTCAGCGACGCGGAGCTGCGCGAGCGCGAGGAGTTCGTCATCGAGGGCTGCTATCTGATGCGCGACCGGCTGAGCGGAGTGGAGGTCCTGGAGAACTTCGGCATCCCCAAGCAGGAGGCGGCCGAACTGTCCGAGCAGTCCGAATACCTGCAGCTTTTCAGGAAGCTGCTGTTCAGCCGGATCGTGCCGTGCGTCAAGGACATCGGGCTGTGGGGCGAGCGCTTGCAGAAGGCCTATCTGGACATGGGCGTCTTCGAGATGGGCGACGCCAACCTCGACCTCCTGATGTCCCAGGACGAGGAGATCGCCGAGCAGCTCGACCGCGAGCGTTTCGCGGCGGAGGAGCAGGCACGGGTGTCGGAGGTCGAGGAGGCGATCGCGGACGGCGCGCAGGGCTCGTAGACCACCGGCCCAGGAACCGGCGCACCGCACGGCCGCCGCCGCCGGCTCCTCGGGCAGCGTGGCGGCGTGGCGTCGATGTCCTCCGCCGTCGCCGTGGGGTGCTCGTCCGCGAGCCGCGTCAGCTCCTGGTCGGCGAGGCCCTTCGAGTACGCCTCCAGCAGCTCGCCGGACCTTTCCCTGCCGGGCATCGGCGGCTGCGGCCGCCGGGCCCGGACCAGCAGCAGCGGCCCCTGCACGCGGCGCGGTGCAGATGGTCAGCGCCGGAGAGCCAGTGGCCGGCGTCCACCACAGGCAGCTGAAGCCGGACCTCCCGTTCCCCGTCGACGCCCGTCCTCACCGCCGTCAACCGCCGGCGACTCAGGGGCACCACTCCCGGGGGCGCGGGGCCTGAGGCCGGCTGATCACTCCGCTCCCGGCGGGAACGACGTCCGCAGCGTGAACGCGTGTGGCGTCGGCCCCTGTTCGCGGAGGTGGACCAGGCGCTTCTCCGCCTCCTGAACTGTTGGGCGGTGGCCCGCCTCCACCCACCACAGTGTCGTCATCGCTTCCTGGACCCGCTCGAACCACTCGTAGCGGCGGCTCAGCAGCTCCCGGTGCTGTCCCTGGTACATGAACGCCGTCAGCGCGTCGGTGTCCCGCCACACCGACATGTTCACGATCAGCCAGTCGTCCCCGAACACCGGCACGTCCGTGGCATTGCCGGTGTCGCTCTTCAGCCGCCAGATGAAGCCGTCCGCCGCGTCGGCGACCGCGTTCACCGGGTCGAGGCCGTCGGTGAAATCCTTCAACTCCGTCGAATCCAGCGGGAATTTCAGTCGGGCTATGTTCACCTGGGCGAGTTCGAAGGTCATGGCCACACGGTATGTGCGCCCCGCTCCGCCGCCACCGCCATTTCGAGGAGTGAGATGTCCGTGCCACGCGCCGTCACCAGTTGCAGGCCGACCGGGCAGCCGTCGCTTGTGAAGCCGGCCGGGATGCTGGCCGCCGGATGGCCACTGAGATTGAATGCCCAGGTCAGTGCCGTGGAGTAGAGCTCGCCGGGGCCGTCGTGACCATGCGGGCGGCCCGGGGTCGCCGGAGTGAGCAGCAGCTCCGTGTCCGAGAAGAGCGCATCGAGCCGGCGGTCGTTCTCGCCGCGCACCGCCGCCCCCGCCGAAGGCTCCCCGCGTCGCACCGCCTCCCAGGCCTGCCGCGGGTCGAGGAGAGCGAACGGCCGCTCGTCCAGACGTACGGTTCCGGCCGCCGCCAGTCGTTTTGCCGCCGCCCGCGCCACCGACTCCACCTCCGGGTCCGTTCGCGCGAAGCCCAGGTCCGCGGACCAGCGCGCCCGTACCGGCAACTCCACCCGTACGTCCTCGTACCCGTCCAGCACACAGCGCAGAAAGGCCCGCGCGTCCGCCGCCGAGCGGGTCAGCACGCCCGCCGAGGCCAGACCCGTCCGGTCCGGGGACGGCAGCAGTCCGTTAGTGGTCTTCAGCCCGAACACTCCGCACCACGCCGCCGGGATCCGCACCGACCCGGCCCCGTCGCTGCCGGTGGCGAGCCCCACCATCCCCGCGGCGACCGCCACCGCCGAGCCGGCCGAGGAACCGCCCGGTGTACGGTCCGCACGCCACGGGTTGACCGTACGGCCGTGGGCACCCAGACCCCAGGTCTGCCAGTGCGTGCCGGGGACCGGCACCGCCGTCGAACCGACCGCCACCGCGCCCGCCGCGATCAGCCGCCGGGCCGTGTACGAATGGATGCCGGACCGTCCCTTGACGGCGAACGGCCGTCCGGTCAGCGGGAGTCCCGGGCCCGGCTCGCGGGCGAGCGCCTGCTCGGACCACACCTCGATGAAGGCGCACAGTTCAGGGTCGAGACGCCCGATCCGCTCCAGAGCTTCCACCACCGTCATACGATCAGTGTCGCAGCGCCGCCTCCATCACCGCCCGCGCGATCGGCGCCGCGCTGCCACCGCCGCTGATCTCGCCGCGCTCCGCGGAGGCCTCCTCGACGACCACCGCGACCGCGACCGCCGGCCGGGCCGCGTGGTCCGCCTGCGCCCAGGAGATGAACCAGGCGTACGGCGTACCGGCGTTGCCCATGCCGTGCTGTGCCGTACCGGTCTTGCCGCCGACCTGCGCCCCGTCGATCGCGGCCTTCGCGCCGGTGCCCTCCTCGACGACATCGATCATCAGCTGCTTGAGCTGCTGGGCCGTCGAGGGGGTCATCGCCCGGTGGTACGACTTCCGGCTGTGCCGGGAGACGGTGTCGCCGCCCGATGTGGTCACCCGGTCCACCAGATAGGGGTGTCTGATGTCGCCGCCATTGGCGACCGCGGCCGAGACCATCGCCATCTGAAGCGGCGTTGCCGAGGTGTCGAACTGCCCGATCGAGGAGAGCGCCAGCTGGTCGACGGTCATCCGGGTGTCGAAATTGGACGGCACCACGCCCGAAGGAATCCTCAGCCCGGGGTCGTTGAAGCCGAACCTCTCCACCGTGTCCAGCATTCCCTGCATTCCGATCCGCACCCCGAGATGCGCCATCACGGTGTTGCACGACCACTGGATGGCGTACGCGAGAGAGGCGTTGCCGCAGCCCGTCGCCTCATTGGGGAGCGTGGTCGAGGTGCCGGGCAGAACGTACGGATCGGGAGTGCCCGTCGGCGCCTCGACGTCGGTGACCACGCCGGCCTCCAGCGCGGCCGCGGCCGTGACAATCTTGAAGGCGGACCCTGGCGGATAGGTCTGCCGGATGGCCCGGTTCAGCATCGGCTGGACGCTCGAACCGTTCAGCCTGCTCCAGGCGTCGGCGACCTGCTTCCCGGTTCCCGAGAGCAGACCGGGGTCGTACGAAGGGCTGCTGACCAGCGCCAGGATCTTGCCGGTCGACGGCTCGATCGCCGCGACCGCGCCCCTTCTGTTGTTGAGGCCGCTGAACGCGGCCTGCTGCATCGAGGGCTTGATGGTGGTGACGACATTGCCGCCTGGCTGCTGCGTGCGGCTGAGGTTGTTCCAGTACGGGATCCGGGTGAGCAGCAGGGACGCACCGGAGAGGATGGAGTCCTCGGCGTTCTCGAGGAGCGTGGTGCCGTAGGTCTGCGAGGCGTAACCGGTGACGGGTGCGTACAACGGCCCTTGCGTGTAGGAGCGTTCGTAGCGCAGCTGCTCGCCGGTGTCGTTCGAGCTGGTGACCGCTCCGCCGCCGGCCAGGATGTCGCCACGCGGCTCGTCGTAACGGTCGATGATGAGGCGGCGATTGGCCGGATTGTTGTTGAGCGATCTGGCCTCGAAGACCTGCACACGAGCCGCGTTGACCAGCAACGCGGCCAGGAGCAGCAGACACAGGACGGCGGCCCGCCGGATGTAGCGGATCACCGCTCGCCCTCCAGGACCGGTGCGACGATCCCCGGTTCGACCGGCTCGGGCTGCGGCGCGCGGGCCGAGTCGCTGACCCGGATGAGCAGCGCCACGATGACCCAGTTGGTGACCACGGACGAACCGCCCTGCGCGAGGAAGGGCATCGCCATCCCGGTGAGTGGGATCAGACCCATCACGCCGCCCGCGATGACGAAGACCTGGAGCGCGAGGATCGAGGCGAGGCCGATGGCGAGCAGCCGTCCGAAGAGGTCGCGCAGCGACAGTCCGGCGCGGTAGCCGCGGGCCACCATCAGCGCGTACAGCAGGAAGACCGCGGTCAGGCCGGCCAGGCCGAGCTCTTCGCCCGCCGTGGCGAGGATGAAGTCGGACTTGGCGGCGAAGCCGATGAGGATGGAGTGGCCGAGTCCCATTCCGGCGCCGAGTGTCCCGCCGGCGGCGAAGGCGAAGAGTGACTGGGCGAGCTGGCCGGGGCCCTCACCGGCGTCGATGGTGGCGAAGGGGTTGAGCCAGTCCTCGACCCGGCTGTGGACATGCGGTTCCAGGGAGCTGACGGCGACCGCGCCGGCCGCGGCGAGCAGCAGCCCGACGGCGATCCAGCCGGTGCGGCCCGTCGCCACGTACAGCATGATCACGAAAAGCCCGAAGAAGAGCAGCGAGGTGCCGAGGTCCCGCTCGAGCACCAGAACGCCGACGCTGAGCAGCCAGATCGCGACGATGGGGCCGAGCACACGGCCGGTGGGCAGCTGGAGCTTCCAGATTCTGCGGCCGGTGTACGCAAGGGCGTTGTGGTTGGCGGCGAGATACGCGGCGAAGAAGACGGCGAGCAGGATCTTGGCGAACTCGCCCGGCTGGAAGGACAGTCCGCCGATCCGGATCCAGATCTTGGCGCCGTTCACGGCGGGAAAGAGGATCGGTAGGAGCATCAGCACCAGGGCCGCGACGACCGAGAGATACGCGTACCGCTGCAGAATCCGGTGGTCACGCAGGAAGATCACGACGCCGATGAAGAGGGCGACGCCGAGCGTGGACCAGATCAGCTGGGTCGGCGCGGCCGCGTTGTTCGGGGTCTCCAGGTCGAGACGGTAGATGAGCGCCAGGCCGAGGCCGTTGAGGAGAACCGCGATGGGCAGGAACAGCGGGTCGGCGTACGGGGCGCGGTAGCGGACGGCGAGATGGGCGAGGAGGGCCAGCACACCGAGGCCCGCTCCGTAGCGCGCGGCGTCCGGCGGTACGGCGCCGCCCTTTGCCAGGCCGACCTCGACATAGCCGTAGACGGAGATGAGGACGGCGCAGACGAGGAGCGAGAGCTCGACACCCCGCCGCTTGGGGAGGCGTAGATCGGGCGGGGGAGCGTCCGCCGTCGTTGCGGTCATGCCACGCAACGTAGCAAGACGCAAGCCTTATGTCCCTTTATGTCATAGGGCGTCGACGAAGAGTGGGCGGGAGAGTCGACGGAGCGTCAGTTCGCTACCGGTGCCGGGCGCGCAGCCGATGTTGGTGACGCGTCACTCCGCGTGCGGCTGGGCGGTGGGCTTCCCTGTCGTTCACGGACCGGTGTGTACTCGGGCAGCGTGAGCCGGACGACCGCACCGCCCGCGAAGGTCCCCGGCGGGCGGGCGCCCGGGATACGGCTCCGCTCCACCGGATCGGTGAAGAAGATGATGCCGCCGCCCCCGGTCCGCCCCGGCCCCGCCTGCCTTCCGGCCCGCCGTCAGTGCTGGTACGGCTGCTGTCCGGGCTGCTGCTGCGACGGCTGTCCGTACGCCTGACCGCCCTGCGCGCCCGCGCCCTGGATCTGCAGCTGCTCCGCACTCTCCTTGCTCACGCTCGCCTCCGCGCCGCAAAACGTGCACTGAGTCGCGTACTTCGTGGAGAACGGGAACAGTGGCACGAAGAACAGCGTGAATTTCGTGACGCGCTTCCTGAGCGTGTGCGCGGAGGGATTGCCGCAGTGTCCGCATACCAGCGTCAGTATCGCCAGCTGGTAGAGGTATCCCCGAGTGCCAAAGATGATCATGCTGTTGGTCCCTCCCTGGTAAGTGCCTGCCGGCACAGGGCCAGCAGCTTCTCGTCCGTAAAGATGTCATGGCTGCTGTATCCGCCGTCGATCGCGTTATGACGTCGTACGGATCCCAGCTCGCGGCGAAGTATTCGCTCGGCGCCCTCCACCCCGTCGGCCGTCAGCTCCGCCAGACATTCGGCCGTCGGCACGCGGGTGTTCGCCTGCCCCTCCCAGGCCGCCAGGAGCACCGGCCAAGGGCGCTCCGGGTTTCGCGTCACGCGCCACAGCGCGATCGCCGCGTCCACCCGGGTCCATGGCTCCGCCGCCCCCAGCAGTTCACCCAGCGCCGGAGCGGCCTCCGCGCCCGCCGCGCCCAGCGTGCCGAGCACCGTCGCCGCCGAACGCCGGGCCGCGGAGTCCGCCTCCGACAGTGCCGCTCGCAGCACCGGCAGTACGGCCCCCGCGTCACCCTCGATCGCCCAGAGCGCGCCTGCGGTCCGCGCCGCAAGGGCCGCCGAGCAGCCGCCGCAGCCCAGCATCGCGCGCAGATCCGGCACGGCTTCGCCCGCCGCCGGCCCGAACGCGGTGAGCGCCCGCAGCACCGACTCGGTCAGCCACTCCTTGCGGTACTCCGGCGCGCCCCGCAGGATGCGCAGCACCTCGGGCACCGCGTCGGCGGCCCGCAGCGCGGTCAGTCCGTACAGCAGCGGTCCCGCCCGGTCGTGGAGCCGGTCGTCCAGCTCCATCTCGCCGAGGCTGCGGCGCAGCACGGGTGCGAGCGGTGCGGCCGCCGCCCCCAGATGGTCGAGCGCGTACCCCAGATCGTGCGGCGCCTCGGGCAGCTCCAGCGCCCGCGCGAGCACCGGCACCGCACGCCGGTCGCCCGCCCGTGCCAGCGCCTTGACCGCGCTGCCGAGCGACGGCGGTCCGCCCGCCCACTCCCGCACCCAGGCCGCGGGGTCCGCGGCGACCCGGTCCGCAAGCGCGTCAGTGGCGGGCCCGGCGAGCGAGAACAACTCCTCCAGCGCGTCGGCGGCCGCCTCGGCCAGCCGTGGCTCCGGGTCGGCGAGTTGCTCCCCGATCAGGCCGACCAGCTCCTCGTACGCACCGCGCCAGGTCCGCAGCAGTCCGCTGCTCATCCGCACGGCGTCGATCCGCTGCCCCCAGTCGGGGCTGCACAGCTGATCGGTCAGCAGGGCTGTCCGGTCCTCGACACGATCGCCGAGACCGGAGTGCAGCGTACGGAGCAGATCCGCGGTCCAGGGGGCGTGGCGGCCGGCCGTATCCGCCTCGTGGCGCTCGCGCAGCTGCCCGATGAGTGTCGGCGTCGACGGTCGTTCGGCGGCCTGAGCCGTCACCACCGGCTCGGCGCGCAGCTCGCGCAGCAGGCCTGCCACGCTCGGTACGACATCGGACGGCAGCTCCCCCGGCGCGCAGCGGGCAAGCTGCGCGAGCGCGGCAAGCCGCAGCCCCGGGCCGTACGACACCCGGGTCAGGCCGGAGAGCCACTCCACCACCTCGGGCACCAGATACTCGTGCCGCAGGGCTATCCGGCCCGCGGCTTCGACGCAGGCGAACCGCACCTCCGCGTCCGGCTCCACGCCCAGCCGGTCGCGCAGCAGACCGAGCACCAGCTCCGGATCGTCGTGCAGCGTGGCGAGCGCGAGCGGCGCGGCGAGCCGCACCCCGCGGTCGTCGGCGTCGACCAGTCCGAGGAAGGCGTCCGCGCCTGCGGTCACGGCCGACGCGGCCATCGCGTAGTTCGCGGCGTACTCGAACTCCTCGTCGTCCGGGTCGAGTTCGTCGTCGCCGTCCAGATCGATGCCGCCGATGCTGGTCAGCAGCTCTACGATGCCGCCCCGGTCCTGGACCGCCGGATTCGTCACGAGCTCCAGAAGGAACGGGATACAGGCGAGCGTCGAGTCGTACACATCGCCCTGGTGGTGCACCGCCCCGTACATCCCGTCGAGCGCCGTCTCGCGCTCCGCCGGGTCCGCGGAAGCCAGTCCGCGCAGCATTTCCGGCACATCGTCCGCCGGGCCGTAAGCATGCCCCAGTGCGGCCCACTCGACCTCGTCGATCCCCCCGAACACGCTTGCCCCCTCCCAAGAACTGTGCGCTTGGGGAGAGTGTGCACCACTGCCCGGACATCGCGGGGTTATTGCCCCGAAGGCTGTGGGCTGTTCCCATGGTCGGGGGGTGATGGCATGACGGGACTGCGCGTCACACCGGCACGCGAGCAGGGCCGGGACCGGTTGTACGTCAGCCTGCCGAACGGCCGGAGCGTGGCCTGGTACGACCGGGACAGCGGCCGGGTGAGCCTGGTCTCCGACCGCCACCGCGCCGATGTGCTGGCAGCCCTCGCCCCGTATCTCACCGACGATGTCACCGTCGGTCCGCCGCCCGTCCCCACCTCCGCCGACCTTGCCAGGCTGTTTCTGCGCCCCGACGACGATCTGGCCCCCAACCGCCCCGGCGAGGCGCTGCAGGCCGAACTGGACCAACTCCCCGCCGGGCACCGTTTCCGCCAGGATCCGCGCCGCGCGGAACTCGCCGCGCACCAGCTGCTGGGCGGCGAGCTCGACCGGCTGGAGGCCGCGGGCTGGCGGATCCTGCACTCGGTTCCGCTGCCCGGCACCGAGCACATCGACCATCTGGCCATCGGGCCCGCCGGGGTGCTGGCCGTGCACACGCTCCAGGCCCGGCGGCTGCGGGTGCGGATCGCCGACCCCATGGTCCGGGTCGGCCGTGGCGAACCGGTTCCCCGGCTCCGGCTGGCCCGCCGCCGGGCCGAGCGTGCCGCGCTCGCGCTGACGGCCGCGGTGCGCCCGGTGCTCGCCGTGGTCGCGGCTGCGCGGCTCGACGTCATGCCCGCGCCGCCGGACGTAAGGATTCTGCGGGACGACGAGGTGCCCGCGCTGACCAGGCTCGGCGGCGTACTGAAGCCCGCGGACATCGAGGCGCTGTACGCGACGGCGCGCGACCGTCGCACCTGGCTGCGCGCCTGACGCCGCGTCGCATCAGCAGCCGACGGCCGCCCACCGTCGGCCGTCGGCTGCCGGCGGTGGTCAGCGGCCGGTGGTCAGCGGAGGTTGTCGCCCCAGCCGCTCTGGAGCATGGTCTGGAACGCCCACTTCCCGTCCCGCCTGATCAGAATGTCGGCGTACCGCAGCTGCTGCGTCTGTCCGGCCGCGGTCATGGTGGAGTCCGTGAAGACGACGGCCATCGCGGGGGAGAGGAAGACGGGTGTACGCGTCGACTCGAAGGTGATGTCGTCGCTGCCGTCACCCATCACCTGGCTCATCGTCTCGATGAACTGCTGCCGGTCCCACTGCGCGGAGGCGCCATCTCCCGCCGAGTCGTCGCTGACCAGGTTGAGCGGGAAGACGGCCAGGTCCGCCATGCGCTCGATCTCGCGCTTGGCGCTGTGCGCGTCGTACGCGGCGAACCACGCCTCGATACTCGCCAGTTCTGCGGGGGTAGCGGTGTATCCGGTATCGGGCAGAAAGGTCACGCCGTCTCCTCTTCACGTTTGACTACTCGAGGAAGGTATCCCCAGGTCGCCAACTAGTCAAACTTGATTAATTCTCTTGCTGACCCTGGCTCGGATCCCGATCCCGATCCCGATCCCGATCCTGGGGGAGCCGCAGCCGCAGCACCGTGGTGACTGTGTGCCGCGTCGTCCCTTGTTCCACCTCGGCCGTCACTCCGGGCCCGACGGTCCGGTACGCGACCTCGCCCACGCCGGTCGCCGTCGCCGTTCCGGTCCCGCCGGTCACCCGCCCCTCCAGCGCGGCCGCCGCCTGGGCGCGCAGTGCCGGAGCGAGCGGACTCGACACCACCGGGACGGGGTCGTCCGCCACGGCCAGCACCAGCGCGGACGGCCGCGCCGGAGGGCCGGTGAAGCCGATGACCGCCGCGTCGCGCGCGTATGTGTGCCGAACCTTCAGCCACGCACGCGTGCCGCTCCGGTAGGTCTGGTCGAGGCGCTTGACCACCAGCCCCTCGACGCCGATCGCGGGCAGGGTCTCGAACCAGGTGGCCGCCTCCTCGGCGTCCAGGGTCATCGGCACGGCCTGCAGCGGCGGACCGAGCGGGGCGAGCAGCGCGACCAGCCGCGCGCGCCGTTTCTCGTACGCCAGCCGCCGCAGATCCTCGCCGCCTTCGGCGAGCAGATCGAAGGCCGCGTAGGAGGCGGGCAGCCGGCGCGCGAGAGTGGGCGCGCGCTTGGCTGTGGCGGTCGCCCGCTTCTGTACGGCGGCGAAGTCCGTACGGCCCTCCGTCCACACCACCACCTCGCCGTCCAGAACCGTGCCGTCCGGCAGCTGCCGTGCCGCATCCTCGAGATCGGGGAAGGCGGAGGTGATGATCCGGCCCGACCGGGCCTGGAGCACCACCTTCCCGCCGGTCCGGAAGATCACCATCCGGTGGCCGTCGAACTTGGGCTCGTACGCCAGGCCGTGGCCGCGCGGCAGTACGCTCACCGATTCGGCGAGCGCCACCTTCAGCGGGGGCGTCGGCGCGCCGCTCATGGCAGCGGCCTGGCCTGCTCGGGATCGACGAGCGGGCCGAGCAGATCTCCGTACCGCGCCAGCCGTGGCGCGATGTCGCCGATCCGGAACGCGAGGTTCTGCTGTTCCTCGACCTCTTCCCAGGTCACCGGCGCGGAGACGGTCGGCTCGACGCGGGCGCGCAGTGTGTAGGGCGCCGCGGTGGTTTTCGCGGCGGCGTTCTGGCTGTGGTCGACGAAGACCTTCCCGGGCCGCAGGGAGCGGGCCATCCGGTGCAGGATCAGCCCCGGAAGTGCGGCCTCGCCCTCGACGGCCAGGCTCTTCGCGTACGCGGAAACCTCCTCGGAAGGTGTGTGCGTCACCGGCACGAGGACGTGCAGCCCCTTGGAACCCGAGGTCTTGGCGTACGAGTGCAGGCCGTCCGCCGCCAGTCGCTCGCGCAGCCACAGTGCCACCGCGCAGCACTCGGCGATCGTCGCGGGCGCGCCCGGGTCGAGGTCGAAGACCATACGGTCGGCGACCGCCGGCTCGTCCGCCTGCCACTGGGGCGTATGGAACTCCACGACGAGGTTCGCGGCCCACATCAGTGACGGCAGGTCCTGGATGACGACCTGCCGCGCGTTCTTGTCCTCCGAGCGGGGTACGGCGGTGGTGCGCACCCAGGACGGCGTACCGGGAGGCGGGTTCTTGGTGAAGAACAGCTGCCCGTCCGGCCCGTCCGGGTAGCGGAGGAAGGACACCGGACGGTTGGCGAGATGCGGGAGGATCGCGTCCGCCGTGCTGGCGTAGTAGTGCAGGATCTCGCCCTTGGTGGTTCCGGTGGCGGGGTAAATGACTTTTCCCAGGTTGCTGAGCGCCAGGCGTCGCCCCTCCACTTCCGTGATCGGCGTCATACGATGAGAATCCCATGAATCCCTCTATTTCGGATGAAAGGGATGAAACGTGCGATCCATATGGAACGGCGCGATCTCCTTCGGCCTGGTCAGCATCCCCATCAAGCTGGTCAACGCCACCGAGAACCACTCCATCTCGTTTCGCCAGATCCACACCGCCGACGGCGGCCGGATCCGCTACCGCAAGGTCTGCGAACTGGAGGAGAAGGAAGTGACCGCCGCCGAGATCGGCAAGGCGTACGAGGCCGCGGACGGAACCCTCATCCCGATCACCGACGAGGACCTGGCCTCGCTACCGCTGCCCACGGCGAAGACGATCGAGATCGTCGCCTTCGTGCCGGCGTCGTCGATCGACCCGCTCCAGATGGACGCCGCCTACTACCTGTCCGCCAACGGTGTCCCGGCCGTCAAGCCGTACATACTTCTGCGCGAGGCACTCAAGCGGAGCGAGAAGGTCGCAGTCGCCAAATTCGCGCTGCGCGGCCGGGAGCGCCTGGGAGTGCTGCGCGTCGTCGACGATGTGATCGCCATGCACGGCCTTCTCTGGCCGGACGAGATCCGCAGCACCGAGGATGTCGCGCCGGACGCGCAGGTGACCGTCCGGGAGGCCGAACTCGACCTGGCCGACGCGCTGATGGACACTCTCGGCGAGGTCGACCTGGACTCGCTGCACGACGACTACCGGGCGGCGGTCGAGGCCATGATCGCGGCGAAGGCGGAGGGCGGTGTGGTGCCCGAGGAGGTGCCCGCGGAGCCCGGCGGCGGCAAGGTCATCGACCTGATGGCCGCGTTGGAGAACAGCGTGCGTGTGGCGAAGGAGGCGCGGGGCGAGGAGGGCCGGGAGGTCGCCGAGGTTACTCCGATCAAGGGGCGCAAGCGGGCGGCGGCCGCGCCGAAGCCGGGGGGTGCCGACACGAAGAAGTCCACGGCGGCGGCGAAGAAGACGGCGCCGAAGAAGACGGCGCCGAAGAAGACGGCGTCCGGTGCCGACAAGTCCACGGCCGGCAAGTCCACAGCCACCAGGTCGACGACCGCCAAATCCACGGCGAAGAAGACGTCCGCCACCAAGTCCGCGGCCACCAAGTCGACGGCCACCAAGTCGACGACGGCCAGGTCCACGACGGCCGGGTCGGCGGCGGAGAAGTCCACGGCGAAGAAGTCCACGGCCAAGAAGGCCACCGCGAAGAAGCGCGCCACGGCCTGATCCCGGTCCGGCCGCGGGCCGAGTGGGCCGCGGCCGGACTTATGCGCGACGCAGCAGGTTGTCGATGACGGACTCCAGATAGTCGCCGCGCTCGGCCCCCACGGGGAGGGCCTGTGGTACGGCGTGGCTCAGCTGGGTGTGTCCGAGATAGCTGGTGTACGCGAGCAGCCCGCGCTGCCGGGCCTGGTCCGGCGGGAAACCCAGTTCCTCGAAGAGGCGCGCCACGTAGCCGACCCGGCGCTCCGTCACTCGCCGCAGTACAAGCGCGACTTGGGGATGAGCGGCGGTGGCGAGCAGGGAGACCTCGAGGGGATCCTCGGCGGCCGAGGCGGTGACCCTGGCGAAGAGGCTACGCAGCCGCTTCTCGGGGTCCGGTTCGGACTCCATGGCGGTGATGATCTCCTCGGTGCAGATCTCCTCCCACCGGCCGAGCGCGGCTCCGATCAGCGCTTCGCGGTTGGTGAAGTGCCAGTAGAAGCTGCCCTTGGTCGTCCCCAGCCGGGCGGCCAGCGGCTCCACCGCGACGGCCGCGAGCCCGCGCTCACTGATGGCGGCGAGCGCCGCGTCGGCCCAGTCGCGCGCCGAGAGTCTCTTGCGTCCCGGTCCCGGCTGCCGTGCCCGCTCTGCCTGTGCCATGTCCATACGCTACCGTATGGTGAAACATACGCCACCGTACGGAGGTGCGGGATGCGCTCGGTCCGGAACGTCCATGAACGCGTAATTCAGGCCTCGCCGGGGGTGGTCGGCGCCCTGCTCGACCGCGTCTCCTCCCAGGACGACCCGCTCAGCCCGAGCCCCGTCTGGCCGCCGATACGCTTCGACGGCCCGCTCGCCGTCGGCGCGAACGGTGGCCACGGCTTCGTCCGCTACTCGGTGAGCGCGTACGACCGGGGCCGTAGCGTCCGATTCGACTTCGCGCCGCCGTCCAACGGCTTCCACGCCCTCGCCGTAGAACCGCTGGACGCGGACCGCTGCCGTGTGCGGCACGTGCTCGAACAGGAGCAGGGACTCAGGTCATCGCTGCTCTGGACCCTGGTGATCCGCCCGCTGCACGACACGATGGTCGAGGAGCTCATCGACAACATCGAGCGCGCCGCGTCCCCGGCCGGCCTGCCCCGCCCGTACCGCTGGTCCCGGTGGGCACGTCTGATGCACCGCATGATCTGGGACCGTCCGACCGCGACGGATGTGCCGCGTGAGGCCGAACTTGCCCATCAGGCTTTTGCCGCCCCGGACTTCACCGACGCATGGCAGCTTTCCCTGGCCCCGGGCATGCCCCGCGATCCCGAGGCCTGGCGCGGCGTTCTCCCCTTTGCGGTCCGGGCGACGGCCTCGAACGAGCTCCTGCTGGGCGAGGACGCGAGCCACCTGGACTTCCGCGCCTCGGTCCTGATCGCCGACGACAAGGTCACGCTCACCACGGTGGTGAAGACCCACAACCGGCGCGGCAGGCTCTACTTCGCGGTGATCCGTCGCTTCCACCCGGTCATGTCCCGTCTGATGCTCCGCCGCGTTCACCGCCGCCTGGCCTTCTCGGCGCCGCCGGCCTCGGCAAGGACGGCACCGGCGAGGACGGCACCGGCGAGGTGACATGGAGTGCCGGACGGCTCAGGACCCCGGAGCGTGCACAGCGACGACGTGGCCTTGCGCATCGACCGTGAGTGCGACCCGCTCGACCCTGTTCACCACGGTGAGCACGGCCCACACAACGACCCACAGGAAACAGGTGACGAGGCTGAGGATGGCGTGCAGCACATGGTTCACCGGCTCGCCACGGACCATGACCGCCTGCGTCTCCGAGCGGGATTCGACACGCCATCCGCTGGCGATCCGCTGATTCACCGCCCAGTCGAGGATGAGGCGCCGCCGCGTCTCGTCGGGCGTGCTCTCTTCCGCTCCGAAGTAGCCGGGTGGGGGCTGCAGTGGTTCCGCCCACCGGGCCGGCACCTTGCGCGGGTTCATGAGCTCACCTCCAGAGGGGGCCTGCACCGTCCGGCGCCCGCCGGACCGCCCGCGTGGGCAGGGTCGGCGGGCGTGACCGGAGTGGTCTTACGGCCGGCGGCCGGCGGACCCGTCGAACGAGTCGTGACCGTGCCGTCGACGGCCGCGCCCTGAGCGACCGCGCCAGTCGACGACCACTCGGTCAGCCGGGCGGCCGTGCCGTCAACCGACCGACCGTGTCAGTCGAGTGGCCGTGTCAGTCGAGTGGCCGCGCCGTCGGAGTTCCGGGCGCTTGATGTCCTCCACTGGCCACCATCCGTACCTCACCTCGGTCGCTGATCTCGGCGCGCACGATCCCCGTCTCGTCCTCGTAGATCGGATATCCGCCCGCTCCCGCTCTCTCGGTGCGCCGGACGATCACGACGTCGTCCTCCACGGCGGACGCCTGAAATATCAGCTCGTACCTTTCCGGGTAATCCATAGGGCCTCCCGACAAGGCTCGGCAGGGGCCTGGAGCGTCGCTCCGCGTCTTGCCGCTGCCCCGCCTCTCCATGGTCGCCCACGCTCGCCCACCGCGCCTCAGGAGCGGCCCGGACCGGCCAGGAGCCCGCGACTGCCGCAGCCTGCGAGGCTGCCCGACACTCATGGGCAGCCTCGCGGCGCAGCACTACCGGCGTGCGGCGCTGCTAGCGCGGAACACCGTCACGGATCGAGAGCCACTGGCTCCACGAGGAACAGTTGATCCAGCCGATGTCGTTGCTGTAGTCCCGGTGGCACACCTTGATGCGGACATAGCCGCTCTCGGCCATGTCGTAGTTGCAGGCCGTCACGCCGTTCTGGGCGCCGTTCGTGTCCTTGCACTCGCCCGAGCGGCCGTAGTCGGTCTCCCAGCGGGTAACCGTGCTCGCCCCGTCGAACTTGAAGTCGTTGGCGCCGATGTAGTCGCCGTCGTACGCGAAGTAGCCGTATCCCATCCCGTCGCTGGTCCTGACCTCGCCGGGCCAGGACGGCCAATTGGGCTCGGCCTGGGCGGGGGTTGCCACGAGGACGGTGCATGCTGCCGCGGCGAGCGTCCCTATGATCCGCTTCTTCACTCCTGCGCTCCACTTCTTCGTTTCATCCACTGCTTGACCATGGCGGCTACGTGAGCCGTCCAAGATCAACCGGATGATAACGATCAACGTGTCGCGCGTATACATGGAACGATCACATGTGGGTATCGGCCCCTGGAGTCAGGGGAGTTGGCCCCGCGAGGGCGAACTCCGGGCTCGGCAGTCCGGTCAAGTACTACCGGAACACACCTTGTCGACGAGGTCGATCAGGGCCTTGATCTCCTGCGTCACCCCATCTCGACAGGAGCGCGCACGAGCGAGCCGTATTCCGTCCAGGACCCGTCGTAGTTCTTGACGTCCGGGTAGCCGAGCAGCTCGTGGAGCGCGAACCAGGTGTGCGAGGAGCGTTCTCCGATACGGCAGTAGGCGATGATCTCGTGATCCGGCGTGATGCCCTTCCGGGCATAGAGTTCCTTCAGTTCGTCGGCCGATTTGAAGGTCCCGTCATCGTTGGCCGCCTGCGCCCAGGGGATGTTGGCCGCGCCGGGGATGTGGCCGGGCACCTGCGCCTGCTCCTGCGGCAGGTGCGGGGGCGCCAGCTGCTCGCCCCGGTACTCCTGCGGGGACCGTACGTCGACCATGCGAGCGGCGGACCCCGGACTCTCCAGCACTTCACCGCGCAGCGCGCGGAACTGCGGGTTCTCCTGTCCCGTCACCGTGAAGCCGGTGCGCCGACGGTTCACGACCTCCTGGCTCATCCCGCGGCCTTCCAGCTCCCACTTCTTCCGGCCACCGTCGAGCAGCTTCACCTTGTTGAAGCCGCGCAGCCGCAGGATCCAGTAGGCGTACGCCGCGAACCAGTTGTTGTTGCCCCCGTACAGCACCACGGTGGTGTCGTCCTCCACGCCGGCCGCGGCCAGCAGCTGCCCGAGCGCGTCCACGTCCAGGTAGTCCCGGCCCACGGCGGTGTGCAGGTCCTTGGTCCAGTTCCAGCCGACGGAGCCTGGGATGTGGCCCTTTTCGTACGCGGTGGTGTCCTCGTCCACGTCGATGACGCGCACCGTTCCGTCGTCGAGGCGGGCGGCCAGCCACTCGGTGTCCACCAGTGTCTCGGGGTGGGCGTAACCGTTGCGGCCCATGATCTTCTCCTCTTCTCATGCGTATGGCGCGCTGAGGCGTGTTCTCGTGCCTGTTGTCATGCCCGTTCTCGTGCCTGTTCTGATGCGTGTGCCGCCAGGTCCCCCACGCCACCGCTGACCACCGCCGTCACGGGGATCCCGGCCCGGTCGAGCAGGCTCGCGGCGATGGTCGCCCGGCGTCCGCTCCCGCATATAGTCCAGATCTCGCGGTCCCTGGGCATCTCGCCGAGCCGCCTGGGCATCTCGCCGAGCCGCCTGGGCAGTTCGGCGAGCGGCACGGCGATCGTGCCCGGGATTCCGCCCTCGGGGTGCTCCGGCCGTACGTCGAGCACCCGCCGTTCGGCGACGTGCCCGGCCAGTTCGAGCACGTCGGCGGTACGGAAGGAACGCAGCGGGCGGCCGGCTGCCCGCCAGGCGTCGACACCACCCGCCAGATAGCCCGCGACGTTCTCGTATCCGATCCGCAGCAGCTGGATCACCGCCTCGTCGGCCGCCTCCTCGGCAGGCTCCGGCAGCACCAGCGCCAGGCGGGTGCCGAACGGCACGATCTCGCCGACCAGGCTCGCGTAGCGGTCGTCCAGCTCGTCGCAGAGCGATCCGGGCAGATGGCCCGCGGCGAAGGTTCTGCGGTCGCGGCCGTCGACGATCTGCGCGCCGCCCCCGACCAGGCCCTCCACCACGCTCGGCGTGAGCGGCCGGAGCGTGGGACGGCCGCCGAGTACCTCCGGTCCGGACCGGTTGAGTGGTGCCATGTAGTGGTAGTAGGCGGGATACGGCGGTAGGCCATACAGCCGTTGGCTGACGAACTTCTCCTCGTCCTGAACGGTCAGCGTGGGGTTGGTACGCCGCTCGGCGCCCATGGTGGTCGTCCTGTCCCCCGACACCGGCCCGGCCGCGCAGGAACTGCCCGCTCCGTGCGTCGGCAGCACCCGGGTGGCGTCCGGCAGGAGCGAAAGCCGCCTCAGCGAACGGAACTGCGCCCTGGCCAGCTCCTCCGTGCGGTCGTCACCGGACAGGTCCGTACGGCCCGCGCCGCCGACGAGCAGACTGCCTCCGGTGAAGACGGCCGTCGGCGACCGTCGGGTGTCGTCGAGAACGAGGTACGACGTGTGCTCTGCCGTGTGCCCGGGCGTCTCCATCGCCCGCACGGTCACGTCGCCGACCACGATCTCGTCGTCCTCCGCCAGCGGCAGATGATCGAAGGCATACGGCGCGCGGGCCGGGCCGGCCACGGTGGCGCCGGTCGCCGCGCGGACCTCCAGCGCACCCGAGACGTAGTCGTTGTGCACATGCGTCTCCAGGACGTAATGGATCCGCACCCCCCTGGACGTACAGGACTCCATCAGTCCCCAGCTGTCCCGCTGCGGGTCGACCAGCGCGGCCTCGTCGCCGCTGACGAGGAGATAGCTGGTGTCACCGAGCGATGCCGTGGTCATGATCTCGATCTCGCTCATGTTCCGTCACCCTGCCGTGCTCGCTGTTCTTGAGGCGCTCGTACGACGATCACCCGGACGCTGTGCGCCGGCGTGTCGTCCGAGGCACGCCGATGTGGTCGCGTACGCCGATGTCGTCGCGTACGAGGAAGGCACCCACGGGTGTGTGACGGTCGCGGCCGACCGGGCGCTGTACGGGTCGGCCGTGACGGTCTCGGGTGCCCGGGTCGTGGCAGCCGGCCCGGGGGGAATTGCCGGTGCGGTCATTGGCGGCACCTTCCGTCGGGCTCATTGCGAGCGCGACGAGGCTTGCTTCCAGCCTACGTACGGGGCTGGGACGGGCATGGCCCAAGAAATTCTGACAAACGCCTTGACTAGTTCGAAATACGGAGGAGACTAACAAATACACCGGACAACCGGAAAGAGCCACGCGGTCTGTGGAGACGTCCAAAGGTCAGAGCGACTCTTGTCCCGGCTCTGGCCAGGCCCCCGGCAGATTCTGTCGGTGAGGGAGCCAGCAGCGACGACTGAGACTCTCGGCATCGACAAGGACCGCCGGGGACTGCATGTCCGCGGCCCGGTTTCGCGGTGCCGCGCTGCTCGGAGAGCCAGTGCGTGCAATCCGTCTGGCTCATCTGAATGCAGCGCGAGTCGTCCACCCCTCCAGCCGCGGGGGGAGTCAGTGACCTCGGTGATGGGATCTCCCGTGATCACTCGCGTGCGTAGGCAGCCACGGACCGCCGCTTGGTGCTGTCGCCCGTGATGCCGCGCCGGTATCCCGAGCCGCTATCCAAGGACAACGAGGACCGCGCGGGCGAGCCCGGACAGGGTGGCCCTCCCGATACCCCCTCCCCATCGCGCCGCGAGCGCTTCGACCAGCAGTAGCCGCGCCGGTCCGCACCTGTACGCCGCGCCCGTCCGCCGCGCCCGTACGCCGCGCCCGTACGCCGCGCCCGTCCGCCGCGCTCGGCAGCGGCGCGCGCCGGACCGCCGGCCCCTCGCTCCGGGAGTCGGCGACCACCATCCGGGAGACTCGTCGGGGCAGCCCTCTGTCGTGGCCCCCTCGCGGGGCGCCACTGCTGCGCCTCGACGGCGGTCGGTCGCTCGCCTCAGATCAGTTGTGGCCGAACTTCCTCTGCTTCTTATGGGATACCTGCTCCGAGATCGAGTGCACGGTCTCCTGCGCGGCGGATCTCTGCGCCTGCTCCTTCGTCTCCACCGCACCGCTGCGTTCATGTCCGCCAGTGCGGGCACCGCGGTTCTGCCGACTCTGCTTCTTGCTCACGATCGTGCCTCCTGTAGCGGATCGGGGACGATACGCACTATCAGGTTCGCATGTCAGTACGAAAGGCGCGTTTCGGGCAGATGCTCGGAGGCGATCCGGATGCTGGCCTTGCGGGTTTTCTCCCGATTACGAGAGGTTTGACGCAACTGCTGGAAGGGCTGACACTGATTGCGTGTTCCCTCCTGCTTCCGTGAGGGTACGCGCAAGGAGGTGTGACGTGGATTTCGTGTCCGTGAGGCAGGCCGCGGAGGGCCTGGGCGTGGACGACTCGCGTGTGCGCCAGCTACTCCATGAGGGCAAGCTCCAAGGTTCGATGGTCGGCGGGCGATGGCTCGTTGACGCCCGGAGTGTGCAAGATCGCAAGGTGGCTGCTCCTGAGTCGGGACGGCCTCTGTCTGCGCGTAACGCGTGGGGAGCACTTGCCATACTTGCCGGGTGCCGCCCGTCCGGCCTGTCGGATCCGGAGCGCTCCCGTCTGCTCGCGCGCCTGCGGAACCTGGCGGCTCAAGAAGATCTGCCGGTGGCGCGCATCCGAAAGCTTCTCGCGGCGAGGGCTGAAGTGAGGCGCTACCGCGTGCACCGCGGTTTGCTGCCGGCGTTGCTCGAAGACGCGGACGTGGTGCGCGCCGGGGCCAGTGCGGCTCCCCACATCGGGGCCGACTACGTTGCACCAGGCCGAGCCGAGGTCTACGTACACCCGGACATGGTCGGGAAACTGGAGGCGGCATTCGGCATGGTGCCGGATGCCCAGCACGGCAACCTTGTCGTTCGCGTGTCGCCTGCCAGTGCTTGGCCCTTCCTTGTTTCGGCTGCTCGGCGAGCAAAGGAAGGGAGGGATGCTCCGGCTCCCGTGGTTGCGGCCGACCTGCTCGACGCGCACGAAGATCGAGCAAGTGCCGCGGCGGCAGGCATTTTTGAATCATTGCTGGCATCCCACGAGCTGAGGGGGGCGGACAGTTAGTGGCACAAGCTCGGGTTCGTATCGAATCGGACTTGCTCACCGGGCCGCTCGTGGGACTTTGGGGCACTCTCTTGGATCTTTCCGAGAAGGTCACGGAGTCGTGGACGTTGATCGGTGGCCAGATGGTGCTGATGCACGGCCTGGAACACGACAGAACTCCGCCTGCCGCGAGCCTCGATCTTGATGTGCTGGCCGATGTGGTGTCTCAACAGCAGAGTCTGCGTCTGCTTGTCGCTGCGCTGGAGAAGTTGGGCTTCGAGTCCGCCGGTGTGTCGCCGCAGGGCAAGGCGCACAGGTACAAGCGCGATGGGGACGTGGGAGAGCTCGTTGTTGACTTGCTCGCCCCGGACAACCTTGGCAAAAGGGCTGACCTCACCACCACGCCTCCAGGCGTAACGCTGGAAGTTCCTGGAGGGCGCCAGGCCATGCAGCGGAGCGAGAGCGTCGGCGTTCAACTGGGCGAGCGACGTGGCGTCATCCGTCGTCCCAGCCTGCTGGGTGCGATCGTCGGCAAAGCGGCCGCCTTGAGCATCCCCACCGCTCCAAAGGCCAAGCATTACCGTGATCTGGCTTTCCTGCTCTCGCTGCCGGCCAACCCAGGTTCTCAAAAGTGAGTTGACCAAGGGTGATCGCAGGAAGCTGGCACTGGCGGGCGCTCTTCAGGATCCCAACCACGCGGCCTGGACGGAACTGCGCGACTCCGAGGCTCAGGCCGACGGCCAGGCCATGTACCGCTTCCTGTCGTCATGACCGCGGCCGCGGCTCGGTCAACGGGAGATGCCGGCCCAGGCTCCCAGGGCCGGTTCCAGCACCCGTTGCCCCTGGTCAGGAGCCAGATCTGGCCGTAGAAGCGCGGAAGCGCGGTGATTCCCGGGCTCAGGGTGCGCCGGAGAAAACCACTCGCTTGGAGCTCGACTCGGAGGAAAACATGCGCTCATGGCCTTTTCCGGACCGCCGCCTTCCACCGTGCATGTACCTGCGCGCATCGCCGACCTGACCGGGGACCGGCCACTGCTGCCCGTGTGGCAGAACGAGTTGGGCGGATTGACCTTCCAGATCGGCAAAGGGGATGGCCGACTGTTCGCCAAGTGGGCGCCGGCAGGCTCCGGGCTGGACCTGACCGCCGAGGCGGTACGCCTGCAATGGGCCGGCGGTTTCACGCCCGTGCCCCGCGTACGGGACCACGGAGCGGACCGGGCCGGAGCCTGGCTCGTCACCCATGAGCTTCCCGGCGAGAATGCCGTCACTCCCCGGTGGAAGGCAGATCCTGGAACGGCCGTCCGTGCGCTGGGAGCAGGACTGCGGGCCCTGCACGAGCGGCTGCCCGTGGCCGACTGCCCCTTCAGCTGGTCCATCGAAAGCCGCCTGGAACGCGCCCAGCTCGCGGGCATCCAGGTGCCCGCGGACCTGCCCGCGCCTCCGACGATCGACCACCTTGTCGTGTGCCACGGCGACCCCTGCGCACCGAACACGCTGCTCCACGAGGACGGCACCTGGTCCGGACACGTGGACATGGGTGCCCTCGGTGTCGCCGACCGATGGGCCGACCTGGCCGTTGCCACCTGGAGCACTGAGTGGAACTACGGCCCCGGCTGGGAGCACACGCTCCTCGACGCCTACGGAATCGACCCCGACCCGTACCGGACCGACTTCTACCGCCGTCTCTGGTCCGCGACTTGAGCATCCCGCTCCCAAGCACGACGGCTCGCTCCCACTGGCGATCACGTGCGTTCGCCAGTCCAGCACGACCCGCCCCGTCTCCTTCAGCCCCGTTCACGGTCGTTCGGATGAGACCCGCGTTCGCCTTCGACGAGCTATCAGGCAGGCATGTACCGCGACGTCCTGCTGCGTGGGTGACCCAACACGTCGGGGCGCGCAATGTGGGATTTCCCCGGTGGCCGCACCGGTGGCAACCGGTACCTGATGCTCGGCCTCGGCACGGGCCAGGCCGCCGACCTCGCCGTGCCGCCCAACCAGGACGAGTTGATCGCGTACGGGCCGCTGCTGTCTGACGACGGCGCCCCTGGCTGGGCGGTGCTGGTGCGGGCATCGGACCCCGACACGGCACGCGCCGTCCCAACCCCGGACCGGTACGCCGACATCGAGGTTCCCAACTGGCAGTTCGGCGGGTGGCCGTCATGAACCGAGGCGTCGCCAGCCTTCCACGTCACCGTGTTAGCCCTTGTAAGACGCCGGCCCGACCGGCGGACGTCACCGCCGTGAGGGCCGCCGACTGCTGCCGCCGTCCGCCCCCGCCGTCATCACCTTCATTCGTGCCGCCGAGCTGACCACCGCTCGGGGAGTTCGACCGCTGATCGCCCGTATCACCCGTTCTGCCGCGCTTCTCATGCGCATTACGCGCATGATGCCCAGAATTGACCCACGATGTGTTGTGTCTCCTTCCTAGGGGTGAAAGGCCATGCCGACGTACGTCACGTTGCTGAACTGGACCGATCAGGGGGTCCGGGGCTACAAGGACACCCCGCAGCGCGCCGAGGCCTTCGCCGCAGCGGCACAAAGGCTCGGGGCAGAGGTCCTGAACATCTACTGGACCGTCGGTCCTTACGACCTCGTGGCCGTCGTAGAGGCACCCGACGACGAGACCGCCACTGCGGCGCTCCTTCAGGTCGGCGGAGTGGGCAACGTCCGTACCACGACCCTGCGGGCCTTCGGCCGGGAGGAGATGGACCGCATCATCGCCAAAGCGACTGGCTGAGGACTTTCAGATCGAGGACCTGTTCCGTGATTACGAGTGAGCGGCGAGAGGCTCCCCGCCCCCTGGATTCGTCTGGGCCTTCGTCATTCGGGCGACTGATCTGGGCAAGCGCTCCATGATCCATCCCGCACCTAGGACGCGCCTTCCGACATACGGCCGCTGCGAGCGGCATACGGCTGCACATACGCCAAGACCCCGTCCTCAGCTGAAGCGCTGGTGGCGGGGTCTTTGGGCACCTCATACAGGGTGCCCCCGGCAGGATTCGAACCTGCGCACACGGCTCCGGAGGCCCCGTGCGTCTCAGGCGTTTCACCAGGTCAGGAGCCTAGCCGCAGCCTGCGAAACCTT
Organism: Streptomyces sp. NBC_01750; assembly: GCF_035918095.1. NCBI lineage: Bacteria > Bacillati > Actinomycetota > Actinomycetes > Kitasatosporales > Streptomycetaceae > Streptomyces > Streptomyces sp. NBC_01750. Next base: position 6,056,500 of record NZ_CP109137.1, read on the forward strand.
GCCCGTCCACGAATAGGCCGCGTCCACTCATGGGCGTCTTCAGGTACACCACCAGGTCGTGATCGGAGTCCGCGAGGCCAAAGATCTCGTTCCGGCCGTTCCGGCTCACGGCCACTCGTTGGCCGCCGCTCGGCCGAGGGCTTTAAGTCCGTCGGCGCGCTCATCCGTCCAGGGGATCTATGACAGCGCTGTCGGGCGCCGTGGTGGTGGCACCGCTCGGAGGAGATCCCACAGTGGTCGTCCGCTGGCGGCCCATTCTCCGAGTAGGTTGCGGTCGACCAGGTGGAGCTTCTGTGACTTGGCCAGTGGGGGACAGCCGGAGGTGAAGCGGCCGTTCGTCACGAGGACCACAACGTCTGCACCGTGGAGCTGGCGGGCGGTGCCGTTGAGGACATGCAGGTCGGGGGTTCCCACCGGTGAGCTGGCCAGGCCGTTGCGGCGGTGCTTGCACTGGATGACCCAGCGACGCCCGAATGGGTCGGTGGCCTTCACATCTGCTCCGTTGTCGCCTGCCCCGCCGACCTGTACCGCATCAGCGCAGCCGTCCCGCTTCATCAGGTCCCGTATGGCGTGCTCGAATTCCCGATGATGGAGCGCGTCCAGCTGACTTATCGCGTACCGCAGGCCACGAGCCCGGACCTGCTCCCACTGCGCCCGCTGCTGGCGCTGGTACAACCATCCGCCCACCACGGCCGCAGCGAGGACGAGAGCCACCAGGAACACCCAGGGGTGGTCATCGATCCATTTGACCACTGCGGCGAAGAGCGCGATGGCCGCGATAGTAGCCAGGCCATAGGCGACGGCCTGTGCCTCTACCTGCTGCTTTCGCCTGCTCCTACGGGACGTGCGCCGCCGCACTGGCGGCCGGCGGCGGGTCACTGCCCGTTCCCGCTGGTTTCGAACCGGACCGGGTACGACACGGACCGCCGTGGCACGGGCTTCCGCTCCACCTTGGGGAAACGGATCGGGTATGTAACCGACTTCTGTGGACGAAGCTCCACCGCCCGACCGTTGTCCGGAAACGTGATCGGGTAGGTAGCTGTCTTCTGCGGCCTGGGTGCCTGGCCGCTTCCCGTGCCGGTGCTGATGTCGCCGTTGCCTATGCCGACGATCGCGACCGCGGCCACGGCTAATATCGCCATCTCGTGGCGCGCTCCTGCTGCCCATCGATAGTGCCCACGGACGTAGGTCCCGTCTGCCTTCGTGTAGGGCTGGATGTACGGCACCGCTGCCTCCCCCTCATGGTCTGGTCACCGAACGGCCCATGAAAGCAGGAGGTACTGACACTTGGTCAGGGTGCGATCACCCTAGGAGATGCGGGTGGTGCGTATGCGGCGGGAGAGGCCGCCTGGATGGCGGGACGTTCTCGGTTGGAGCGACCCAGCACTGGAGATTGTCACGTCATCACTGCCACGAGAGTGATGGTGTGCCGTGATCACTGCTTTGGGTGTCGCAGATCAGCGGCGTAACTCGACCCCCTCGAACCGTCGTTGACCGCCGATGGGGCGCAGATGTGGCATATCGCCCCGCCTAGGTCATGAAGGCGACCTGAGAGTTGGAGTATTCGCTGATCACATGGGTAGTCCAAACATGTTGTCACGATCTACGCACAGGCCGTGAAGTGGTCTACCCAACCCGTGGAGTAGCCATCTACCGTGTGGGCCTGGCGCTCCGGGGGGAGAACACAACACATGCTCAGCGTAAGTGCACAGATGCCGACAGAGCCGCTGAGAGGCGACCTGCGGCAGACGGATCGCATGGAGATGCTGCAGGACAGCTACCTCCGGGCAGTCGCGGCCGCCTCTGGGTGCACCATGGCGAAACCGGAACCAGATGACGGCATCGATTGGCAGTTAACCCACTCGTCCACCTTGCACGTGGTCGACTGCCAGATTGACTTGAAGATCCAACTAAAAAGTACGTGGACTTCCGCCCCTAACCCTCCCAATGGCTTTGTTTCCGTGAACCTGAGCAACGATCGCCTCAAAATGCTCGCCCGCACTCCCGTCGCGGTGCATCGAATATTGGTGGCCATGATCGTGCCGAAGGATTTCGCCGGATGGGTGGAGGCGAGTCACGACTATCTCTCTTTGCGTCATTGTGCCTATTGGCGCAGTGTCACCGGTAAGGAATCATCTGGAAAAGACCACACCGCAGTCCGCGTGTCCACTGCCCAAATATTCGATGATGTGGCACTCTGCCAGATCATGGAAAGAATTGGACAGGGAGGGGCGCCGTGAACTCGCTTAAGTTTACGGAAATCGCTTCTCGGATCAGCGAAGCACAATTAGCCCATCTCCTCGAGGTCAACGGCTGGGAGAAGTTCGGCGGCCAAACGAACATGTATAGCCGTTGGCGGCCGGCGGGCCGTGAGGCTGAGCGAGGCCTTCTCCTCCCGCAGAATGATGAGTTAGTTGACTACTCCGACCTCTTTGCGCAAGCCGTCGCACAGGCGTGGAAGCTAGGAGATTCACGCTTAAGGACGTTGCTAGAAAGAGCCGCCACGGTCCAAACCCTCGGCGACGAGATGAAGTTTCATAAGGAAGCAAGGACGTACGTGGGTACGATTCAATGGCTGGCGGGCGAAGACTTGCACGCTGCTGCACGGAAATCGATGACTGTCGCAGCGAAGTCGCGCAAGTCTAAACTCGCGTACTTTGGTAACTCAAACGCGCATCTAGCTCGCTCATTCCTTGAGTCCGTATTGATGGGTCAGACGGAGGTAGGCAGCTATGTTGTGACCGCATACGCTCCACCTGCGGAGATCTTCACGGAAAAGAAGATTCGTCCCGGAGACACGCTTCCCGCAACGGGAACACACACCGGTCGGGATATCACGCGTGGCCTGGTAGATGTGCTGCAGACAACCCGAGAAGTTGTCGACCATTACGCCAATACCGGATCCAGTGCGGGATTCGTTGATAATGTCAATCGAGGTTTTTGTTTCGAGATCACACAAGCGGTGCGTGACCTGGTAAGAGATTCAGATGGTGCAGAGGTCGGCATCGAAATGAATGTTGCCGCTGACCTATTTGAGGCCGCCCGTACAGAGTCCCATAAATTGGAATTTTCTCCGGCGGACTATCCAGTGCTCGAAACGGCTGGCAATATCCTTGCAGCGACATCCCGGCCGCAGCAGGTGACCGTAGTGGGTGCTGTGACTCTGCTGGAGAGGCCCCAATTTGGGCGCCCAGGGCTAATTCGCGTAGACGTCTTGTCGGGCAGTACAGCTAAGAAGATGCGCGTGCGCCTAAAGTCAGAAGATTACGACCTAGCCATGGATGCCCACCGTGACAACATGGCGATAAAGGTGACAGGCAGACAGGAAATCGAAGGCCGCTACTACTGGCTATACGATCCTGAACGCATTGAGTTGATCCCCATGGAAGTGATTCAAGTTCAAGCGGAATCGCCCAGTTCGGAGCAGCATCCCCTGTTTTAGGGAGCTTGCATTGAGGCCGGCGGAGTCCCTTGAGAACATGGTGATGGCCGCGTAGTAACCCGAGGTCGGTGGAGTCCCAATGCCCGTGTCAAGTCGCCGACCAGACTGCGCCCCTCGATGCGAACTACCGGCGGGGCGGTCGCTGAGGTCCACTCAACTGGTCAGCCGAGGTGGTGCCTGGGGCCGCCCCGGGGCGGATGCTGTAGCACTGGTTGCTGTACTTCGCTGCTGTACGCCCGGCAAACGGGCAACGGCGGTGAGTCGAGGGCTACCTCCGCAGCGCTGCCGTCAGAAATGCGCCTACCATGACACCGAGAAGTGACACGGCGAACGCCGTCACTCTCTGCACTGTCTGTGTATGTTGAGATTCAAGAACTTTTAGAATTGCCCCAGAATTTTCCAATTCGTTGGCGTAGTTAAGTTCAGACACCTCCTTCAATTCTCTCCCAAGGAGCAGAAATTCCCTCCCCTCTTTGAGGCCTTCAAGTGTTTCATTATTACTCTGCTGAGTTCGTGTGATACTCATCTGAATTCTCAACATTTCGAGACTCAGGTTTCTTAGATTCGCGCGGGACGTCAAGAGTCTGCGAAGCCAATTCTTAAGCCCTTTTCTCGTGTATGCGGATACCGCCTCCTCGGTATCGTCAGTGAGGCTCTCCATTTTGCGCTGCTTGATGACCCCTTCTGCTGTCAGTAGGTAGTAAGTTGCGAACTCTGGACCGAACTGCTTCGAGATCTCCTCCATGGCTTGCGCGGGTCCAGCAATTTCCTCATCAAAGTAGAAATCCAATCTGTCATACCACCGGCTATGGGTTCTTGCGACACCAAGGCCAGGAGCAGCCTTCTCGCCGAGATTCCCTGGCTGAATGTAGAATTCTGCGTGAAATGGGCTAGGACCCAGCGCGGTAAGCCTGACAGTCGATCTATCGCCTAGCTTGTCGATTTCCTCCTTTAGGAACTCACGTACAACGACGACAGCGCCGGAGGGTTTCAGGATCTCCGCTGTCCCAGAAATCAGCACGTAGGTATAGGGGTAATCGCGATCGAGTTCAGTTACGACCAGAAAATCCTCGATGCCATTACCTGCCGAAATGTCCCCCCATGGATTCAATCGGCTCTGCACTCTGGCCGGAACGTTCAGAATGAATGAAATTCGCCCATGCTGAGGTATTGGATGACGAATTAGGCTACCATCGTCGACTTCCTCGTGGAGGCCGAAGAGCGAGAACCTTTCGCGCCCTCCTCTCACTTCGAGATCTCTAATTGATGGGATTAGGTTGAGCGTCTTCTCTGTTTCATCGGCCCAAGAGGTGTAAGGCTCCGAACCCTTAATTTGCGGGAATAGGCTGCCGATGGCGAAAGCAATCATCTGATGACGTACCTCCCTTTCTTGGCCGTTATCGTATGGCATCAGACCCCTGCGGTGAGGAGGCTTCGCGGAACAGAGGTCGGCGGAAGGGCTTTGGCCGGTGTCCTGCCCGGTTTGGGGTCGGGCATGATCAGGGGGCCGTACGCTTGCCGGCTACTCGGGCAGGCTTGTCCCCTGCCCGCAATGTGTCCGAGTGGCCCCCTGGTCTTGCTCGACGCGGGTCCCGAATCGGGGAGTGTGGGTAAAGCCGTGGAGCCGTCCGTCCCCACCCCCGGCCTGGTCTTTTCGCCCCCTTGTGGGCGCGGGCGGGCGACGACGTGCGGCCCCGGTGGCGTAGACATGGAGGGGCAAGCGCGTCGGCGTCCGGCCGGCGCCGCCGCGCTGTGCGCGGCACCTCTGACCTCGTGTCAGACAGCATCGCTGTTCAGGAGGCCGGGAATGAAGACGCCCCAAGCGTCAACTGTGGTGTTCTCCCGAGCTTCCGCCCGTCCTCCGATGCCCTGGGCCTGGTGTCTTTGCAGCCTTCCGGGGCCACTCGGGCGCATGGCGGGCATGGGGAGAAAGCCGGGCCCGTTGTGGCTGTGCTGCGTGACGGCGGCCGGGCTGGCAATGATTCGCTGCCCGAACTCGGTCGGGCAGCGAGCGAAGCGAGCACTTGATGACGTAGGGAAACTCTGTCCGCGGACGCGGTCTTGTGGCTGCGCGCCTCGGCTGTTGCCATGTCTGTGGGGCGATACAGAGATGCCGGGGGGCTTGCGTGAGCGACTTGAAGATCACAGTGTGGAAGCGATACGGACATGATCGGCTCTACGCGAACCTTCCCAATGGTGTGGCCGTGGCCTTCCTCGACCGGGGCACGGGCAGGATCACCATCCTGCGCGAGGAGCACCGTGGCGCCGCAATGGAAGTTCTCGCGAATCACTTACCCCTGGCGGTGCCCGCCTCACCTCCACCACCGCGTCCCCCGGCCCCGCTGCTCCCCCCGCTAACTGTCCAGGATGACCTCGCGCTTAATCGACCAGGCGCTGCCCTACGAGCCAAGCTCGCGGCGGCCGGACCTGGCCCTGTGGAGCGGGCGATTACTTGGCTGCTACGTCGCGATTCTGAGTGGGATTCCTGGCGCAAAGGCCTGGCTGGGGAGCGCCGCGTCGGCTCTGAGTTGCAGCGCTTATCCAACCGAGGTTGGCGTGTGCTGCACTCTGTTCCCCTGCCTCGCGAGGTCGACATCGATCACCTGCTCATCGGGCCGGGTGGAGTCTTCAGCATCAACACCAAGCACCACCAGAACGCGAAAGTCTGGGTTGGAGACGACTCCGTCAAGGTGAACCACGGCAAACCGCATCCATACGCTCGCAAGAGTCGCGCCGAAGCGCAGCGAGTGCAGAAGGTGCTCGGCCGGCACTGCGACTTCGAGGTACCCATCGAGCCTGTCATCGTCTTCGTTGGAGTGAGCGAACTGAAGCGAGTCGCCACCTTGCTAGATGTTCGGGTCTACCGGGAACGAGAGGTCGCAGCCCTGGGCCCGCTGAAAGGTGCCTTGAGTCTGGAGCAAGTCGAGCGGGTCTATCAGGTCGCCCGACACCGCAGGGCGTGGGCGCTCGCATGAGGACGCTCATGGTCGGGCTGTGGGCCGTCGCTGAGCTGGGCTACCGAGCCATTCATGCCTTCTAACCTGGACACACCCCAAAAAGCCTGTCTGTCTGTGCCGGGCTATGCGGCGGTTGACCCGGGCGTCTGCCCGTGCTCGAGATAGACAGGCGCCACCGCGAGCCGGGCTTCGATCGCTGCGTGAATGCGTCGGGCCAACCGCGGGATCGTGCGCTCATCGATCTCGGACGGGTCAAGGAACGCATAGCTCTTCAACTCGTCCGGCTGCAGGGTGATCCGGGCCAACTCCTCGGGTGCGAGCTGTCCGCCCTCAAAGAGGTACAGGACTTTGTCGCCCTCGTTGGGATTGGGGGCCCAGTCGACGGCCAGCAGGCGGCTAAGCGACGGTGTGATGCCCAGTTCCTCGCGGACTTCGCGAGCGGCAGCTTGGAGCGGGGACTCTCCAGTCTCGACGTACCCGCCGGGGATGTCCCAGTAGTCCTTGTAGGACGGCTCGACCATGAGAACGCGTCCAGTGGGATCAAAGAAGAGCGCACCCGCGGCCATACGCGGATGCGCCATCTTCGCTTCGTGCTCGTTCTCCGCCATGCAGTCGAGCGTACCTATGTCACAAGACGTGCAGTCGCTGAGCCAGATCTGCCAAGGCCGGGCTCGGTCGGCCCCGCTGATTCCGCACCCACGAGAGGACCAGTTCACGGGCGAGGTAGTGACTGCGCACTTGCTCAGGGGCCCAGCTCTCGGCTTCGAGCAACATGCTAAGCGCCTCGTCCGTGCGGTTACGGGCACTGAGCGCGCGAGCCACCTCGATGTTGTGCCGGGTTCGGCGCTCGGTCGGAAGGCTGCTGGTGTCGATCTCTGGCCCGAGATCCATGGCGATCTGCATGTCTCCCAGCTCGGCGGCCGTGGCGACTCGATGGATGGCGACGTTGGTCGGCCCGAACGCCGTCCACATGTGGTTCGCGTCCTCACCGAGCTGCTGTGCGACCTGGTCAGCCTCGGCGAGGAAGTCACGAGTAGCCGCACGATCCTCGGCGCGGGCTGCTGCCATCGATCCGGTGAGGAAGAGCGTCCCGTAGATGGAGAGGAACCCTGGCGACACGTCGACCCCCTCGAGCTGGGGGCGGAGGTAGTCGGCTGCGTCGCTGATGAGTTGTACGGCTGCATCGAATCGGCCATTGGAGAGCAGGCAGTGAGCGACTGACCGGAATAGAGAGCCAGTCACGACTGGGTTGCCGGTCTGCTGAGCAGCAGTGAGGCCGCGGTCGGCTGCGATCCAAGCTAGGTCAGTTTCCCCGAGTTTGGTGAGCACCATGGCCGCGCCTTGGTAGGTCAGTGCCGTGAGGTCCTGTGCTGTCTCCCGGTCCTGCCCTTCGTACGACTGCACTGCGATGAGCGCGTCTGTCAGGAGCAGTGGCAGGCGGTGCGTTGCAAATCCGTACCGGGAGTCTTGGTAGGCATCCCAGACCTCGACCACGTTCGTACGTAGGTCGCCAAGTGGCGTCGGCTCACCTACGGTTGGCACGCCCAAAAGTGGCGTGAGCTGCCGGTAGTTCATCAGCGCGGACCGAAGTGCCGGCACAGTGCGCGTGCCGCTGTCGGGTGTCCAGTCCATGAGCGACGGCTCGGCAAGCAGATCGCCAAGAGTCACGTCCAGGGCGTCAGCTAGGGACTTGATGACCGAGAGCCGGTCCAGTTCCAAGCGGTTGTTTTCAGCCCTGCTGAGCCAGTCGACCGTACGGCCGACCCGACCGGCCAAGACCTCCTGTGAGATGCCGCGCCTCCGCCGGTACCACGCGACTCGCTCGCCGATCGTCAGGTTCGTCGTCATTCCTCGCATGGGAAGAGCGTCCCCCCGCCTCTTCAGAGGACCCCGGAGAAATTTTCCGGGGTCCGGCCGCGAACCGGTTCTAGCGTTGCTCACAACCCGAGGGGTTGTCACTCCGAGCGAGGAGGCCCAGCGATGGCACTGACCCCGGCAGAGCGATTGGAACTGATCGAACGCATCAGTGGAGTTGGAGAGGAGGTGGCGGATCTTGCGTACAGAGTCGACGCGATCACTAGGGCGTTGGCGGCTGCTGACGCACAAGGTCCTCAAGTCGGTCCATGCGCGCTGCCAACTGCCGTACGTCCCGAAGGACTTCCTCAAGATGCTCCGTGATCTGGGTGAACTCGGGGCTGTGCCGTTCTCTGTCCTCGCTGGGCAGAGCAACGAAGCTGCCCTTGCCCTGATGGGAGATCACGTAGCCGTCTTCTCGAAGGCGGGAGATCGCTTGCCGGGCAACCGTGCGCGAGACGCTGTGCTCCTCCATCAGCTTCGCCTCTGACGGGATCTTGTCCCCAGGGACTAGCGCCCCATCGTGGATCTTCCTCTTGATCTCGTCGGCGATCTGCAAGTACGCCGCACGTCCAGTGAACTCGGCCATAACCCCTCTCCGCGGTTGTCGTACCTAGTGCAGCACATATCGCCGACAGCGGTCGAGCACAGCCACTTGACACACCAAGTGATACAGGTGCAACGTGGAAGCTAGTTAACGCACTAAGTGCGTTAAGTCATTCAACCAAGGAGTGAAAAGCATGCGTCAGATCCCCGTGGACACCGCCGTGATGACGGTGATGCTCATCCAGGCCCCTGAGCCGAAGGTCAAGAACCGGGAGACCGGTGAGGTCGCGACCGACCGTCAGTCCGGCAAGACCCTGTTCAACGTGAACGTCGCGGTGATCGTGGATGGCCGGCCGGACGCGCTGACGATCGTGGTCGCGGAGGACGGTGTGCAGCCGGACCTGTTCCCCGGTGTGCCGGTGGCTCTGCCGGGTCTGGTGGCCCGCCCGTGGGAGAACGACTTCGGGCACGGCATCAGCTACCGCGCCACCGCGGTGATGGCCGCGCAGGTTCCGGCCGCCTCCAACGGCAAGGCCTGATCGCCATGAGCGGTGGAACGCTCTTAGCGCTGGCGGTGATAGGTACCGCCCTGCTCCTGGTGGCCCGCGTCAAGGCCCCCGCTGTGTACTGGACCGTGGTGGGTCTCCCGGCCGCCCTGTACCGGGTCTTCTCCTCCTACCGCCGGACGATGGAAGCCTGTGAGCTGACCGTCGCCCCTCCCTGGTGGCGGGTCTTCGCCCATAAGCTGTCCGCCGGCGACGCCGTGTCCCGACCCGGCATCCCGAAGGTGCGCGGGATACGCCCCACCACCACCGGGCTCCGGCTCCGTCTGCGGCTCGCTGCGGGGCTGGCTCCGGAAGACGTGGTCAAGTCGGCCGAACGGCTGCGGCACGCCTGGGGCATCTACTCCGTCCACGTCGCCGAGATCAAGCCCGGTGTCGTCGACCTGCGGCTGACCGGCTTCGACATCCTCGACCGGGTGCGCATTCCCCGCCGCCTCGCCACCGGTCCACTGTCGGTCACCGTGGCGCTGCGGGAAGACGGCCTGCCGTTCGTCCGTGACTACCAGGACATTCCGCACGGCCTCACCCTGGGCGCGAACAAGTCGGGCAAGTCGATGTACCAACGCTGCCTGATCAAAGGCCTCGCGCCGCTGGATGTCGCCATCGTGGGCATCGACTGCAAACGCGGCGTGGAACAGACCCCGTTCGCCCCTCGCCTGACCGCACTCGCCATCACCCCTGATCAGGCCGACGGGCTGCTGGATGCCCTGGTCGCGGAGATGGAAGACCGGTTCGACCTGCTGTGCCTGCACCAGGGCATCGGCCCCGGCACCCAGTTGGAAGACATCACCTCGGACATCTGGGGCCTGCCGAAGAAGCTGCGCCCGGTCCCGATCGTGGTCCTGATCGATGAGATCGCCGAACTGTTCCTGATCACCTCCAGGGCAGACACGGCGCGCCGGGACCGCATGGTCACTCAGCTGGTCCGTCTCGCGCAGCTCGCTCGTGCGGTGGGGATCTATCTGGAGGTGTGCGGGCAGCGCTTCGGCTCCGAACTCGGCAAGGGCGCAACAGCCCTGCGGGCCCAGCTCACCGGCCGGGTGGTGCACCGCTGCAACGACAAGCAGACCGCCGACATGGGCCTGGGCGACATCAACGAACTCGCCGTCGTCGCCGCGACGAACATCGCCCCGGAACGCGCCGGGACGGCGATCGCGGGTGATTCCTCGGGTGGCTGGTCCCGCATCCGCACTCCGAGGACGACGCTGGGTGAAGTCGCCGCGGTGTGCCGCGAGTTCGCGCACCTCACCCCGAACGTTCCGGCACTGGAGCCGTTCCGCCCCGAGGCCAGCATCCCCGCTCCGGTTCCGGCGCCGGCTGCCGCAACGGTGACGGTCCCCGAGTCCTGGTAGCACCCCCCTTTCCCCCGGTCGGCGTGACCGTCTTCGCGCCACGTCCCTACCCCTCCCATGCCTGAAAGGAGAAACCCCGTGACCGCAGCCAAGCGCGCCGCCCGCCGAACGGCCAAGCCCAAGCCCACACCGTGTCCGGACTGCCAGACCGGCCAGGTCTCCGAGTCCTTCAAGGTCGGCACCCGCAGCAAGCGCGACAGCAGCGACCGGCAGGAAGCCCTCTGCCTGACCTGCTTCGGCACCGGCCAGGCCCCCGACTAGATCCCCGCCAGGTGCCGGGCGGCAGGACCTGTGAGCCCCGCCCGGCCCCGGCCCCAACCCCCTTGTGAAGGAGGTGAAGACCCGTGACCCGCTCGACCCGTTCCGTCCGGCCCGATGCCGTACTCGTTCAGGCCGTGATCGCCGGTGCGCTGTCGTTCGCCCACCTGCACGACATCGCCGCCGCCGCCGGACAAGACGGCTGGAAAGCCTGGGCCTACCCCATCAGCGTCGACCTGCTGCTGGTCGCTGCCTGGCGACGTCTGCGCATCCTCCGCTCGGCCGGTGGCCCGACCCGTGCCGCCTGGACCTGGTTCGCCGTCGCCCTGGCCGCATCCCTGGGTGCCAATGTCGCGACCGCGGGGCTGCTCGACCTGACCGATGTTCCGGCCTGGCTCCGGATCCTGGTCGCCGGCTGGCCCGCCCTCGCCTTCCTCGGCGGAACCCTCCTCGTCCACACCCCAACGCACTCGCGCCCCGAGACGCCGAATGCGGCTCCGGGTGCCGGACCGGCTCCGGACATCGCCGTGAGCCGCGATGCACCCGCTCCGGTCCCGGCTCCCGAGGCTGCTCCGGTTGCGGCTCTGCCTCCCGCCATCGCGGTGCCTCCCGCGCTGCTGGCGCACGCGCGCAAGGTCGCCGACGCGCACCGCGCCACCACCGGCAGCCCGATCGACCCCACAACGCTGCGCACCCGCCTCGGCGTCGCCCCGCAGCTCGCCGACGCCATCGCCCACCAGATCACTGAAGGGACCGAACCCTCGTGACCCTCGAACTGCCCCTGATCCTCGTGGTCGCCATCTTCGGCTACTTCGGGATCAAGATGCTGCGCCCGCCGACCTGGCTGATCGTCGTGCTCCTCCTCGGCGGCTTCCTTCTCGCCGACACCTTCCTCGCCCCGGCCATCGAATCCGGCACCAGGAACGGCGTCGACGTCGTCAACGGCACCACCAAGTAACCAGGCCCGAAAGGAAGATCCGTCATGTTCAAGCCCAAGTACCCGACCCCCGACACCTACACCGCGACCACCCATGCCGTCGTCCCGGCTCCGCAACAGAACAAGACTCCCGCGCCCCGGCCGGCCACCACCCCGGCGACTCACACCAGCGCAGTCCTGGAGCTGGTCAAGAACAAGCCGCTCGCCGTCGCGGCAGGTGTCGTGGTCGGCGGTGCGGTCCTCACCTCGATGTTCCTGGCCATCGCCATCACCGCCGGGTCACTCGCGCTGCTCGCCGTGGTCATCCGCTCACTCATGAACAACCACCGCTGACCGGCCCTCCGGGCGGCTCCGATACCGCCAAGCATCCGCCGCCCGGACGGCCCAAGCCCCTACCCGATCACTGAAACCGGAAGGAAACTCCATCATGCCCGACCGCGCTGCGCGGATCTGCCCCGACTGCGACGGCTTCCCGACCGTCGCCATCACCACCGGCACCCGCAACCAGGACGGCACCCGCACCACCCTGCCCGTTGTCTGCCCGGCCTGCCACGGCACCGGAACCGCCCCGACCTGGCTCGTCACCACCCGCCGCCCCGCCATTGACTCGTCCGTGCAGGGGGCAGTTCGATGACGCGCCGTTCCGCCACTTCCCGGCCCACCTCGATCCATCTGTTCTGCGGCGCTGGCGGGGACTCCGACGGGTTCCGCCGGGCCGGCTTCGATGTGGTGCTGGGCGCGAATCACTGGGACCGCGCCGTCGAGACGCACGCGGCGAACTTTCCCGAGGCCGAACACCTCTGCGTGGACCTGGACCACTACGACATGCGGCGTCTGCCCAAAGCCCGCGTCCTGGTCGGTTCCCCGATCTGCACCGAGGGCAGCCCCGCCGACGGCATCAGCCGCCCCAAGCCCCCGCCCACCCCCGGCCAACTGGATCTGCTGGAAGAAGGACCGATCCAGGACGCCGCGTGGGAGCGCACCCGGGCCACCGCCTACGACATCCTGCGCGCCGCCGAGGTCCACCACTTCGACGCCGTCGTGTGTGAGAACGTCCCCCGCTTCGCCACCGCCTGGCCGCTGTTCTCCTGGTGGCTGCACGCCTGGGAGATCCTCGGCTTCCGCCACCAGATCGTGTCCGTCACCGCGGCCCACATCGGCGCGGACGACAACCCGCACGCCCCGCAGTGGCGGGACCGCATCTTCATCGTCTTCACCCGACGGGAGTTGCGGGCACCGAACCTCGATGTCCGCCCGCCCGCCTGGTGCCCGGTCTGCGAACAGGACGTGCCGGCCGTGCAGTCCTGGCGCAACGGGAGGAAGATCGGCAAGTACCGGCAGCAGTACGACTTCCGGTGCCCCAACACCGCCTGCCGCCATCGGCTCGTCGAACCGTACGTGCGCCCCGCTGCCAGTGCGATCAACTGGTCAGACCCCGGAATCCGGATCGGCGACCGGCACACCAAGGGCATGAAGTCCCTCGCCGCCTCCACCCTGCGCAAGATCCGCCTCGGACTGGAAAAGCACCGCGTGCCGGCCGTGGTCACGGTCAACCACGCCGACCAGGGCGACGGCCGCGCCTTCCCCGCGCTCGCCGCACCGCTGCCTACTCGCACCGTTCGGATCGGGGACGGCATCGCCATCCCGCCGTTGCTCGTCCCGGTCGGCGGCAGCTGGAACACGGACGCGGCGGCCGTCACCGTGCCGATGCGGACCCGCACCACCCGCGAGAGTGAAGCCCTGCTGCTGCCCGGTCCGTTCATCACCGAGCACCGCGGCGGTGGCTCCACCACGAGGGGCGTCAACGATCCGCTGGCCGCGATCACCGCCGGAGGCAATCACCACGGCCTGGTCATTCCGTATCGCAGGGGCGGCCCGACCACGACCGGGACACCGCTGCACACCATCGCCACCCGCGAGTCGGCCGGCGTGGTCCTCGGCGCCGACAGCACCCCCGAACAGATCGATGTGGAGGACTGCTACTTCCGGATGCTGTCCGCCCGCGAGCACCTGCGCGCCCAGCGCTTCACCGACGACTACACGGTGCTCGGTCACGGGGGAGAGCAGACCAAGCAGGCCGGGAACGCCGTGCCCGCCAACGTCGCCCAGTGGATCGCCTCCGCCCTCCTGGAGGTGCTCTGATGACCCACCTCCCCGAGCACGACAGCACCCCTGTCCTGGCGCTGACGCTGTGGCAGCCCTGGGCCTCCTGCGTCGCCTACGGCACGAAGCGGATCGACAACCGGTCTTGGCCCACCGAGCACCGGGGCCTGGTCCTCATCCATGCCGGACGCACCGTCGACCCGAACGCGAAAGACATGCCGCTGGGCCGCCCGTTCCTGCGCCGCCCCTTCCCCCGAGGTGCGGTCGTCGCCGTCGCCCGCTTGGACGGCTGCCACGAGGACGACGGCTGGTGCACCCTCTGGTCGGCCCGCGGCCGCTGGCACTGGCGACTGACCGACGTGAACCCGCTCGCCGAGCCGCTGCCGTGGCCCGGTGCACGCGGTCTGTGGACCCCGCCGCCCGGCCTGCTCGCCGCACCGCTTCTCGCTGACGGGTTGGAGGCTGCCCGTGCCTGACACGCTCGATCCGACCACCCTGGGCGACCTGGTCAGGGTGGCTTCGGCCCCTGACTTCGCCCGCTGGCAAGACCAGATCCGCAAGACCGGCGGATGCGCCCAACCCGTCCACCTCACCGGCTGGTCGCTGACCCGGGACAAGGCCACCGGGCAGGTCCTGCACACTTACTCGACCGAGGATGAGCCCGGTGGCCGGCTGCGCATCGCCTGCGGCAACCGCCGGGCCTCCCGCTGCCAGCCCTGCGCCTACCTCTACGCCGGAGATGCGTACCGCCTGATCCGCGCGGGCCTGTCCGGCGACGACGCCATGAACATCCCTGCCACCGTGCGCGAACGCCCCCGCGTCTTCGCCACACTCACCCCACCTTCGTTCGGCCACGTGCACAACATCCCCGACTCCGGCCGCTGCCGCTGCGGCACCCGCCACCAGGACGGTGATCCCGCCCTCGGCACCGCCCTGGATCCGGCAACGTACGACTACGCGGGCGCGGTGCTGTTCAACAACAACGCGGGGGAGCTGTGGCACCGGTTCGTCAACCGGCTCCGTCGCGAGCTCGCCGCGTATGCCGGGCTTACTCAGAAGGCGTTCAAGGAAACGGCCCGGCTGTCGTTCAACAAGGTCGCAGAGTTCCAGAAGCGCGGCGCCATCCATTTCCACGCAGTGATCCGCATCGACGGGCCAGACGGCCCCGACACGCTTCCGCCCCAGTGGGCCACCACCGAACTCCTCACCCACTGCATCGAGGCCGCCGCAGCACACCCCTACGTCACCGCGAAGGTGCCCGCTGCCGGTGACCAGCCCGCCCGCACGCTGCGTTGGGGCACTCAGCTCGACATCCGCCCGATCAAGGCCTTCGACGACGGCGACGACATCAGTGAAGGGGCGGTGGCCGCCTACGTCGCCAAGTACGCCACCAAGGCAGCCGAGACCACCGGCACCCTCGACCGCCGCGTCGGTGAACTCGCCGAACTCGACCAGCACGACGTACCCGACCACGCCCGGCGGCTCATCCGCGCCTGCTGGGACCTCGACCCGCTCTACCCCGAACGGAAGCTCTGGGCCTGGGCTCACATGCTCGGCTTCCGCGGCCACTTCCTCACCAAGTCCCGCCGCTACTCCTCGACCTTCGCCGAACGGCGCCAGGTCCGCGCCGACTACCGCGCAACCGAGCAACGCCAGGCACTCGGCCTGCCTGAGCCGGAAACAACCCTTGTCCTCGCCGACTGGCGCTACGCCGGCCACGGCCACACCCCCGGCGAATCCGCCCTCGCCGCCTCCATCGCCGAAGACATCCGCATCAACCGAGAAACCGCCAGAGAAGCCATGCAAGACCAACGTGCGCTGGAAGGAGCCATGCCGTGAAGGACGAGCTGATGACTGTTCCGCAGATCCTGGAGGAACTCGGTGAGGTATCCCGACGGACCTTCTATCGGTGGCGAGAGCTGGGGAGGGGACCGGCTGCCTTCAAGCTGCCCAACGGTGAACTGCGCGTCTGGCGCAGCGACTTCACTGCCTGGCTGCGAAATCTGGAAGGCGCTGCGGTATGAAGTCGCTCGACGTCAAGATCTGGGGCGTCCGCAAGCGGAACACCAAAAAGGCTTCGTACGATGTGCGCTGGTCAGTAGCCGGCCGGGTGTTCTCGGATTCTTTCAGGACGAAAGGGCTCGCCGACAACTACCGCTCGATGCTGATGCGCGCGACCCGCGACGGTGAGGACTTCGACACCGAGTCCGGCCTTCCCGGCTCGATGGCCGAGAAGAAAGCCACGCTGAGCTGGTACGCCTTCGCGCTGAAATACCTGGCTATGAAGTGGCCGCATGCCGCTCCGAACACCCGCGATGGGATCAACGAATCCTTAGCCTCGGTGACCGTGGCTCTTCTGGACGATCGTCCCGGGCGGCCGGCGGACGAACTGCTGCGCAAAGCTCTGCGGAACTGGGCCTTTGTCCTCCCCGGTCCGGATGATCGGGATCTCCCCACGGAGATCGGCAACACGTTGCATTGGGTCGCTAAAGCCTCTCGGCCTCTCTCGGACCTGGCGGACCCGGTGACCGGTCGGGCCGTTCTCGATTCGCTCAAGATCAAATTAGACGGGACCGCGGCTGCTGCCGAGACCGTACGGCGGAAGCGTCGCACCCTGGTCAATGCCGTGCACTATGCGGTCGACCTGGGGGAGTTCCAGGAAAACCCGCTCGCCGCGGTGCGCTGGCAGAAGCCCAAGGTATCGAGTGAGGTGGATCCCCGAGTGGTGGCCAATCCAGAGCAGGCGCGGTCGCTGCTGCATGCGGTCTCGTACGTCGGTGGCTATCGGCGGGCCCGCGGCCGTCGCCTCGTGGGGCTGTTCGCCGGGATGTACTTCGGCGGGTTCCGCCCCGCTGAGGTGGTGGGTCTTGCCGAGTCTGACCTCACGCTGCCCGGCTCCGGATGGGGCGCCGCGCTGCTCCATCGCACCCGCCCCAGTGTGGGCAAGCAGTGGACCGACTCCGGAGAGAGCCACGACGACCGCGGGCTGAAGAACCGGCCGACCGAGGACGTGCGGCGCGTACCGATTCCTCCGCAGCTCGTGACCATCTTCCGGGAGCACATCGACACCTTCGGGACCGCCGGTGACGGCCGGCTGTTCTTCAGCGAGGGCGGGGGAGTGGTCTCCTCCTCCACGTACTACCGGGCCTGGCAGGAAGCCCGGACGTTGGCTCTCCCGCCCGCCGCGGTCGCCTCGCCGCTGGCTCGCCGGCCGTACGACCTTCGGCACTCCGCCCTGTCCACATGGCTCAACGCCGGTGTGGATGCAACCGAGGTTGCCGAGCGCGCAGGCAACAGCGTTGAGGTCCTGCTGAGTCGGTACGCGAAGTGTCTCGACGGCCGTCAGGAGGTTGCCAACCGTCGCATCGAGGACCTGCTGAGCGAGTACGAGTGAGAGCGAGCGGCGGTACGCTCCGAGGCCCCTGGACATGTCCAGGGGCCTTCGTCATTTCGGGGGACTGGCCTGGGCAGATGCCACCAAGATCCTGTCCACAAATAGTCCACAGAGTCCGTCATACGGCGGCCGTGAGCGGCATACGGCTGCACATACGCCAAGACCCCGTCCTCAGCCAAAGCGCTGGTGGCGGGGTCTTTGGGCACCTCATGCAGGGTGCCCCCGGCAGGATTCGAACCTGCGCACACGGCTCCGGAGGCCGTTGCTCTATCCCCTGAGCTACGGGGGCGTTCCACCGCACTTCTGCGGCGACGGGTAGAACCCTACCAGCTCCCACAGGGTCGCCGTGAACAGGTATTTCCGCCCCCAGCTGCAGCCCCCGCGCCCATCCCCTCGCCCCCGTCCCCCGCCCGCTCGCGGCGCGCGGCCAGGGTGGAAGTCGGCAAAACCCGGACGCGGCCCTGCCCCCCGACCTACTCTCGAGTTGTGTCAGGCGCGTCCGGCCGGGTGCTCGTTGTCGACGACAACAGGGTCATACGGCAGCTGATCAGGGTCAATCTCGAGCTGGAGGGCTTCGAGGTCGTGACCGCGGCCGATGGTGCCGAGTGTCTGGATGTCGTCCATCGCGTCTGCCCCGATGTGATCACGCTCGATGTCGTGATGCCCCGCCTCGACGGGCTGCGCACCGTCGCCCGGCTGCGGGCCGATCCGCGGACCAGGCATCTGCCCGTCGCGATCATCAGTGCCTGCACGCAGTACGAGGTGGAGAACGGGCTCGCCGCCGGTGTGGACGCCTTTCTCGCGAAGCCCTTCGAACCGTCCGAGCTGGTCCGTCTCGTACGGCAGTTGATGCACAGGGAGGGCCCGCCGTCCGTCGACGGCAGGCATGGCGCCGGGCGGGCGGGAAGCGCACGCGGCTGACCGCATCGCGAAACCGGTTCGCGAAGGGCCCCCCTCCCTCCCATACGCTTGTCCCGTGACCCCCGCCGAGCTCTCCCGAACCGTGCTGCACGCCGTGTGCCGCGCGGTGGAGGACGGTGCGCTGCGGGCGCCCGTGCCCGAGAGTGTCAGTGTCGAGCGGCCCCGGCCCGGTGGCTGCGGGGACTACGCCACCAATGTCGCCCTACGGCTCGCCGGGCCGGCCGGGCAGCGGCCCCGCGCGGTGGCCGAAATGCTGCGGCACCGGATCGCCGAGGTCCCCGGGATCGCCGGGATCGAGATCACCGGGCCCGGCTTCCTCAACATCACCCTGGACGCGGGCGCGCAGCAGGCGCTCGTACGGGAGGTGCTGGAGCGGGGGAGCAGGTACGGGTGGATCGCGCCGACCGGGGCGGTCGCGCAACCCGGCTACCGCGCCGAGGTGCGTGCTGCCGTCACCGCCGATGCCCTGCGCCGGATCCTGGTGTCGCAGGGCACCCTCGTCCGTACCAGCTGCGAAGGGGCGGCCGACCCGGTCTGGGCCGAGCTGGGCGTGCGCGTCGAGGCGCAGGGGGGACGCCGCCACCTGCCCACGGATGTGACCCCCGTGCCCGCCGGGGAGAGCGCCCGTGAACTCCTCCGGCGGCTCGGGCCGGATGCCGCGCGCTGGGCGCTGCTGCGACCTGCCGGGCACGATCACCCCTTTGTCGGGGACGAGCTGATGACGCGGCAGGAGAGCAACCCACTGTTCAAGATCCAGTACGCTTGTTCCCGCACCCGCGCCCTCACCCGTAACGCCGCACAACTCGACTTCGGCAGTGCCCCCGAAACGCATGTCGACGCCGCCGCCCTCACCACCGCCATCGGCGACTACCCCGCCGCACTCGCCGGCGCCGCCCGTCACCGCGCCCCCGACCGGCTCGCCCGGTATCTGGAAGACACGGCCGACGCCCTCCTCGCCTTCCAGCACACGGTGCTGCCCATGGGCGACGAAAAACCCCTGGCCGCCCACCGCTCCCGGCTCGCGCTCGCCGAAGCCGCCGGGACGGTGCTCGCCGGTGGCCTGTCCCTGCTCGGCATCAGCGCACCCGAACACCTGTGAAAGAGACACCATGAGCCGTTCCGCACACCCCGCCGGGCCCCGCCACGCGGATGTCGTCCCCGAGGGCCACTACACCGCCCCGCCGACCGACCTCAACGTCCTCGACGAGAAGGTCTGGGCCAGGACGGTCACCCGGAACGAGGACGGCGCCGTCGCCGTCGGCGGGATCGAAGTGACGCGGCTGGCTGAGGAGTTCGGTACTCCCGCCTACTTCCTCGACGAGTCCGACTTCCGGGCCCGCTGCCGTGCCTGGGCCGACGCCTTCGGCAAGGACGCCGATGTGTTCTACGCGGGCAAGGCGTTCCTGTCACGGGCCATCGTCAGGTGGCTCACGGAGGAAGGCCTCAATCTCGACGTCTGCTCCGGCGGCGAGCTCACCACCGCCCTCGACGCCGGCATGCCCGCCGACCGCATCGCCTTCCACGGCAACAACAAGTCCGAGGAAGAGATCGAAAGGGCCGTACGCGTCGGCGTCGGGCGCATCGTCCTCGACTCCTTCCAGGAGATCGTCCGTGTCGCGCACATCGCGCAGCGCCAGGGCAAGCGCCAGCGCGTCCAGATCCGCGTCACCGTCGGCGTCGAGGCGCACACGCACGAGTTCATCGCCACCGCCCACGAGGACCAGAAGTTCGGGATCGCACTCGCCGACGGGCAGGCCGCCGAAGCCGTACGGCGCGCCCTCAGGCTCGACGGCCTCGAGCTCATCGGCATTCATTCGCACATCGGCTCGCAGATCTTCGACATGGCCGGTTTCGAGGTGTCCGCGCGCCGCGTCGTGCGGCTGCTCGCCGAAGTACGGGACGAGCACGGCATCGAGCTGCCCGAGATCGACCTCGGCGGCGGTCTCGGCATCGCGTACACGTCCGACGACGACCCGCGCGAGCCGCACGACATCGCCAAGGCCCTCAGCGAGATCGTCACCCGCGAGTGTGAGGCGGCGAAGCTGCGCACGCCCCGGATCTCCGTCGAGCCGGGCCGCGCCATCGTCGGGCCCAGCGCGTTCACCCTGTACGAGGTCGGCACCGTCAAGCCGCTCCAGGGGCTGCGTACGTACGTCTCCGTCGACGGCGGCATGTCGGACAACATCCGTACGGCCCTCTACGACGCCGAGTACAGCGTCGCGCTCGTGTCGAGGACGTCCGAGGCGGAGCCGATGCTCGCCCGCGTCGTCGGCAAGCACTGCGAGAGCGGCGACATCGTCGTCAAGGACGCCTTCCTCCCGGCCGATCTCGCGCCCGGTGATCTGATCGCCGTGCCCGCCACCGGCGCGTACTGCCGGTCCATGGCCAGCAACTACAACCACGCACTCCGCCCGCCCGTCGTCGCTGTCAAGGACGGCGAGGCGCGGGTGATCGTCCGGCGTGAGACGGAGGAAGATCTCCTGCGTCTGGATGTCGGTTAGTTGAGATAGATGTCTCGCATGCCGGACGGGGGATAGAAACTCCCGTCCGGTGAGTGAGACTGGTCCACACCGTTGATGCACACGAAACGAGGTCGGATGATGCGTACGCGTCCGCTGAAGGTGGCGCTGCTGGGCTGCGGAGTGGTCGGCTCAGAGGTGGCGCGCATCATGACGACGCACGCCGAAGACCTCGCGGCCCGTATCGGCGCTCCGGTGGAACTGGCGGGTGTGGCGGTCCGCCGGCCCTCCAAAGTGCGCGAGGGCATCGACCCCGCGCTGATCACCACCGATGCGACAGCCCTGGTCAAACGCGGAGACATCGACGTCGTCATCGAGGTCATCGGCGGCATCGAGCCCGCCCGCTCCCTCATCACCGCCGCGTTCGAGCACGGCGCGTCCGTCGTCTCCGCCAACAAGGCGCTGCTGGCCGAGGACGGCGCGACCCTCTACGCCGCCGCCGAGGAGCACGGCAGGGATCTCTACTTCGAGGCCGCCGTCGCGGGTGCGATTCCGCTGATCAGGCCGCTGCGCGAGTCCCTCGCGGGCGACAAGGTCAACCGCGTGCTCGGCATCGTCAACGGCACGACCAACTTCATCCTCGACAAGATGGACAGCTCGGGCGCCGGCTACTCCGAGGCGCTCGACGAGGCCACCGCCCTCGGGTACGCCGAGGCCGATCCGACCGCCGACGTCGAGGCCTTCGACGCCGCCGCCAAGGCCGCCATCCTCGCCGGGATCGCCTTCCACACCCGCGTACGCCTCGACGACGTCTACCGCGAGGGCCTGACCGAGGTCACCGCCGCCGACATCGCCTCCGCCAAGCGGATGGGCTGCACGGTCAAGCTCCTCGCCATCTGTGAGCGCGCGGCCGACGGCCGGTCCGTCACCGCCCGCGTCCACCCGGCGATGATTCCGCTCAGCCACCCGCTCGCCTCCGTCCGAGAGGCGTACAACGCCGTCTTCGTCGAGGCCGAGGCGGCCGGGCAGCTGATGTTCTACGGTCCGGGCGCCGGCGGCGCGCCGACCGCCTCCGCGGTGCTGGGCGACCTCGTTGCCGTCTGCCGCAACAAGCTCGCCGACTCCACCGGTCCTGGCGAGTCCGCGTACACCCAGCTGCCCGTGAGCCCCATGGGCGAGGTGGTGACGCGGTACCACATCAGCCTCGACGTGGCCGACAAGCCTGGCGTACTCGCCCAGGTGGCGACGGTCTTCGCCGAGCACGGCGTATCCATCGATACGGTCCGTCAGCAGGGCAAGGACGGCGAGGCCGACCTCGTCGTCGTCACCCACCGCGCGCCCGACGCCGCCCTCTCGGGGACCGTCGAGGCGCTGCGCAAGCTCGACACCGTGCGCGGTGTCGCCAGCATCATGCGTGTTGAAGGGGAGTAAGGGACCCATGACGACCAACGGCACCCACCAGTGGCGCGGCATCATCGAGGAGTACCGGGAGCGTCTCCCGGTGACGGACACGACGCCTGTCGTCACGCTCGGCGAGGGTGGCACGCCGCTCGTCCCGGCGCAGGTCCTCTCCGAGCGCACGGGCTGCGAGGTGTACCTCAAGGTCGAGGGCGCCAACCCCACCGGGTCCTTCAAGGACCGCGGTATGACCATGGCGATCACCAAGGCCAAGGAGGAGGGCGCGCAGGCGGTCATCTGCGCCTCCACCGGCAACACCTCCGCCTCGGCCGCCGCCTATGCCGTACGGGCCGGAATGGTCTGCGCCGTCCTGGTGCCCCAGGGCAAGATCGCCCTCGGCAAGATGGGGCAGGCGCTGGTCTACGGCTCGCGGATCCTGCAGGTCGACGGGAACTTCGACGACTGCCTGAACCTGGCGCGCGGCCTGTCCGAGAACTACCCGGTGGCGCTGGTCAATTCGGTCAATCCATTCCGTATCGAGGGCCAGAAGACCGCGTCGTTCGAGATCGTCGACGCGCTCGGCGACGCCCCGGACATCCACGTGCTGCCCGTCGGCAACGCCGGCAACATCACCGCGTACTGGAAGGGGTACAAGGAGTACGCCGCGGACAGGATGTCCACGCGCACTCCCCGGATGTGGGGCTTCCAGGCCTCCGGTTCGGCGCCGATCGTGCGCGGCGAGATCGTCAAGGACCCGTCGACCATCGCCACCGCGATCCGGATCGGCAATCCGGCCTCCTGGCAGTACGCGCTCGCCGCGCGGGACGAGTCGGGCGGTTTCATCGACGAGGTGACGGACCGTGAGATCCTGCGCGCCTACCGGCTGTTGGCCTCGCAGGAGGGCGTCTTCGTGGAGCCCGCGTCGGCCGCCTCCGTGGCCGGTCTGCTGAAGGCCGCCGAGCAGGGCAAGGTCGACCCGGGCCAGAAAATCGTCTGCACGGTCACCGGAAACGGACTCAAGGATCCGGACTGGGCGGTCGCCGGAGCGCCCCAGCCGGTCACCGTGCCGGTCGACGCGGCCGCGGCCGCGGAGCAGCTCGGTCTTGCGTAAGGCCTCCGCGCAGGGCACTGTGCGGAGGGCACTGCGCTGAGAGCCCTGCGCGGGAAGCCCCGCCCAGAGCCCCGAGCGAACGTCGCGGTAAGGCTCCGGGTACTCGGGTAATGCTCTGGGTAAAGGTCTGGCATAGGGCTCTGCCGCAGAGCCCCGCCCTGCCTTCCCGGGGCGCACCTGAGAAAGCATGGCAAGCCGGACAACGGTGTACGTAGGGGCACAGGAGACTTACGACACGCATCGTGCGCCTCCCGTGCGCCCTATGTCGCCACTCAGCCATCCTTCGCTACGCTGTACCTGATCCCGCCCCGCCGCATATGCCGCGGTGTTGTTGCCGTTACGGCCCACGGGTGTTCGTAACTCTCGAAAAATCTCGCAGTCAGAACCAAGGAGTGTCATCGAGCGATGGCCGGTCCAGCGTTCCGCGCCGCCGCCGTCCGAGTGCGCGTCCCCGCCACCAGCGCCAATCTCGGCCCGGGCTTCGATGCCCTCGGGCTGTCCCTTGGGCTGTATGACGACGTGGTCGTCCGGGTCGCGGACTCCGGTCTGCACATCGACATCGCGGGTGAGGGCGCCACGACGCTTCCCCGCGACGAAAGCCATCTGCTCGTACGTTCCCTGCGTACGGCCTTCGACCTGCTCGGCGGACAGCCGCGCGGCCTCGAGGTCGTCTGCGCCAACCGCATCCCGCACGGGCGCGGTCTGGGCTCGTCGTCGGCAGCCATCTGCGCCGGCATCGTCGCCGCCCGCGCCGTGACCATAGGCGGCGACGCCAGGCTCGACGACGAGGCGCTGCTCGAACTCGCCACCGAGATCGAGGGGCATCCCGACAATGTCGCCGCGTGTCTGCTCGGCGGCTTCACGCTCGCCTGGACCGACGGCGGAGCGGCGCGCGCCATCAGGATGGATCCTTCCGATTCCGTCGTTCCGGTGGTTTTCGTCCCTGGCAAGCCGGTGCTTACCGAGACGGCGCGCGGGCTGCTTCCGCGCAGCGTCCCCCATGTGGACGCAGCCGCCAACGCGGGCCGCGCCGCCCTCCTCGTCGAGGCGCTGACCAGGCGCCCCGAGCTGCTGCTGCCCGCCACGGAGGACCGGCTCCACCAGGAGTACCGCGCCCCGGCGATGCCGCAGAGCGTGGAACTGGTCAACCGACTGCGCGCCGACGGCGTCCCTGCGGTCATCTCCGGCGCCGGCCCGACGGTGCTCGCGCTGACCGAGGACGGTGTGGCCGACAAGGTCGCACGGCTGGCGGGCGAGGGGTGGGCGGCCAACCGGCTCACCTTCGACGTCGCGGGAGCGAGTGTTCTGCCGCTCGCCCCGTAGCGACACCAAGATTGCCGGTGATGGAGAGGGGGAATGTTTGTTGGAGCCGGTAGTGTTAACCTCAAGTCTGCACCCGACGTTTTTGTGGCGCGGTGCTTAGCGTCCCCATTCGGGACCAACATTCTTCCGGGAGCCTCCCCGACTGCCTGAGCAGCCTGCCTGAGCAGCTTCGAGCACGCTCCGGAAACGGCACGAAACCCCTCGCTTTTCCAGGAGTGGGCCGAGCAGGGGGAACCTCGGGCCGGGTTTTGCACGTATATCTCTCCGCCGTTAATTGCCGGCGGGACCACCGCTCCGACACGGTCCGCAAGCCAGGACCGCCGTCGGACAGCACAACCGGTCGCCGAGCCAGAAGGCCGACGTCCGCTCCAGGGAAGGACCCTTCGTGAGCGAC
Organism: Streptomyces sp. NBC_01750; assembly: GCF_035918095.1. Taxonomy (NCBI): domain Bacteria; kingdom Bacillati; phylum Actinomycetota; class Actinomycetes; order Kitasatosporales; family Streptomycetaceae; genus Streptomyces; species Streptomyces sp. NBC_01750. Next base: position 6,081,512 of record NZ_CP109137.1, read on the forward strand.
ACCACCGATCTGATGGGCGTGACTGCCGACAACAACGTCGACACCGCCGCGCCCGCCGCAGGTGCTGCCTCTGGCACCACCTCACGGCGCCGCCGCTCCGGCACCGGCCTCGAGGGCATGGTCCTGGCCGAGCTGCAGCAGGTCGCGTCCGGCCTCGGGATCAGGGGCACTGCGCGGATGCGCAAGAGCCAGCTGATCGAGGTCATCAAGGAGGCGCAGGCGGGCGGGGGCTCGTCCGCGCCGAAGAGCGCCGAGGCGGGCACCGGCGAGGCCGAGACCAAGCCGAAGCGGCGCGCCACCTCCAAGGCGCGCACGGGCGACGAGTCCACGGCCGCTGCCGAGAAGGCGGACAAGGCCGAGAAGGCCGTCGCGCAGCAGCAGATCGACATTCCCGGTCAGCCGGCCAGCGACGACCAGCCGGCCGGTGAGCGCCGCCGTCGTCGGGCCACCGCCCAGGCGGGCAGCCCGGACACCAAGACCGAGGCCAAGGCAGAGGCCAGGACCGAGACGGCCGTCGACGTCAAGACGGACGCTCAGCCGGATGCCAAGGCAGAGGCCGCCGCCGACACCGCCGAGGGCCGGCGCGACCGCCAGGACCGGGGCCAGCGTGGCGAGCGTGGTGAGCGCGGCGGCGACCGCGGCGGCGAGCGCCGTGACCGTCAGCGCGACCGTCGCGGCAAGGGCGACGACCAGCAGGGCGGCCAGCGCCAGCAGCGTCAGGGCGGTCAGGGCGGCCAGGGCGGCCAGCAGGGTGGTCAGCAGGGCCCGCGTGCCGACGAGGCCGACGACGACTTCGAGGGCGGCCGGCGTGGACGCCGTGGCCGTTACCGCGACCGTCGTGGCCGTCGCGGCCGCGAGGACTCCTTCGGCAACGAGCCGCAGGTCTCCGAGGACGACGTCCTGATCCCCGTCGCGGGCATCCTGGACATCCTCGACAACTACGCGTTCATCCGGACCTCCGGCTACCTGCCGGGCCCGAACGACGTGTACGTCTCCCTCGCCCAGGTCCGCAAGAACGGCCTGCGCAAGGGCGACCACGTCACCGGCGCGGTGCGGCAGCCGAAGGAGGGCGAGCGCCGTGAGAAGTTCAACGCGCTCGTACGCCTGGACTCGGCGAACGGCATGGCGGCCGAATCCGGCCGCGGGCGCCCGGAGTTCCAGAAGCTGACCCCGCTGTACCCGCAGGACCGACTGCGCCTCGAGACCGACCCGGGCATCCTGACGACCCGGATCATCGACCTCGTCGCGCCGATCGGCAAGGGCCAGCGAGGCCTGATCGTGGCCCCGCCGAAGACCGGCAAGACCATGATCCTGCAGGCGATCGCCAACGCGATCACCGTCAACAGCCCCGAGTGCCACCTGATGGTCGTCCTGGTCGACGAGCGTCCGGAAGAGGTCACCGACATGCAGCGGTCGGTGAAGGGCGAGGTCATCTCCTCGACCTTCGACCGCCCGGCCGAGGACCACACCACCGTCGCCGAGCTGGCCATCGAGCGCGCCAAGCGCCTCGTCGAGCTGGGTCACGACGTGGTCGTGCTGCTGGACTCGATCACCCGCCTGGGCCGTGCGTACAACCTCGCGGCGCCGGCCTCCGGCCGCATCCTGTCCGGTGGTGTCGACTCGACCGCGCTCTACCCGCCGAAGCGCTTCTTCGGTGCCGCGCGGAACATCGAGGACGGCGGCTCGCTGACCATCCTGGCCACCGCGCTGGTCGAGACCGGCTCGCGCATGGACGAGGTGATCTTCGAGGAGTTCAAGGGCACCGGCAACATGGAGCTCAAGCTCGACCGGAAGCTCTCGGACAAGCGCATCTTCCCGGCGGTGGACGTGGACGCGTCCAGCACCCGTAAGGAAGAGATCCTGCTCGGCAGCGACGAGCTCGCCGTCACCTGGAAGCTGCGCCGGGTGCTGCACGCGCTCGACCAGCAGCAGGCGATCGAGCTGCTTCTGGACAAGATGAAGCAGACGAAGTCGAATGCCGAATTCCTGCTGCAGATCCAGAAGACGACTCCGTCCGCCGGAAACGGCAACGACTGACGTTCCTTCGCAGTGAACGAGACCGCCCCGGCACGGAAGTGACGGGGCGGTCTCGTTTTCACGTACGCCCCACCAGCCGCTGGTCAACGCGCAGTTGACGGGCGTAGCATGTCCTGGTTACTGGTGGGGGGGAATTCCGCCGCAGTACCGAGAGAGGCCGGGGGGCCTCGGATCCGGACTGCCCTGTTACTCGTCAGCCCCACCGCTACCCGTTTGTCTTCCGGTGGTGCGCCGTGCGCTCCGCCGGTTCAACCCGAGGGGTTACCGAGTGCAGATTCGCACCCGTGGTGGTCGGCACAAGCGCCGAATGAGAATCGCGGTCCCGGCCGCCGCCGCAGTCATCGCATTGGTCGGTACCGGCGTCGCCATGTCCGGCTCCCAGGCCGCCGAGGCCGGTCAGCAGCCGAAGATCAGCTACGACGCGACGAAGCCCACGGCGCCGTCCACCAAGGAACTGCGCGAGCGCGTCATCGACGCCATGGTGGCCGACGCCCGCGACACCAAGGCGCCCCGTGAGGCCGCGACCAACGCTCCGACGCGTGACCCGAGGATCATCGGCGGCAGCGAGACGACCATCTCCACCGCGCCGTGGATGGCCCAGGTCCACTACACGGACGACATGGGCACCCCTGACGACACCACCGACGACCTGGGCTACTTCTGCGGTGGTGTGGTGATCGCCCCGACGAAGGTCGCCACGGCGGCGCACTGCGTCAAGGGCCGCAAGTTCTACCAGGGCGGCGCCATCATCACCGGCACCGACCAGCTCCCCACGCAGGACACCGCCGGCAACTGGGACTTCCACGGCGGCAAGCTCGTCGGGGCGTACCGGCAGTGGAACCACCCGGGATACAGCAGCGCCACCATCGACAACGACGTGGCCGTCCTGACGCTGACCGAGCCGGTCGCCGTCAAGCCGCTGAAGATCGTGCAGCCCACCGACTCGGCGGTCTACACGCCGGGTACGGACGCGAAGGTGTACGGCTGGGGCCGCACCAGCTCCACCGAGCCCGGCATCTCGCAGACGCTCAAGACGGCCGACGCGGACATCAACTCCAACAGCACCTGCAGCGCCGCCTACCCCGGCGGATTCATCGCCGGCCACATGGTCTGTGCCGGCGCTCCGCCGACCGGCTCCGACGCGACCTCCGAGACCGCGTGCAACGGCGACTCCGGCGGCCCGCTGGTGGCCGGCGGCAAGCTCGTCGGCCTGGTGTCCTGGGGCGATGTGAACTGCTCGGCCGCGGGCAAGTACACGGTCTACGCGAAGGTGTCCACGTACTCCGCGCAGATCCAGTCGCGGGCGGACGACACCAACTGGAACAACGACCACACGGCCGACCTGCTGGCCCGCCGCGCCTCGGACAGCACGCTCTTCGGCTGGACCTCGAAGGTGACCGGCCTCACACGCACGTTCAACCACGGCAACTTCGGCGGCATCAACCTGATGGCGCAGAACGACCTGAACCGCGACGACTTCGGCGACATGCTGTACCGCGTCAGCAACGGCGACGTGTTCTGGGACCACTACAACCCGGCTCTCGACGAGTGGGAGTCCAAGCTGGTCGCCAAGGCCTGGGGCTCGTACAAGCAGATCCTGACGCCCGGCGATGTCACCGGCGACGACCTGCCCGACATGCTGGCGGTCAACTCCGCGGGCAAGCTCTACATCTACCCGGGCAAGGGCAACGGCGGCTTCGCCGCGCCGGTCCTGGTCGGCAGCGGCTGGGGCCAGTACGGCATGGTCCGCGGTCACGGTGACTTCACCGGCGACGGCAACGCCGACCTCCTCGCGCGTGCCTCCGACGGGCAGACGTACCTCTACAAGGGCACCGGCAACGTCTCCGCCGCCTTCGCGCCGCGGGTGCTGGTGGGCGCCTTCAGCAGCATGAACGCCCTTGTCACCACAGGTGACGTGAACAGCGACGGCAACGCCGACCTGCTCGCCCGTGACACCACCGGCAAGCTCTGGCTCTACCCCGGTAACGGAAAGTCCACGGGTGGGATCTTCGCCACACGTGTCGCCTTCGGTACCGGCTGGCAGGCGTACAACCTCTTCGGCTAAAGCCCCAGCGCACACGCCGACTTGTGCCCACCGCGCAGTGCGCGGTGGGCACCAGGCGTTTCTCAGGGGGCTCTCGGGCTCCTGTGCAACCCTTCATGGTGCTTCACCGTCTGACCAAGTGCCGACAAACCGCGCCTGAACACCACGGCAGGGGGTAGCGGGACCATAGAGAGCCGAGGAGAGCATGGGCGAGCAGAGCAGCACCGGAAGCCGAATACGCAGCCGCGGCAAGCGCCGTAAGCAGCCCAGCGGGGGCCGCCGGGCGCTGACCATCGCCGCGTGGTCCGCCGCGGGTCTGGTGCTGGTCGGTGGTTCCGGCCTCGGTTACGTCTACTTCAAGCTCAACGGCAACATCCAGGGCGTCGACATCAATGCCGCACTCGGCACCGACCGCCCCGAGAACGTCGACAACGGCTCCATGGACATTCTGGTCCTGGGCTCCGACTCCCGCTCCGGCGCGAACGCCGAGTACGGCGTCGACGAGGGCGCCGCCCGTTCCGACACCGCGATGATGGTGCACGTCTACGAGGGCCACAAGAAGGCCAGTGTCGTCTCCATCCCGCGCGACACCCTTGTCGAGCGACCGCGGTGTGCCGGCGAGAAGGGCTCATCCGCATCCGCATCCGTCTCCGGCGCGAAGCGCGCCATGTTCAACACCGCGTACGAGGTCGGCGGTCCGGCCTGCGCGGTGAAGACCGTCGAGAAGATGTCCGGCATCCGCATGGACCACTACGTCGAGGTCGACTTCACCGGCTTCAAGAAGCTCATCGACGAGCTGGGCGGCGTGGAGATCACCACCACCAAGCCGATCGACGACTCCAAGAGCCATCTGCACCTGAAGCCCGGGACGCACACCCTCAACGGGGAGAAGTCGCTCGGTCTCGTACGGACCCGCAAGAGCGTCGGCGACGGCAGCGACCTCGGCCGGATACAGCTCCAGCAGGCGTTCATGAAGGCGTTCATCAATCAGGTCAGGAACGTCGGCGTCTTCACCAACCCGAAGAAGCTCTACGACGTCGCCGACACCGGCACCAAGGCGATCACGCCCGATTCCGAGCTCGACTCCGTCAAGGAGCTGATGAGCTTCGCCAAGGGGCTCAGCGGTCTCGGCCCCCAGGACGTGCACATGATCACGATGCCGGTGGAGTACGACCCCGCCGACCCCAACCGCGTGATCCCGATCAAGACGGCCTCCCGGCAGGTCTGGACCGCGCTCAAGCAGGACAGGCCCATCCCCGCCTCCGCCGTCAAGGACTCCGCCGGCGACAAGGGCGCTGCCGGCTCCCTCGTGCAGAGCCGCTGAGCGCGGCAGGGAATACCTCCGGCCCGACCCCGGTTTTGGGAGATACGGCCGGTCCTGGCAGACTGGTACGTCGGCCCCGGTTCACGTACGAGCAATCCGCGTGTACGACCCGGTGCCCTCCCGAAACTAGGAGACACCCTTGAAGCGCGACATCCACCCCCAGTACGTCGAGACCCAGGTCAGCTGTACCTGTGGCGCGTCGTTCACCACCCGTAGCACCATCGAGTCCGGCAACGTCCGTGCCGAGGTCTGCTCCGAGTGCCACCCGTTCTACACGGGCAAGCAGAAGATCCTCGACACCGGTGGCCGTGTGGCCCGCTTCGAGGCCCGCTTCGGCAAGGCTGCCGGCTCCGCCAAGAAGTAGCGAGCCACTGCGCCGGCCCTTGGCCGCCCCTGCTCGGGGTGGCCGAGGCCGGCGCTTTGTCCATTCTGAGCAGCAATCCTTTCGTGTACTCGCGTACAAAACCAGGAGCACCCGATGTTCGAGGCGGTCGAGGAACTGATCGGCGAGCACGCCGATCTTGAGAAGAAGCTCGCCGACCCTTCGGTCCACGCGGACCAGGCGAACGCGCGCAAGCTCAACAAGCGTTACGCCGAGCTGACCCCGATCATCGGCACGTACCGCTCCTGGAAGCAGACCGGGGAAGACATCCAGACCGCGCGTGAACTGGCCGTCGACGACCCGGACTTCGCCGCCGAGGTCAAAGAGCTGGACAAACAGCGCGACGAGCTCACCGAGAAGCTGCGGCTGCTGCTCGTGCCGCGCGACCCCAGCGACGACAAGGACGTCATCCTCGAGGTCAAGGCCGGCGCGGGCGGCGACGAGTCCGCCCTGTTCGCCGGTGACCTGCTCCGGATGTATCTGCGCTACGCGGAGCGCGTCGGCTGGAAGACCGAGATCATCGACGCCACCGAGTCCGAGCTGGGCGGCTACAAGGACGTCCAGGTCGCGGTGAAGACCAAGGGCGGCCAGGGCGCGACCGAGCCGGGACAGGGCGTCTGGGCGCGGCTGAAGTACGAGGGCGGAGTGCACCGCGTGCAGCGGGTGCCGGCCACCGAGTCCCAGGGCCGTATCCACACCTCTGCGGCAGGCGTTCTGGTGACGCCCGAGGCGGAGGAGATCGACGTCGAGATCTACGCCAACGACCTGCGGATCGACGTCTACCGCTCGTCGGGCCCCGGCGGCCAGTCCGTCAACACCACCGACTCCGCGGTGCGCATCACGCATCTGCCGACCGGCATCGTCGCTTCCTGCCAGAACGAGAAGAGCCAGCTCCAGAACAAGGAGCAGGCGATGCGTATCCTGCGCTCCAGGCTGCTTGCCGCGGCACAGGAGGAGGCGGAGAAGGAGGCGTCGGACGCCCGCCGCAGCCAGGTCCGTACGGTCGACCGTTCCGAGAAGATCCGGACGTACAACTTCCCGGAAAACCGGATCTCCGACCACCGCGTCGGCTTCAAGGCGTACAACTTGGACCAGGTGCTCGACGGGGATCTGGACGCCATGATCCAGGCCTGTGTCGACGCCGACTCCGCCGCCAAGCTCGCCGCCGCCCAGTAAGCCCAGTACACCGCCCCAGCCCCGGAGGACCAGCGTGCAGCTAACTCCCGGGGGACGACCCCCGTCCCCCCGTTCTGTGCTGCTTGCCGAGGTGGCCCAGGCCACCCAGCGGCTGGCCGACGCCGGCGTGCCCTCGCCGCGCTTCGACGCGGAGGAGCTCGCCGCGTTCGTGCACGGCGTGAAGCGGGGAGAGCTGCACAACGTCAAGGACACGGACTTCGACGCCCGTTACTGGGAGGCGGTCGCCCGCCGCGAGGCCCGTGAGCCGCTCCAGCACATCACCGGACGCGCCTTCTTCCGCTTCCTCGAACTGCAGGTCGGCCCGGGCGTCTTCGTACCGCGCCCGGAGACCGAGTCGGTCGTCGGCTGGGCCATAGACGCCGTACGGGCCATGGATGTCGTCGAGCCGCTCATCGTCGATCTGTGTACGGGCTCCGGGGCCATCGCGCTCGCCATGGCGCAGGAGGTGCCGCGCTCGCGCGTGCACGGTGTGGAGCTCTCCGAGGACGCGCTGCGGTGGACCCGCAAGAACGCCGAGGGCTCCCGCGTCACCGTGCACCAGGGCGACGCGCTGACCGCTCTGCCGGAGCTCGACGGCCAGGTCGACCTGGTCATCTCCAACCCGCCGTACATCCCGCTCACCGAGTGGGAGTATGTCGCGCCCGAGGCCCGTGACCACGACCCGGGCATGGCGCTCTTCTCCGGCGAGGACGGCCTGGACACCATCCGCGGTATCGAGCGGACCGCTCACCGGCTGCTGCGGCCCGGCGGCCTGGTGGTCATCGAGCACGCCGACACCCAGGGCGGCCAAGTGCCGTGGATCTTCAACGAGGAGGCCGGATGGGCGGACGCGGCCGACCATCCCGACCTGAACCGGCGGCCGCGCTTCGCGACCGCACGCAAGGCCATGCCGTGACCGGCAATCCTGACCCGCAGCATCATCTCCAGACCCTGTCCGAGGAGGGCCGTTAAATGGCACGGCGATACGACTGCAACGACGCGACCGACCGTACGACTGGTCTGCGTGAAGCCGCGTCGGCCGTTCGCCGCGGCGAGCTTGTCGTGCTGCCCACCGACACCGTGTACGGGATCGGTGCGGACGCCTTCGGTTCCGAGGCAGTCTCCGACCTGCTGGCGGCCAAGGGGCGCGGCCGCAATATGCCCACCCCTGTCCTCATCGGCTCCCCGAACACCCTGCACGGCCTGGTCACCGACTTCTCCGAGCAGGCCTGGGAGCTGGTCGACGCCTTCTGGCCGGGCGCGCTGACCCTCGTCACCAAGCACCAGCCCTCGCTGCAGTGGGACCTGGGCGACACCCGGGGCACCGTCGCGATCCGGATGCCGCTGCACCCGGTCGCGATCGAGCTGCTCACCGAGGTCGGCCCGATGGCCGTCTCCAGCGCCAACCTCACCGGACATCCGGCGCCGGAGGACTGTGACGCCGCGCAGGAGATGCTCGGCGACTCGGTCTCGGTCTACCTGGACGGCGGCCCGACGCCGGGCATCGTCCCGTCCTCGATCGTCGACGTCACCGGCAAGGTCCCGGTCCTGCTGCGCGAGGGGGCGCTCTCACCGGACGAGCTGCGCAAGGTCGTACCCGACCTCGAGGTGGCCAATTGACCGTCCCTGAGGGGCGTGGCATAGCGGAATCCTGGGGGTCCCCCCGGGCGGAGTCCGGGGGAGACACCTCCACTTTCCGCATCCTCCACGTCAGCACCGGCAACGTCTGCCGCTCGCCGATCACCGAGCGGCTGACCCGCCATGCCCTGAGCGACCGCCTCGGCGATCCGCTGACGGGTGGCCTGATCGTGGAGAGCGCCGGCACCTGGGGCCACGAAGGCGCCCCGATGGAGGCCAACGCCGAGATCGTCCTGGCCGATTTCGGCGCGGACGCGACCGGTTTCGTCGGCCGCGAACTCCTCGACGAGCATGTGATCCGTGCCGACCTCGTCCTCACCGCGACGCGGGACCACCGCGCGCAGGTGATCTCGATGGGTCACTCGGCGGGCCTGCGGACCTTCACGCTCAAGGAGTTCACCCGGCTTGTACGGGCGATCGACCCGGCAACATTGCCGGAGCCGCGCGAGGGCGTCGTCGAGCGTGCTCGTGCCCTGGTCAGAGCGGCGGCGGCGCTGCGCGGCTGGCTGCTCGCCCCGAGCCCGGACGCCGACGAGGTCTACGACCCCTACGGCGCGCCGATCACGTTCTTCCGCTCGATCGGCGACGAGATCAACCAGGCGCTGGACCCTGTGGTGACGGCCCTGACGGGGGTCTCGGCGCGTCACTGACGGCTCGCCCGGACGATCGGCGCGCATCGCGCGTCGCACCGGCCTACATTGGTTTCCACTGGGATTCACCCTCGCGAGGACGATCCGCTCAGCCTGCCGAACTCCCCGGCCGGGGGGCCGGGCCCGCGGCGTCGGTCGCTGGTAGCACCGTCCCCGGGAGGACACAGTTACGGCCCGCCCACGCCTGGAGCCACAGATGCCGGTCACCGCTGCACCAGACGCCGCCCGCATCACCACCCCCGGCGCGGATTTCGAAGCCCTGCGCCGACAGGACCCGCAGATCGCCGAAGTGGTCCTGGGAGAGCTTGGACGGCAGAGCGACAGTCTCCAGCTCATCGCCGCCGAGAACTTCACCTCACCCGCGGTCCTCGCCGCCCTCGGCTCCCCGCTCGCCAACAAGTACGCCGAGGGCTACCCCGGCGCCCGCCACCACGGCGGCTGCGAGCTGGTCGACGCGGCCGAGCGGATCGCCGTCGAGCGTGCCACCGCTCTCTTCGGCGCCGAACACGCCAATGTGCAGCCGCACTCCGGCTCCTCAGCGGTCCTCGCGGCGTACGCGGCGCTGTTCAAGCCAGGCGACACCGTGCTCGCCATGGGACTGCCGTACGGGGGGCATCTCACCCACGGATCGCCCGCGAACTTCTCCGGACGCTGGTTCGACTTCGTCGGTTACGGCGTCGACGCCGAGACCGGACTGATCGACTACGACCAGGTGCGCGTCCTGGCCCGGCAGCACCGACCCAAGGCCATCGTCTGCGGCTCGATCTCCTACCCCCGCCATCCCGACTACGCAGCCTTGCGCGAGATCGCGGACGAGGCGGACGCCTATCTGATCGCCGATGCCGCGCACCCGATGGGCCTGATCGCCGGCGGCGCGGCCCCCAGCCCCGTCCCGTACGCCGATGTGGTGTGCGCCACCACCCACAAAGTGCTGCGCGGGCCACGCGGCGGGATGATCCTCTGCGGTTCCGCCCTGGCCGCACGCATCGACCGGGCGGTCTTCCCCTTCACCCAGGGCGGCGCCCAGATGCACACGATCGCCGCCAAGGCCGTCGCCTTCGGTGAGGCGGCGACGCCCGCCTTCGCGGCGTACGCCCATCAGGTCGTCGCCAATGCGCGGGTACTGGCCGACGGACTCGAGGCGGAGGGCTTCGCGGTGCTGACCGGCGGCACCGACACCCATCTGATCAGCGCGGATCCAGCTCCGCTGGGTGTGGAGGGCAAGGTGGCCCGCGGCCGTCTCGCCGCGGCGGGTATGGTCCTCGACACCTGCGCACTGCCGTACGGGGACGGGCGCGGCATCCGGCTGGGCACCGCTGCCGTCACCACCCAGGGCATGCGCGAGGCGGAGATGGCGCGGATCGCGGCACTCTTCACGGCGGCGATGCGTGAGGACGGCGAGGAGGCGAGGAAGATCCGTGCGGAGGTGCGTGAGCTGACGGGTAGATTTCCGCCTTATCAGGGGTAGCCGGTACGTCGTGCAACCGTCGTCGGTCCCCGTATGTCCTCAAGCATGTGGCTACCAGAGCTAGGGTGTGGGGCTGAGATGGCCAGCGATTCCTGTGGGGCAGCCCGTGCGTGATTACCTGCTGACGCTCTGTGTCACGGCTGCGGTGACGTATCTGCTGACCGGGCCGGTGCGGAAGTTCGCCATCGCGACCGGTGCGATGCCGCAGATCCGCGCCCGCGATGTACACCGAGAGCCGACACCGAGACTCGGCGGCATCGCCATGTTCTTCGGCCTGTGCGCGGGCCTGCTCGTCGCCGACCATCTGCAGAACCTCAACAGCGTCTTCGAGCTGTCCAACGAACCGCGCGCACTGCTCTCCGGCGCGGCGCTGATCTGGATCATCGGTGTTCTCGACGACAAGTTCGAGATCGACGCCCTGATCAAGCTCGGCGGCCAGATGATCGCCGCGGGTGTGATGGTGATGCAGGGTCTGACGATCCTGTGGATCCCCGTGCCCGGCGTCGGCACCGTCTCGCTGACCCAGTGGCAGGGCACCCTGCTGACCGTCGCCCTCGTCGTCATCACCATCAACGCGGTGAACTTCGTGGACGGCCTGGACGGCCTCGCCGCCGGCATGGTCTGCATCGCCGCCGCGGCCTTCTTCCTGTACGCGTACCGGATCTGGTTCAGCTACGGCATCGAGGCCGCCGCTCCCGCGACTCTGTTCACCGCGATCCTGATGGGCATGTGCCTGGGCTTCCTGCCGCACAACATGCACCCCGCGCGGATCTTCATGGGTGACTCGGGATCGATGCTGATCGGTCTGGTGCTCGCGGCGGCCGCGATCTCGGTGACAGGACAGGTGGACCCGGACGCCCTGAAGATCTTCGAGGGCAGCACTCGCCAGGCCACGCACGCGGCGCTGCCGGTCTTCATCCCGCTGCTGCTGCCGCTGACGATCATCGCGATCCCGGTCGCGGACCTGGTGCTCGCGATCGTCCGCCGTACCTGGAACGGGCAGTCGCCGTTCGCGGCGGACCGTGGCCATCTGCACCACCGGCTGCTGGAGATCGGACACTCGCACAGCCGCGCGGTCCTGATCATGTACTTCTGGTCGGCGCTGATCGCGTTCGGTGTCGTCGCGTACTCGGTGCACTCGGCGTCGATGTGGAGCGTTCTGCTCATTGTGGCGCTGAGCGCTGTGGGCCTGGTGCTTCTGCTGCTGCCGCGCTTCACTCCGCGCGCCCCGCGCTGGGCGGAGGGTTTCGTTCCGCCGCGTTACCGGCGCCGCGAGGTGCTTCCGGAGTCCTCTGTTCCGGCGCTTGCGTACGAGCCGGAGGCGTCGGAGGGGGCGCCCGAGGAGCGGCCCCCCGTTCCGGCGGGCGTCAACGGAGCGACTGCTATCGGCCCCCGTTCGCGTTTCCCGGACCGGCGGAAGGCCGGAACCCGCGGGTGACGTGTCTCTGCATGTCCGCCCATTACCAGACATGGCGACCAGTTTGAGTGCACACACGCGCGCACTCACTCTCATGTGTGACAGTCAGCACACCGCTCAGGTAAAGACCTCATCAAATAGTTTGTGATACCGTTCACGAGACCCGGAGACGAGCCGAGGGATCGTAGTGCGACGGTTCTTTGGCCCCGAGGACCCAACTCGGACCGGGCCTACGCTCGTCCATGACGACACCACTGCCCCCACCAAGCAAGCGGAGCTGCCGCCATGCCGTCCAACGACGTCCGGACTCTCCTTCGAGTCGCCGTACCCACCGCTGTCGCCGGCGCTGTTGCCGTCGGGATCAGCGCGTTGGTTGCCGGTGGTAAGGGAGCTCTCGGCGCTGTTGTTGCGACGTTGATCGTGATCCTCTTCATGGGGATCGGGCTGGTGGTCCTGGAGCGGACGGCCAAGTCGCTTCCGCATCTGTTCCAGGCCATGGGGCTCATGCTCTATACGGCACAGATTCTGCTGCTGTTCATCTTTGTCGCCGCGTTCAAGAACACCACGTTGTTCAACCCCAAGGCCTTCGCGATCACGCTGGTCGCAGCGACCCTCGTGTGGATCGCCGCGCAGACCCGTGCGCACATGAAGGCCAAAATCCTTTATGTCGAACCGGACTCCTCCGAGGGCAAGAAGCCCGAGAACAAGGGGTCTTCCTCGTGAGGGGTAGGGCCGGTATAAGCGGGCGTTCGCGATCCTGCTATCGTCCGGTGCCAACTGCGGCACTGCGGGCGCGGGCATCTGAGCTGACGCCTGCTCAATCGCGAGGCTCCCTGCCTGCCAGCCGCCCCCACATTCGTAACACCAGTCCAGTGCCGATCAGCGGCTGTGCGCCGCGCCGACACAACGAGGTTGCCGTACCTATGCGCCACGCTGAAGGAGCCCGCGGTGAGTGCTGACCCGACGACGGTGCTCGCCTTCGAGACCGACTGCCACATCTTCTCCGGTTGTGGTTTCCCGGCTCCCGGCTTGCATTCGTTCCTGTTCGAGCCGATCTTCGGCAATGCGGACAGCAACATCTACTTCAACAAGACGATGCTGCTGGCCCTGCTCGGCTCGGTCATCATCGTCGGCTTCTTCTGGGCGGCCTTCCGCAAGCCGAAGGTCGTTCCCGGCAAGCTCCAGATGGTCGCCGAGACCGGCTACGATTTCGTCCGCCGAGGCATCGTCTACGAGATCATCGGCAAGAAGGCCGGCGAGAAGTACGTCCCGCTGATGGTCTCGCTCTTCTTCTTCGTCTGGATGATGAACCTCTGGTCGATCATTCCGCTCGCCCAGTTCCCGGTGACGGCGATCATCGCCTACCCGGCTGGTCTCGCGGCCATCGTCTATGTGATCTGGATGACCCTGACCTTCAAGAAACACGGCTTTGTCGGCGGCTTCAAGAATCTGACCGGCTACGACAAGTCGCTCGGCGCGATTCTGCCGCTGGTCGTCGTCATCGAGTTCTTCTCGAACGTGCTGGTCCGCCCCTTCACGCACGCGGTCCGACTCTTCGCGAACATGTTCGCGGGACACACGCTCCTGCTGCTTTTCACGATCGCCAGCTGGTACCTGCTGAACGGAATCGGCATCGCCTACGCCGGCGTCTCGTTCGTGATGGTCCTGGTCATGACCCTCTTCGAGCTTTTCATCCAAGCGGTTCAGGCATACGTCTTCGTGCTCCTGGCCTGCAGCTTCATCCAGGGCGCGCTCGCCGAGCACCACTGACCGCCCACCCCTGAACCCCATTGTCGTCCGGTGGCCAACCCCCACCGGTCCGTGAAAGAGAAGGAAGAACTGGCATGTCCCAGACCCTTGCTGCCGTCACCGGCTCCCTCGGCTCCATCGGTTACGGCCTCGCCGCCATCGGCCCCGGCGTCGGCGTCGGCATCATCTTCGGTAACGGCACCCAGGCTCTTGCTCGCCAGCCCGAAGCGGCCGGCCTGATCCGCCAGAACCAGATTCTCGGCTTCGCCTTCTGTGAGGCGCTCGCCCTCATCGGTCTGGTCATGCCGTTCGTCTACGGCCAGTGATCTTCGGATCCACGACCAGCCAACTAGACGAAAGGCACTGATGTGAACCCTCTGGTTCCTCTCGCAGCCGCGGAGGTGGAGAGCCCTCTCATTCCGCCGCTGCCCGAGCTCGTCATCGGCCTCATCGCCTTTGTCATCGTCTTCGGTTTCCTCGCCAAGAAGCTCCTCCCGAACATCAACAAGGTTCTGGAAGAGCGCCGAGAGGCCATCGAGGGTGGCATCGAGAAGGCTGATGCGGCCAAGATCGAAGCCGAGAGTGTGCTCGAGCAGTACAAGGCTCAGCTCGCCGAGGCCCGCCACGAGGCCGCTCGTATGCGCCAGGAGGCGACCGAGCAGGGCGCCGCGATCATCCAGGAGATGAGGGCGGAAGGCCAGCGGCAGCGTGAGGAGATCATCGCTGCCGGTCACGCCCAGATCGAGGCCGACCGCAAGACCGCGGCCGCGGCGCTGCGTCAGGACGTGGGCAAGCTCGCCACCGAACTGGCCGGCAAGATCGTCGGTGAGTCCCTCGAGGACTACGCCCGACAGAGCCGCACCATCGACCGCTTCCTCGAGGCTCTCGAGGACGGCGCTTCGAAGGCCGAGGCCACGCGATGAACGGAGCGAGCCGCGAGGCACTGGCTACCGCACGCGAGTCTCTCGACGCGCTGACCGACAACACGTCGGTCGACGTGGCGAAGCTCGCCGAGGAGCTGGCCGCCGTCACCGCGCTGCTCCACCGTGAGGTGTCGTTGCGTCGGGTCCTGACCGACCCGGCGCAGTCCGGCGAGGCCAAGGCCGAGCTGGTCAGGCGGCTGCTGAGCGGTCAGGTGGGCAGCGAAGCCGTCGACCTGCTCGCGGGCATGGTCCGCTCCCGCTGGTCGCGGTCGCGCGATCTGGTCGACGCGGTCGAGGAGCTGGCGGCCACCGCCGACCTCACCGCGGCGCAGCGGGCCGGTGCTCTCGACGACGTCGAGGACGAGCTGTTCCGGTTCGGCCGGATCGTCGCCTCCAGCGTCGAGCTGCGTGCCGCGCTGACCGACAGGTCTGCGCCGGCGTCCGCCAAGGGCGGCCTGGTGCGCGGGCTGCTCGACGGCAAGGCGAATCCGGTCACCGAGCGGCTGGTCGTCCGTCTTGTGACCCAGCCCCGGGGACGTAGCCTGGAAGCTGGACTCGAGTCCCTGTCCAAGCTCGCCGCGGCGCGCCGGGACCGGATGGTCGCGGTCGTCACCTCGGCGGTGCCGCTGACCGATGAGCAGAAGCAGCGCCTCGGCGCCCGTCTGTCTCGCATCTACGGCCGAGAGATGCACCTCAACCTCGACGTGGACCCCGAGGTCCTCGGCGGAGTGCAGGTGCGCGTCGGCGACGAGCTGATCGACGGCACCACCGCGGCACGTCTCGCCGAGGCGGGCCGCCGCATCGCCGGCTGACCAGCCACCAACTGAACAAGCAGTACGAAGCAGTACGAGCGGCCCGGTTGGGCCGTGCAGAGATTGCAGAAGATTCCTGGGGGTCGGCCCCCAGACCCCCTAAGAAACTTCGGGCCCAACAAGGAGAGCAGGGAACCCAGATGGCGGAGCTCACGATCCGGCCGGAGGAGATCCGGGATGCGCTGGAGAACTTTGTCCAGTCGTACCAGCCGGACGCGGCCTCGCGCGAGGAGGTCGGTACGGTCAGCGTTGCCGGTGACGGCATCGCGAAGGTCGAGGGCCTTCCCTCGGCCATGGCGAACGAGCTGCTGAAGTTCGAGGACGGAACCCTCGGTCTCGCCCTCAACCTCGAGGAGCGCGAGATCGGTGCGATCGTCCTCGGTGAGTTCAGCGGTATCGAGGAGGGCCAGCCGGTGCAGCGCACCGGTGAGGTGCTCTCCGTCGGCGTCGGCGAGGGCTACCTCGGCCGCGTTGTCGACCCGCTCGGCAACCCGATCGACGGCCTCGGCGAGATCGCGACCGACAGTCGCCGCGCCCTCGAGCTGCAGGCTCCGGGCGTCATGGTCCGTAAGTCGGTGCACGAGCCCATGCAGACCGGCTACAAGGCCGTTGACGCCATGGTGCCGATCGGCCGCGGCCAGCGTCAGCTGATCATTGGTGACCGTCAGACCGGCAAGACCGCTCTGGCTGTCGACACGATCATCAACCAGCGCGACAACTGGCGCTCCGGTGACGTGAAGAAGCAGGTCCGCTGCATCTACGTCGCCATCGGTCAGAAGGGCTCCACCATCGCGTCCGTGCGCGGTGCGCTGGAGGAGGCAGGCGCCCTCGAGTACACGACGATCGTCGCGGCTCCGGCGTCCGACCCGGCCGGCTTCAAGTACCTCGCCCCGTACACCGGTTCGGCCATCGGCCAGCACTGGATGTACCAGGGCAAGCACGTCCTGATCATCTTCGACGACCTGTCGAAGCAGGCCGACGCCTACCGCGCCGTGTCGCTGCTGCTGCGCCGCCCGCCGGGCCGCGAGGCCTACCCGGGCGACGTCTTCTACCTGCACTCGCGTCTGCTGGAGCGCTGCGCCAAGCTCTCCGACGACATGGGCGCCGGTTCGATGACGGGTCTGCCGATCGTCGAGACCAAGGCGAACGACGTGTCGGCGTTCATCCCGACCAACGTCATCTCCATCACCGACGGTCAGTGCTTCCTGGAGTCCGACCTGTTCAACGCCGGCCAGCGTCCGGCCCTGAACGTCGGTATCTCGGTCTCCCGTGTCGGTGGCTCCGCCCAGCACAAGGCCATGAAGCAGGTCTCCGGCCGGCTTCGCGTGGACCTCGCCCAGTACCGTGAGCTCGAGGCGTTCGCCTCCTTCGGCTCCGACCTGGACGCGGCCTCCAAGGCCTCGCTGGAGCGCGGTAAGCGCATGGTCGAGCTGCTGAAGCAGGGCCAGTACCAGCCCATGCCCGTCGAGGAGCAGGTCGTCTCCGTCTGGGCCGGCACCACCGGCAAGATGGACGACGTCCCGGTCGCCGACATCCGCCGCTTCGAGACCGAGCTGCTCGAGTTCCTGCGCCGCGAGCGCAAGGAGCTTCTGACCAGCATCGCCGAGGGCGGCAAGATGTCCGACGACACGCTGCAGTCGATCGCAGACGCCATCACCGCCTTCAAGCGGCAGTTCGAGACCTCGGACGGCAAGCTTCTGGGCGAAGACGCGCCGGCCGTCAACGTCTCCAAGTGACGACGGAAGGGACCTGACTCATGGGAGCCCAGCTCCGGGTCTACAAGCGTCGCATCAAATCCGTCACCGCGACCAAGAAGATCACCAAGGCGATGGAGATGATCGCCGCCTCGCGCATCGTCAAGGCGCAGCGCCAGGTGGCGGCCTCCACGCCGTACGCGACCGAGCTCACCCGCGCGGTCACCGCGGTGGCCACCGGGTCGAACACCAAGCACCCTCTGACCACCGAGGCGGACGCCCCGACCCGCGCCGCGGTACTGCTCATCACGAGCGACCGTGGTCTGGCCGGCGGCTACTCCTCCAACGCCATCAAGGCGGCGGAGCAGCTCACCGAGCGGCTCCGTGGTGAGGGCAAGGAGGTCGACACGTACATCGTCGGCCGCAAGGGTGTCGCCTACTACGGCTTCCGCGAGCGCAAGATCGCGGAATCGTGGAGTGGCTTCACGGACAACCCGACGTACGCGGACGCCAAGAAGGTCGCGGCTCCGCTCATCGAGGCCGTCCAGCAGGACACGGCCGAGGGCGGCGTGGACGAGCTCCACATCGTCTTCACCGAGTTCATCTCGATGCTGACGCAGACGCCGGTACAGAACCGGCTGCTGCCCCTCAGCCTCGAGCAGGCGGCCGAGGAGTCCGGTACGAAGGGCGAAATCCTTCCGCTGTTCGACTTCGAGCCGTCGGCGGAGGACGTCCTCGACGCCCTGCTGCCGCGGTACGTCGAGAGCCGGATCTACAACGCGCTGCTTCAGGCCGCTGCTTCCAAGCACGCTGCCACCCGCCGCGCGATGAAGTCGGCGACCGACAACGCCGGAGAGCTCATCAAGACCCTCTCCCGGCTTGCCAACGCGGCCCGCCAGGCCGAAATCACCCAGGAAATCAGCGAGATCGTCGGTGGCGCCAGCGCCCTGGCCGACGCGACCGCGGGGAGTGACAAGTAAGTGACGACGACTACCGAGAACGAAGTGACGGCCGCCGCCACGGGCCGCGTCGCCCGGGTCATCGGCCCGGTCGTCGACGTGGAGTTCCCCGTCGACGCGATGCCCGAGATCTACAACGCGCTGACCGTTGAGGTCGCCGACCCGGCCGAGGACGGCAAGCTCAAGAAGCTGACCCTCGAGGTCGCCCAGCACCTGGGCGAGGGCGTGGTCCGCGCGATCTCGATGCAGCCCACCGACGGTCTGGTCCGCCAGGCCACGGTGACGGACACCGGCAACGGCATCACGGTGCCGGTCGGCGAAATCACCAAGGGCAAGGTGTTCAACACCCTCGGTGAGATCCTGAACGTGGACCCGTCCACGGTCGAGGTCACCGAGCGCTGGCCGATCCACCGCAAGGCGCCCTCCTTCGACCAGCTCGAGTCCAAGACCGAGATGTTCGAGACCGGCGTCAAGGTCATCGACCTTCTCACCCCGTACGTCAAGGGTGGAAAGATCGGTCTGTTCGGTGGTGCCGGTGTCGGCAAGACCGTTCTGATCCAGGAAATGATCTACCGCGTCGCCAACAACCACGACGGTGTGTCGGTGTTCGCGGGCGTCGGTGAGCGTACCCGTGAGGGCAACGACCTCATCGAGGAAATGACCGAGTCCGGCGTCATCGACAAGACGGCGCTTGTCTTCGGTCAGATGGACGAGCCCCCGGGCACCCGTCTCCGTGTCGCGCTTGCCGGTCTGACCATGGCGGAGTACTTCCGCGATGTGCAGAAGCAGGACGTGCTCTTCTTCATCGACAACATCTTCCGTTACACCCAGGCCGGCTCCGAGGTCTCCACGCTGCTCGGCCGTATGCCGTCCGCGGTGGGTTACCAGCCGAACCTGGCTGACGAGATGGGTCTGCTGCAGGAGCGCATCACGTCGACCCGCGGTCACTCGATCACCTCGATGCAGGCGATCTACGTCCCCGCGGACGACCTGACCGACCCGGCGCCGGCGACCACCTTCGCCCACCTGGACGCGACGACCGTTCTGTCGCGTCCGATCTCGGAGAAGGGCATCTACCCGGCGGTCGACCCGCTGGACTCGACGTCCCGCATCCTGGACCCGCGGTACATCGCGGCGGACCACTACAACGCCGCCATGCGCGTCAAGGGGATCCTCCAGAAGTACAAGGACCTCCAGGACATCATCGCGATTCTCGGTATCGACGAGCTGGGCGAGGAGGACAAGCTCGTTGTCCACCGTGCCCGTCGCGTCGAGCGCTTCCTGTCGCAGAACACCCACGTCGCCAAGCAGTTCACCGGCGTGGACGGTTCGGACGTGCCGCTCGACGAGTCGATCGCCGCGTTCAACTCGATCTGCGACGGTGAGTACGACCACTTCCCCGAGCAGGCGTTCTTCATGTGCGGTGGCATTGAGGACCTCAAGGCCAACGCCAAGGAGCTCGGCGTCTCCTGAGTCCCGTGACTCCGTGAGAGGGGCGGGTGTCCCGCCCCTCTCACTACGCCTACTAGAATTTGACCCAACACCCGGCAGAACCGCCGGGTGGTGACCCGAGGAGCCACCCTTGGCTGCTGAGCTGCATGTCGAGCTGGTCGCCGCGGACCGACAGGTCTGGTCCGGCGAGGCCACCCTGGTCGTCGCGCGCACCGCGTCCGGCGATATCGGCGTCATGCCCGGTCACCAGCCGCTGCTCGGTGTGCTGGAATCGGGCCCGGTGACCATTCGTACGAGCGAAGGCGGGACCGTCGTCGCTGCTGTCCACGGAGGATTCATCTCCTTCGCGGACAACAAGCTCTCTCTGCTGGCGGAGATCGTCGAGCTCGCGGACGAGATCGACGCACAGCGCGCCGAGCGGGCGCTGGAGCGCGCCAAGTCGGACGAGGACGCCGCCGCAGAGCGGCGCGCCGATGTCCGTCTGCGCGCGGTGGCGGTGCGCTAGGCGCCCCGCCGACAGTTTCCGTCTCAGCCGCGGCCCGGCCTGGAACTCTCCAGAGCGTGCCGCGGCTGAGGCAATGCAGGTGAAGGTACGAGCGGAATTCCCGTTACTGGACGATGCGAGGAGGTCGGTGGAGATGTTCCTCGCTCTTCTTGTGGGCGGCCTGGTCGTCGCACTGGTGGTGATCGGGCTTTTCGTCTTCGGGCTGCGCCGGCGGCTGATCCAGCGCTCCGGCGGCACCTTCGACTGCAGCCTCCGCTGGAACATCCCGGAGGAGACCGATGTCTCCGGCAAGGGATGGGTGTACGGCGTCGCCCGCTACAGCGGTGACCGGATCATGTGGTTTCGGGTTTTCTCGTACGCCCCACGCCCGCGCCGCTTCCTGGAGCGCTCGGCCATCGAGGTCGTCGCACGCCGTACGCCCGAGGGTGAGGAGGAGCTGGCGCTGCTGTCCGACGCGGTCGTGCTCGTCTGTCGCCACCGCGGGACACGCCTGGAGCTGGCGATGAGTGAGGACGCGCTCACCGGCTTCCTTGCCTGGCTCGAGGCGGCTCCGCCCGGCCAACGAGTCAATGTGGCATAGATAGGCTGTCTCGTTGGGTGGGGGTGCCCCCGGGCGGAGTCTGGGGGAGAGTCAATGTGGCATAAATAGGCTGTCTCGTTGGGTGGGGGTGCCCCCGGGCGGAGTCTGGGGGAGAGTCAATGTGGCATAAATAGGCTGTCTCGTTGGGTGGGGGTGCCCCCGGGCGGAGTCTGGGGGAGAGTCAATGTGGCATAAATAGGCTGTCTCGTTGGGTGGGGGTGCCCCCGGACGAAGTCCGGGGAAGCGGGAACGTAGCTTGAGAGTGTGACAAAGCCCGGGAGAGCAGGCCTCCCGGGCTTCGCTGTACGCAGTGCTGGTCCGGACGGCTAGTTCAGGCCGCTGTTGATCGCGCCGACCAGCTCTCCGTTCGTGGTGTCACCGCTGAACTCCCAGAAGAACGCGCCTCCCAGGCCCTGGCCCTTCGCCCAGCTCATCTTCGAGCCGACGGTGGCCGGGGTGTCGTAGCTCCACCAGTTGCTGCCGCACTTCGCGTACGCCGTGCCGGCGATCGTTCCGGTGGACGGGCAGCTGTTCTTGAGGACCTTGTAGTCCTCGATGCCCTGTTCGTAGGTGCCGGGGGCCGGTCCCGTCGCTGTGCCGCCCGGCGTGCTCTGGGTCACTCCGGTCCAGCCGCGTCCGTAGAAGCCGATGCCCAGCAGCAGCTTGGCCGACGGCACGCCCTTCGCCTTGAACTTGGCTATCGCCTCGGCGGAGTTGAAGCCCGCCTGCGGGATGCCCGGGTACGAGGTGAGCGGGGAGTGCGGGGCGGTCGGGCCCTGTGCGGCCCAGGCGCCGAAGAAGTCGTACGTCATCACGTTGTACCAGTTGACGTACTGGGCCGCGCCGCCGTAGTCGGCCGCGTCGATCTTGCCGCCGGACGAGGCGTCCGCGGTGACGGCGGCGGTGACCAGGTTGTTCGTACCGAACTTGGCGCGCATCGCCTGCATCACGTTCTTGAAGGCGGCGGCGCCGCTGGTGTCGCAGGACAGACCGCAGGCGTTCGGGTACTCCCAGTCCAGGTCGATACCGTCGAAGACATCGGCCCAGCGCGGGTCCTCGACCAGGTCGTAGCAGGACTGCGCGAAGGCCGCCGGGTTGGCCGCGGCCTGGCCGAAGCCGCCGGACCAGGTCCAGCCGCCGAACGACCAGAGCACCTTGATGTTCGGGTACTTCGCCTTGAGCTTGCGCAACTGGTTGAAGTTGCCGCGCAGCGGCTGGTCCCAGGTGTCCGCGACGCCGTCGACCGCCTGGTCGGCGGTGTAGGCCTTGTCATAGTCGGCGTAGGCGTCACCGATCGCGCAGCGTCCGCCCGTGACGTTCCCGAAGGCGTAGTTGATGTGCGTGATCTTGGCGGCGGAGCCGGAGGTCACCAGGTTCTTCACGTGGTAGTTGCGCCCGTAGACGCCCCACTCGGTGAAGTAGCCGAGCTTGACCGTGGAGCCCGGGCCGGGGCCCGGATCGCCGCCACCGCCGGTGGTGCGGACCGCGCGGGCGCCGCTGACCGGTCCTGTCTGGTCCGCGGTGTCACGCGCCTGGACGGTGTAGGAGTAGTCGGTGCCGGCCGTGAGCCCGGTGTTGGTGTACGTCGTGCCGGTCACGGTCGCCACCTTGGCGCCGTCACGCAGTACGTCGTAGTTCTTGATGCCCTTGTCGTCGGTGGCGGCGGTCCAGCTCAGCGTCACCGCGGTGTCGGTGATGCCGGACGCGCTCGGGGTGCCGGGGGCGGAGGGCGGGTTGTCGCCGGGGACGCTGCCGCCGTCGCAGGAGGCGCCGTTGAGCTTGCAGCCGGAGGGGGCGCCGGGGCCCGCGCCGTTGAAGCCGAAGGAGACGGACGCGCCGGGCGCGAGAGTGCCGTTCCAGCTCTTGTTCTTGGCGGTCCAGTGGGTGCCGGAGCTGGTGACGTCGGCGTCCCACGCGGAGGTGACGGAGGTGCCGGAGGGGAAGTCCCACTCGACGGTCCAGGAGCCGAGGGAGGTCGTGCCGGTGTTCTTCACCGTCCACTTGCCCTCGAAGCCGGATCCCCAGTCGGAGACCTTGACGTAGCTTGCGGTGGCCGATGCGGCGGCCTGGGCGGGCGAGGCGAGGCCGACCATGGCGGCGAGGGGGAGCAGCAGCGCAGTCAGACCCGCGACGGCTCTGGATCTGAACTTATCTCGGTGGAGGGGGGCTTGGGTGCTCAAGGGGTGCTCCTCGAGTTGCGGACGGACAATCGGGGTGGTCCGTGAACTGCGCACCCTGCGACGGCTCACCGCAGCGTGTCCGGTGAGAGTAGGAAGGTCTGGACCAATCGTCAATAGGTCCAGACCAAAGCTGTGGTGGGTGGGCGAGAGGGTGGGATCGGCCGCGGGTCGGTTTGCGCGTGAGGTCTGAGTCCCACGCGGGCCGGACGTGCACCGGACGGCGAGTCAGAAGTGGGTCAGATACCCAACTCCCGTGCCAGTACGGCGGCTTGAACCCGGCTGCGCAGCGCCAGCTTGCCCAGCAGTCGGCTCACATGGGTCTTCACCGTGGCCTCGGCCATGTCGAGCCGCCCCGCAATCTCGGTGTTCGACATCCCCTCACCGATACAGGAGAGCACCTCGCGCTCGCGTCTGGTGAGTGGGTCGAGGACGGCGGGGCCGCGCGCGTTGGCGGACCGTGGCGCCGCGAACTCCGCGATCAGCCGACGGGTGACCGCCGGGGCGATGAGCCCCTCGCCGCGCGCCACTGTGCGTACCGCCTCGAGAAGGTCGTGGGCCTCGGTGTTCTTCAGCAGAAAGCCCGCGGCCCCCGCTCTCAACGCCCCGAAGACATACTCGTCCAGATCGAACGTGGTCAGCACGAGGACGTCGGCAAGCTGTTCGGCGACGACCTGCCGGGTCGCCGACACCCCGTCAAGCCGCGGCATCTGGACATCCATCAGGACGAGATCCGGGCGCAGTTCGCGGGCGAGCCGTACCGCCTCCTCGCCGTCGGCCGCCTCGCCGACCACATCGATGTCCGGCGCGCTGCGCAGGATGAGAACCAGACCGGCGCGCACAGCGCCCTGGTCCTCCGCGACCAGTACCCGGATCGTCATGCCGTCCCGTTCCCTTCGTCGAGGGGCAGCTCCGCCCGTACCTGCCACATCCTGGCTCCGTCCGCGGCGGTGACCGGCCCGGAGTCGAAGGTCCCCGCCAGCAGCGCCACACGCTCGCGCATACCGACCAGACCGGCTCCCGAGCCGGGGGCGCGCGGTCCGGGCCCGTCCGCGTCCCCGTACGGGCTGGTGACGCCCACCGTCAGCATCTGCCCGTCCCGGCCGAGAGCGACCGTGATCCCGCCGGGGGAGGCGTGCTTCAGCGCATTGGTCAGCGACTCCTGGATGATGCGGTAGGCGGCGAGCTCGACCGGTGCGGGCAGTGGGAGGTTCTCCCCGCGGTTGTCGGTGAGTGTGAACTCCAGGCCGCTGGAGGCGCCGTTCGTCCGTGCCTGCTCCAGCAGCGCGTCCACGCCGGCCAGCCTGGGCACGGCGGACGTCGACGTTTCGCCGCCGCTCTCCCGCAGCAGCCCGATCAGCCGCCGCATCTCGGCGAGTCCGTCGACGCTGTTCTCGCGGATGACGCCGAGTGCCTCGCGGGAGGTCTTCGGATCGTCGAGGGAGAGCGCGGCCGTGGAGTGGATGGCGATCGCCGAGAGGTGGTTGGCGACCATGTCGTGCAGCTCCCGGGCCATCCGGGCGCGCTCGGCGGTGACGGCCTGGGTGCGGTCGATCTCGGCGAGCAGTGCGGTCTGCTCGGCACGCAGCCGGGCCGCCTCGGCGGCGTCGCGGTGGGTGCGTACGCTCACGCCGGTCCAGGCGGGGGCCACCGTGACCACCGCGAAGAGCAGACCGAGCAGCACGGCCTGCGCATCCTGGAAGACGACGAGTGCGGTGACGGTGACGGCGGCGGTGGCCACCATGGACACGGCGGGGATGCGCCGAGCGGCGGCCGGAGTGCCGTAGAGGACCGCCGCGTAGACCAGGTCCGTGAACAGCGCGATCGTGGCGACGTTCCCGTCGGTGAACTGGTCGGCCAGCATCGCCGCACAGCCGATCGCCAGCGCGGTGTTCGGCATCGTCCGGCGCAGCAGCTCCGCCCCGCACATCACCGCCAGCGGCAGCAGCGAGAGCCAGCGCGGGTCGAAACCCTGACCGCGGCGGGTGTCCAGACCCAGCGACCAGAGCAGCAGGCCGCCGAGGAAACCGGCCACGGCGATGAGCACATCGTCGCGGTGGGGGCGGGGGAGAGCGGTCACCGACCCATCAAACACGGCAGGCGGCGCGCGAGCCTCCACGTCGCGGGTGAAGGCCGAGTACATCGAAGGATGCAGTGCCGCTTCGTCACTGCCGACGACGATTCACCGCCGTAGGGACGGGAGTGTGAAGCCGGAACGAAGGGAGAGTGCCGTGATCGTCACGCTGATTGTGATCTGCGAGGTCGGCTTCTGGGTGCTGCTGGCCACCGGACTGGCCCTGCGCTATCCGGCGAGGATGCCGCGGCTCGGCGCGGCCGTGCTGCTCTGCGAGCCGCTGCTGGAGGTCGTCCTGCTGGCCGTGACGGCGATCGACCTCAAGAACGGCGCCGCGCCGGACTGGAAGCACGGACTCGCCGCGGTCTACATCGGCTTCACCGTGGGCCTGGGCCACCACACGATCAAGTGGGTCGACGCCCGGGTCGCGCACCGCTTCGCCGGCGGTCCGCCGCCCGTCGGACCGCCGAAGTACGGCACCGCCCGCATGATCCACGAGTGGAAGACGGCCACCCGCTGGACCGTCGCCGCAGTGGTCGCCATGGGCCTGCTGCAGGTGGCGATCTGGTACGTCGGCGGCGACGGCGACATCGGTTCGCTGCGCATGTGGCAGCAGAGGATGCTTTTCGTCATCGGCATCAATGTGATCATCGCCGGGAGCTACACCCTCTTCCCGAAGAAGGCACCGGCGGCGGAGCGCGAACGGGTCGGCGTCGAGCGCTAGCCCGCTCGCGGAGCTCGTTCCGCGCCCCGCCCCTGCCGTACCCGCTGGGCGGGCGCGTCCGGGGCGAAGCCGCCGGGACAGTGGCCTAGCGTTCGCCGCCGGGTACCCAGAGCACGTCGCCGACCTCCTTGTTCGCCGTCCTCGCGAGGATGAACAGGAGGTCGGAGAGCCGGTTGAGATAGGTGGCAGTCAGCGGGTTCATGATGTCGCCGTGCACCTCCAGCGCCGCCCAGGTCGAGCGCTCCGCGCGCCGTACGACCGTGCAGGCCTGGTGCAGCAGCGCCGCCCCCGGCGTACCGCCCGGCAGGATGAAGCTGCGCAGCTTCTCCAGCTCCTCGTTGAAGCGGTCGCAGTCAGCCTCCAGCTTGTCGATGTAGAACTGCTCGACCCGCAGCGGCGGATACTCCGGCTCCGCGACCACGGGGGTGCACAGATCCGCGCCCACGTCGAAGAGGTCGTTCTGGACCCGGACGAGGACCTGTACGACCTCCGCGTCCAGCTGTCCGAGCGCGACGGCCGTGCCCAGGGCGGCATTGGCCTCATTGGCGTCGGCGTACGCCGCGATCCGCAGATCGGTCTTGACCGTCCGGCTCATATCGCCGAGGGCTGTCGTGCCCTGGTCGCCGGTGCGGGTGTAGATGCGCGTGAGGTTGACCATGCGACCAGCCTAGTTACGCACCGGCCCGCCGGAAGACACGTGTGCCGACCGTCACGGCCGCCGGCGCGAAGGTGATCGCCATGATCGCGCCGGACAGCACGGCCGCGAGGTGGTGGCCGTGCCGCTTCCCGGAGGGGGTTCTCCCGCGGAGGCCTCGTCCTCCCCGACGACATGGCGGAGGTCCTGGGGGAGAAGATCCTCAAGTGCGCCGTATGCGACGCCTGATGGGTCGCACCAGTGTGATGTCCGTAATACGAGACGTGACGCGCATCTCTTCACCACCACACGGCCCCTCACGAGCGCTAACCTCCCGCAGAGAGTCCACATGTAAACGGGTGTTAAGGAGTGCCGCAGTGGCCAGGAAGCTCGCCGTCATCGGGGCCGGACTCATGGGGTCCGGTATCGCGCAGGTCTCGGCCCAGGCGGGCTGGGAGGTCGTGCTGCGTGATGTCACCGACGCGGCCCTGACCCGCGGTACGGACGGCATCAAGGCCTCGTACGACAAGTTCGTCTCGAAGGGCAAGCTCGAAGCGGCCGACGCCGACGCGGCGTTGGCGCGCATCACCACCACCACCGACCTGGACGCCGTCGCCGACGCGGACATCGTCGTCGAGGCGGTCTTCGAGAAGCTCGAGATCAAGCACGAGATCTTCCGTACGCTCGACAAGCTCGTACGGGACGACGCCGTCCTCGCCTCGAACACCTCCGCCATCCCGATCACGAAGATCGCGGCAGTGACGGAGCGTCCGGAGCGGGTCGTCGGCGCGCACTTCTTCTCGCCCGTCCCGATGATGCAGCTGTGCGAGCTGGTGCGCGGCTACAAGACCAGCGACGAAGCGCTCGCCACCACGCGGGAGTTCGCCGAGTCGGTCGGCAAGACATGCATCGTCGTCAACCGCGACGTCGCCGGCTTCGTCACCACCCGCCTGATCTCGGCGCTCATCGTCGAGGCCGCCAAGCTGTACGAATCGGGCGTGGCCTCCGCGGAGGACATCGACATCGCCTGCAAGTTGGGCTTCGGCCACGCCATGGGGCCGCTCGCCACCGCCGACCTGACCGGCGTGGACATCCTGCTGCACGCCACGAGCAACATCTACACCGAGTCCCAGGACGAGAAGTTCGCGCCGCCGGAGCTGATGCGCCGGATGGTGGATGCCGGTGACATCGGCCGCAAGAGCGGGCAGGGCTTCTACAAGCACTGACCTTCATCGACCGTTTTGGTATCACCCCACAGGGTGAATTCGGTATCGGTTCGCTTACAAGCAGCAACCGCGCTGCCTGCACGGCAGTCAGTTGGTGCAAGACGGAACAAGACAGAAGCAGACCAGAACAGACAGACACAGGGCACTGAAGCACTCTCGGGGAGCGCATATGCACATCAGGGGCGACCACGCCGAGCTGGTCGTCGGGGGCCGCCTCGACGTCCGCAGCGCGGCGGACGCCCGTACGGTCCTGCATGCGGCGGTCGACAGCGGAGTCGGCGACCTGGTGCTCGACCTGACCGATCTCGACTCCTGGGACGCCACCGGGCTCGGGGTCATCATGGGCGCACACCGCCGGGCCGGCCGGTGCGGCCGCCGACTGGTGCTGCGCGGAGTTCCCCCGCAGATGCAGCGACTGCTGGTGGCGACCCGGCTGCATCGCATCCTTGCCGTCGAGGGCGGCATCGCGGCCGAAACGCTTCCCCGGGTGTGAACCGTACGACGCTCGCAATCCTCACGAGACTGTGACGTCACGGGCGGGGCGGCACCCCCCCGGTTCATAGATACTGAGCGAAGGTCTAAGGTTCGGTCGCCCGCCGTTTCGACGTACCCACGCGGCGGGCACCGGACCGAAGCTACAGCGGGGCGTGCAGAAAGCCGGGAGGGACACATCCGCACGCGGCTCCGCCACCAGAAAACACACGATCCTGGCGGGGACGAAGCTAAGCGAAGCGCATCTGGGGGGCTTGGACCATGGACAACGACAGTTTCGGCGAGGGCGCGGGCCAGGCCCGTACGCCGCGCGAGGCCACCACGCCGGACTTCGGACAGTCCGCGCCGACTCTCGCCCGTACCGTCCAGCTCGTCTCGGGCGACTTCCTGCTCACCGTCAATCCCGTCGACGGCAGCGAGATCGAGCCCTGCCCGCCCGGTGGGGGCCCCGCCCACGCCGAAGGCCATGGGGGAGAGCGGACCGCGCCGCCGGCCCGGCACAGCGCCGCCGAGCGCACCGAGCTGCAGCGCGCGGCGCAGCCGCCCGTACCCGCAGGGCCTGCCGCGCCGCGGCTCCCGCTGCTGGAACGCGACGAGGAGCGCCGACGGCTCGTACGGCTGCTGGGCCGAGGCCGCTCGGTGCGGCTCACCGGCCCCGCGGGCTCCGGACGCAGCGCCCTGCTCGACACCGTCGCACAGGAGTGCGCGGATCTAGCGCCCGACGGTGTCGTCCGCCTCAGCGGCCACCGCCGCACCCCCACCGAGCTGCTGTACGAGCTCTACGCCATCGTCCACAAGGCTCCTCAGCACCGGCCCGACCGGGCCGGGCTGCTCACGCTCGTCCGTGACATCGGTGCGATCGTCCTCCTCGACGACCTGGAGTTCGGTGGCGCCGCACTCGGCGAGCTGCTGGACTCCGCACCCGAATGCGCCTTCCTGGTCGCCGCCACACCCGACGTCGCCGCGCCCGCCGCGGACTCACACCTCGAAGAGGTCTTCCTCGGCGGTCTCGGCCGCAGCGCCTCGCTGGAGCTGCTGCAGCGCACCGTGGACCGGCCGCTCACCGAGGACGAGGCGAACTGGGCGGGCGACCTCTGGTTCGAGTCCGAGGGCTTGCCGCTGCGCTTCGTACAGGCCGGCGCTCTGCTGCGGCAGTGCGACGCCCTGCGTACCGACCCCGAGGACTTCGACCCGTACATGCCCGCCGACCGCGTCGAGGGGGGCGACATACCGCTGCCGAGTCTGGCGGAGGGTGCCGCGCCCGCCGCGCTGCTCGCCTCCCGGCTGAGCAAGTCGGCTCGCGAGACGCTGCGCTTCGCCGTCGCGCTCGGTGGCGAGGTCCCGCACCAGGCGCATCTGCCGGCGCTCGTGGGGGACACCCACGCGGACGCCGCTGTCGGCGAACTGATGAGCTGCGGCCTGCTCACCCCGGTCGGCACGCGCTACCGGCTGGCGGCCGGCGTGATCGCGCAGCTGACGGAGAAGGGTTACGCGACCGACGCGGCGGCACACGCACACACCGCCGCCCAGCACTACGCCTGGTGGGCCGGGCATCCCTCGGTGACGCCCGAGCGGGCCGTGGCGGAGGCGGACGCCGTGCTCGCGGCGCTGACCGCGCTCGTGCCCGGCCAGGAGTCCGGACACCCCAGCACGGCCGTACTGCTGGCCCGCAGCGCGGCGCCCGCCTTCGCGGCCGGGCAGCACTGGAGCGCCTGGGAGAAGACCCTGCGGGTCGGCTCCGAAGCGGCCCGGCTGGCGGGCGAAGTGGCCGAAGAGGCGTACTTCCACCACGAACTGGGCGTTCTGGCGCTCTGCAACGGCAACCTGGACCGGGCGCGCGCCGAGCTCGAGGCCTCGATCGGCATGCGCGGGGCGCTCGCCGACAAGCGCGGCACCGTGGCGGGTCGCAGGGCGCTGGCGCTCGTGACGGACCGCTCGGGCGCCCCGGTGCCGGGCGGCCGCACCCCGGCGGGCGAGGAGGTGCCTGCCGCGCGCCACGAGGAGTCGGCGTCGCCGCCCGGAGGCGTACCGGCGGCCGTGCCGCTCACGGGGCTGGGAAGGCTTTCCGGACTGGGTTCTGTGGGGCTGCGCAAGCCCTCGGACGAGCCCGCGACGACTGTGTCGCGGCGCGAGACGCCCGCGGGCGGTGGGTGGCCGGGCCGCGGCCGTTCGCTCCTCGGCGGCGCCCGGCGCAACCTCGTCGCCGCGGGCGCGGGGGCGCTGCTCGCCGCGGTGCTCGGCACGGTGGTGACGCTCGGCGCGACCTCCGACAACAACGACGCCCCGGGCAACAAGGTCAGGAACGGCCAGTCCGCGAACGAGGAAGACTCGCAGAACGGCCTGGACGCGGACGTGCCGGCCGACGGCTCGACCAGCAGGCCGGGCGGTGGGGGCGGCGGCGAACCGAAGAACCCGGACAAGGTGACGCCGGGCGCGCCCTCTTCGTCGGGTGCGCAGTCCACGCCCGGCGGCAAGCCGGCGTCGAGTCCGGCGACGCCGGAGGGCAGGCCGTCGACGTCGGGCAGGCCCACGACGAAACCGACGCCGAAGCCGTCCTCTTCCTCGTCGAGCCCGACTCCGACCACCTCCCCGCCTTCGAGCACGCCGTCCACACCGTCCACCAGCCCGTCGTCGAGCACGCCGTCGACACCGGACTCGGCCAGCGCCCCGGTCACGAACAGCAGCGCGCCCGGGGCGTCCGGTCCCTCCGGCTCCAGCGCCGTCTCCTCGCCGGTGATCTGACCGTCACAGGACGCGGTACGGCCCCGGACCGCATTGCCGCCCGGGCCGTACACACACTTCTCGTGATGGTCAGAACAGCCTGAGCTTGTCGTCCTC